>NZ_JBDGTV010000009.1:0-215336 GCF_042216475.1 Halosegnis sp.
AAGCATCCACCGGAAACTCGATGACAAAGAGGAACGATTCACCGAGTGGGTGTTGCATCGGCTCTCCCGTGCTGCCGTGGAGTTCGCAGAACAGTTCTCGAATCCGGTTATCGTGTTCGAGGATATGAGCGGCATCCGCGACGAAATCAAGTACGGGACGTATATGAACCGCCGATTGCACAAACTGCCGTTCCACAAGTTCGAGAAGTTCGTCTCGTACAAGGCGACGTGGCGAGAGATTCCCACGGATACGGTTGACGCGTACTACAACTCGCAGACGTGTTCGTGCTGTGGTGAGCGTGGGTATCGGCAGGGAGGACGGTTCCACTGTACGAACGACGAGTGTGACGTGGTGCAGGATCACGCTGACCGGAATGCGTCGGTGAACATCGCGTGGCGCGAGAAGGCGAAGCTCGACGGCGACGAATCGAATTACCGGACTCACAAAACCCAGCCGCAGGTGCGGTTGGTGCGTCTGTCCGGGTCGGGGCGTGTAAGCCGCCCAACCTCATCCCGCTCGCTTGCCGAGCAGGGAGTGCTAGCGCACGGCTGAGGGAACCAACAAAAGCCTCGGGCCACCGCGCCCGAGGCTGTTTACTCGAAGATGCGGTGCTTCGATTCCTCGCTGAACCCATCGCTCGCCTCACGAGCGGCCGCGTACACGCGCTGCAGTTCCGCGATGGGCGTCTCGTGGTGGTCGACCCGGAGATCGTGGTAGGCGGTCGTCTCAGGGGCCTTGATTGCGATGGCCGCAGAGGAGTGTCCCCGGTCGTCGCCGCCGGCGTCCCGGCCAGCTGCCAGTGCTGCGATAAGCCGCTCGCCGATCAGCCCGTCCGCGTCGCGATACGTCTCCACGAGCGCGTCGAGCGTCTCCGGGCCGGCGAGCATGTTGCCCGCGGCGGTCACCGTCTCCTCGACCCGGTGGCCAGCCCACTCGTCGCAGTCCTCGCCTGTGTGCGCGAAGCCACTCCCGCGGGCGTCGACGCCGTGGACCTGTCGGAGGTCGCTGTGCTCGTCCTGTGCGAGCAGGCCCGTGAGTGCGTCCTCGACCGCGAGATCCGCAAGCAGGTCGATCCCCCGCCGCCCCAGCCGGACGTTGACGAACGCCTGCGTGCTGATAGCCCCCGCATGACTCACGCAAGGCGCCAGCGCGCCGACAGCCGGCGCGTCCGTCGCCACCGCGACGCCGAACGTCGGACCTGGCTCGCGCACGCAGATTGAGAACGTCATACGTTGAAGGTCGAACGCACCGTCTTTGCCGTTCGCCCGGATATATTCGGTGCCCCGCTTTACGAGGGCGAGCATATAGGCCGAGTATGGACGGACCCGATCTCGACAAGTTCAACTCTCGGCGGTCGACGGTATATGGCGACGCTGGCGTCGTCGCAACGAGCCAGCCGCTGGCCGCGGAGGCCGGCATCGAGACGCTCCGCGCGGGCGGCAACGCCTTCGATGCGGCCGTCGCCACCGCCGCTGCACTCAACGTCGTCGAACCCACCTCGACCGGGCTCGGCGGCGATGTGTTCGCGCTCTACCGAACCGCCGACGGTGAGGTGGGCGGGCTCCGCTCGTGTGGGGGCGCGCCCGCCGGCGCCACTCGCGAGCGGGTCCGCGAGGCCGTCGCCGACGACGACGAAGCCCCTGCCGACGCCGAGATGCCGATGCACGGCCCGCATACGGTGACGGTACCGGGGACCGCCCGGGGCTGGGAGACGACCGTCGAGGAACTGGGACGGCTGACGCTGGCTGACGCGCTTGGACCTGCCATCCAGTACGCCACAGAGGGGTATCCCGTCAGCGAGGTGGTC
This sequence comes from Halosegnis sp., assembly GCF_042216475.1. Taxonomy (NCBI): domain Archaea; kingdom Methanobacteriati; phylum Methanobacteriota; class Halobacteria; order Halobacteriales; family Natronomonadaceae; genus Halosegnis; species Halosegnis sp. Next base: position 1,809 of record NZ_JBDGTV010000009.1, read on the forward strand.
GCCGCGCAGTGGCAACACGCCGACGACCTGTTCGACGATGACCACGCCCGCGAGGCGTACCTGCCGGCCGGCCGGCCACCGACGGTCGGCGAGCGGGTCCAACTCCCACAGCTGGGCGCGACCTTACAGCGGGTCGCCGAAGAGGGCGCCGACGTCGTCTACGAGGGGGCTATCGCGGAGGCCATCGCCGACGAGGTGCAATCGAAGGGTGGCTTCATGACCGTCGACGACCTGGCGGCCTTCGAACCGGAGTTTGTCGAGCCTGTGGAGACGACGTACAACGGCGCCGAGGTGTACGAACTCCCGCCGAACAACCAGGGACTCATCGCGCTGGAGGCACTCAATATCGCCGAGCAGATCGGCGCTGGCGAGCACGCCTACGACTCCCCAGATCGGGTCCACGCCTTCGGCGAAGCGATGAAACGAGCGTTCCACGACGGCCATCGCTACATTACCGACCCCGACTACGAGGAGATCCCACCGCTGGCCTCGAAGGCGTACGCCGCCGACCGTGCGGCCGACATCGACGACGAGCCGAGCGATGTCTCCTTCGGCGTCCCCGACGCACACGCCGAGGATGCCGATACCGTCCTCCTGTGTGTAGCTGATGATGAAGGGAACGTCGTCTCATATATCAACTCCCGATTCGCCGGCTTCGGCTCCGGATTGGTCGCCGGCGACACCGGTATCGCACTCCAGAACCGTGGGGCGTCGTTCTCGCTGTCCGACGACCACCCCAATCGGCTCGAACCCGGCAAGCGGCCGTTCCACACGCTCGTCCCCGCGGTGGCGAAGCTCGCGGATGACGACTGGCTCGGGTTTGGCGTGATGGGCGGCTACATGCAGCCGCAGGGCCACGTCCAGGTGCTCTCGAACGTCATCGACTACGATATGCCCGTTCAGCGGGCGCTCGATGAGCCGCGGTGGCGCTACCGCGAGGACGGCGATCTCGCGCTGGAAGAGCGGCTCGCAGCGTCGGTCGGGGCGCCGCTGGACCGACGCGGCCACGACATCTCCGTGCTGCATGCGGGGATGTTCGGCGGCGCGCAGCTGGTGCGCAACGAGGAGGGCGTACTGTCGGGGGCGACCGAACCGCGCAAGGACGGCTCGGTCGGCGCCTACTGATGGCCACCGACGCCGGGGGCGACGTCGACTACGGTGCCCGTGCGAAGGAGCATCTCGGCTTCTCGCGGTGGTGGCTCATCGTCGCGGCTGTCCTCTCGATGGCCGTCATCAGCCCCTACCAGTACGTCTGGTCGTCAATCGAGGGGCCCATCGCCCGTGACCTGGGTATCCCGCTACCGGCGCTGGGACTCGTGTTCACGCTGTTCGTTATCTTCCAGGCCGGTTCGCAGTTCCCCGTCGGCTGGTGGCGCGACCGCCACGGTCCGCGAGCTATCACGCTCGTGGCGGCCGTGCTCGCAGGCGGCGGTTACTTCCTGCTCGCGTACGCCGAGAGCATCTGGCAACTCTACCTCCTCTACTCACTGGGGGCCGTCGGTGTCGGCATCGTCTACACCGTCGCCGTCAATACCGCCATCAAGTGGTTCCCTGACCGGACCGGGCTGACGACCGGCCTGGGAACGATGGCGTTTGCCGCCGGTGCGGCGCTGTTCGTCCCGTTCGTCCGGGCGAACGCCGATGTCTCCGCCTACGGGACCGTCCTCCGGGTGATGGGTGTCATCATCTTCGCGGCTATCCTCCTGGCTGGGCTCGTCCTCCGTGACCCGCCCGAGTCGTGGTACGACCGCGAAGACGACGGGACGACCGACTACACCGACCAGTCGTTCACGTGGCGAGAGATGCTCACCACCTGGCAGTTCCCAGTCATGTATCTGATGTTCGTCGGAGTGAGCGGCGCGGGGCTGATGCTGACGGCGAAGATCATCTCCTTCGCGGAGGCAATGAACCTCGATGCGGGTACGGCGACGCTGTCGGCGGTGCTGCTTCCGCTATCGGGCGGAGCCGGCCGGCTTATTATCGGCGAACTGTCCGACCGCATCAGCCGGCGAGCGGCGATGGCCGTCTCCTTCAGCCTGCTTGGGCTCGGGCTGCTGGCCGTCGTCGAGTTCGCGCGGGTCGGCAACGCCGTTGCGTTCCTGGCGGCAGTCGTCGTCGCGACGTTCTTCTGGAGTCCACAGTACACCCTCTTTCCCAGTATCGTCGCCGACTACTACGGTGAGGCGAATTCCTCGGCCAACTACGCACTGCTCTACTCGGGGAAGATGTGGGGTGGCGTCTTCGGCGGCGCCGCCACCGGCTGGGCCGTCACCGTCGCCGGCTGGACGACCACGTTCCGGCTGGGCGCAGCGCTCGCCATCCTCGCGGGCTTGGCCGCACTCGCGCTCCGGGCCCCCTCTCGGGAGCAGACGCCCCGGACGGAGCCAACACCGGCCGACGGAGACTGACCTCCTGGTTAGAACCCGCCGTAGCGCAGATACACCATCACGGCAATCAGGGTGAGCTGGAACAGCCCCTGGACGCCCGCGAGTTTCGCGTTGCGCTCGCCGATGCGGGCGATGACGTCGGCATCCGGCTCGGCAGCGGCCATCTCCTGATACATGCGAATCTCGCCGGGCAGCAGGAAGCCGAACCCCTGGACGGACAGCACCGTCACGATGGCCAGCGACAGCAGGATGATGGGTTCGGCGGCAGTGAGCGAGCCGACGGTGGCGGCGACCCACGCCAGCGAGCCGACCGTCGCAACCCCGAAGACGGCCTGCCAGCGGCGATCATCGTAGGCGTCGAGCCGCCAGCCCAGCAGCAGGAGGATTGGGATGAGATTGACGGCAGTGAACAGCGCCAGCCACGGCCCGGCGTTCTCGAACCAGCCTACCCGCTGGGCGAGGGTGATGCCGCCCGCGATGGTGGCCAGCGCCAGCGACGGCAAAAAGAAGGCGACCTTCGGCGTAAGCCGGCGGAAGACAGCCGCACTCTTCTCGGCATCCAGGCCGCCGACCACCGGTCCGAGCACCAGCCCGAAAAACAGGTCCGTCCCCGTCCAGAGGACGCCCGCCATCACGTGGACATACGTGTGTATCTGGACCGAGGCGACGGTCACCGCGTACGCCAGCGCGAGTAGCGATACCCCCACGACGCCGCCGGCGAAGGCCGGGTTCGCACGCATCCCCAGGCCGGCGACGGTACCGCGAATCGAACTCGTCGACATGACGGACGATGTGTCAACCCATAATGGAATAAGCGCTCCGCCGACGGTCGGCACAGCCGGTTTGTGGCCGCAGGCCCTACCGCGGCCATGGCTGAACGAATCGAGCGTGCACTGCGCGAGGACGAGACGGCTGTCGCACGGCAACAGGCGTTCGCAGCGGCCGGCGGCCGGTACGGCGCGGCTATCGGATCGCAGCTTGGCCCCGTGGGCGCTGGCGTCGGTGCAGGCCTCGGAAGCGCGGCTGGCTACCTGGTCGCCGTCGGCCTCCTCGGTGACGAGGCTGGCGACCAGGCGGACGAGCGGAGTGACGACGAGCCAATCGTACTGTCCGTGGAATCCGCGGAATCGGCCAATTGAAACGGCTCGCACCCGTACCAAGGGTAGTGACTGACGGCGCTCGCCCGCTGCTCGTCTACGACGGCAGCAGACGGCTGTTCCGACGGGTCGCTGAGCGGCTGACTGCCGACTCCGACCTCCAGACGGTATCGTGGGATGCGGAGCCGGTGCAGGCGTTCCTCGAGGCCCAGTTCGACGACCGACCGTTCGCGTTTATTCTCGTAGAGGGCGACCAGGTCCACGCGGGACAGACGGCGGTCGCGCGGCTACTGCGCCGCTCCGGGGCCGACGAGCGGGCCGTCCGGCTGGCCGAGCGGGCGTACCCGGCTGTGGCCGGCCCGTTTGGCCGCGTCGTCCACGGCCAGGCGCCCGCGGACCTCGCGGGAACATTCCCACTCGACGAGCGGGCGCAGGCTCATCTTGCGCCGCTGCGAGACGCGACGGAGATTCCTGTCTCCACCGAGTAACCCAGGAAGCGACCGCCCGCTTTTACCCGTCCGGTCGCGAGCCCGTCGGTATGGATACTGAGCGCGCCGACCCCTCCGCGCCCGAGCCGGATATCGAGGATGTCTTCGAAGAGTTGGAGGAGTTGGCCGAGCTGGTCGACTCTCCCGAAGAGCGCGAGCAGGTCATCGAGACGATGCGGACGCTCCGGCAAAGTCGCTCGACCCGGCTCGTCGGCCGGCTCCGAGATACGTTCGACAGCCGCGATGTCGGAGAGGCACTGGTTGGAAGTTTCATTTTCGGGATTCCGATGATTGTGGAGGGCGGGACACTCGAGGTCGGGGCGTTTATCGCCTCACGACCGTTCCTGCTCGTCGCGACGGCGCTCGTCGGGCTAGCACTCACCTACGGAATCCTCCACGCGGCCAACTTCGAACGGGTAGCCGACGACCAGCTGTTCGGCGTGGTGCCGGTCCGGCTGGTGACAATCCCGCTTATCGCGGCTGTCACTGGTTTCGGACTGATGACCATCTGGGGCCGCGTCGACTGGGCGGAACCGCTCGTCGCGACCAGCCAGTGTCTCGTTACCGCGGTCGTGATGGCGGTCGGGGCCTCGCTGGGCGACGTCCTGCCGGGTACCTAACGCGATCAGGCCGCCAGCGCCTGCTCGATGGCGTCGGGAATCTCCGTGCGGTCGATAGGGATGACCTGGTGGAGGTCTCGGTCAGGATTGACGGTGACGGGATGGCGCATGCTCTCGGCCAGCGGCCGGGCAATCTCGTACTGGACATCCGTGGTGAAGCGGAGCCAGTGTGAGGAGAGCCCGGGGGTCATGACCGGAACGGGGATGATGAACACACGTCGACCCTTCAGCCGGGCCGTCTCGCGCAGCAGCTTCTCGTAGGACCAGACTGCCGGCGCGCCAATGTCGTAGGTGCCGCCGCGTGTCTCCTCGGCGTCGAGCAATCGCACCAGGTACTCGACAGTGTCATCGATGCCGATGGGCTGACACGGTGTCCGTACCCACTTAGGGACGACCATTACCGGGAGCCGGTCGGTCAGGTCGTCGACGATGCGGAAGCTGGCGCTCTCCGGGCCGATGATGATGGCCGCCCGCAGTACCGTCAGGTCGAAGCTCCCGTCCGCGAGCACCGTCTCTACCTCGCGTCGTGAGGCAAGGTGTGGCGAGAGGTCCGTCTCGTCGCCGCTGATGCCGCTCAGATACACCACCCGGTCGACGCCCGCAGCCGTCGCCATATCCCGAAAGCGGGCGGCGTACCGACGGTCGAGTTCGGCGAAGTTGGCCGACGTCAGCGAATGGAGCAGATAGTAGGCCACGTCGACATCCTCGCAGAGGCCGCCCAGCGTGTCAGGGTCGCCCATGTCGCCGTCGAACGGCTCGACCCCGTCTGGGAACGCTGTCTCGCTTGCCGACCGCGAGAACGCCACCACGTCGTGGCCCTGCTCGTGGAGCGCACGGACCAGCCGTCGACCGACGAACCCCGTCGCCCCCACCACCAGTGTTCGCATGCATGAGACGTGGTAGCCCAGCCCGAAGGGGATTGTGCCCGCGAGCGCCGGTACAGTGACAGGCGAGCAGTTCCGCGCGGGCCGTATGGCTGGACGACCGACTGGCCGCACGGACCGAGTGGCACACGTTTGTCGGGCTGGTGCCACTGCTTCTACCCGAGACGCCCGAATCCGTCCCGTGTAGTGACGCCCAGCCGGCACGCGCGCTTGTGTACAACGACGCGTCGCCGAGTGCGTCGATTCGTATCGACCCGTCGCGCGGTCGGTTGCAGCGTGGCACGAGCGCACCGTTGACGGCATCCACTCGAATGGGACGGGACATGCTGTCGTTGTCGAACGGGTGGCGGCTTGCTCGTGGAACGGGGCGCCGGCGGCCAGTGAGTGCCCGAACCTGTTCGGCTCGGCGTGCTTCTGACTCTGCGGCGTACATCTAAGCATGGCAACGAGCGGCGACCCGGCCGACGCTGGCCGGGAGACGGAACACTACGAACGCGACGGCAAGACCGTCCGGTGTGGCGTCTGCCCCCGGCGGTGTGTTGTCCCGCCGGGCGAGCAGGGCGTCTGCGGCGTTCGCGAGAACCACGACGGCCGACTCCTTCTGACCACCCATGGGCAGGCGGTGTCGGCGTCGGTCGACCCCATCGAAAAAAAGCCCCTGTTCCACGTCGCGCCGGGCGCGTCCGTGTTGTCGATTGCGACGAAGGGGTGTAACTTCGCGTGTGACTTCTGTCAGAACTACCGGATTGCCCTCGAGTACGACGAGGCGGACGTCACGGAGATGACGCGATCGCCGGAGACACTGGCGGCCCGCGTCGGCGGCGATGTCGACGGGCTGGCGTACACCTACACGGAGCCGACGGTGTTCATGGAGTACGCGCTGGATACGATGCGGGCGGCGCCGCCGAGTGCGCTGCAGGTCTTCGTCTCGAACGGCTATATGACCACTGCGACCGTCGACACGCTGGCACCGCACCTCGATGCTATCAACGTCGACCTGAAGGGCGACGCGGCGTTCTACCGCGAGCACGTCGGCGTCCCCGATCCAGACCCTATATACGAGACGATCGAGCGGTTCCGCGAACACGGCGTCCACGTCGAGGTGACGAACTTGCTCGTGCCTGGCGAGAACGACGCCGAGCCGGCCGTCCGCGAGCGACTCCGCCGGCTCCGTGATATCGCTGACACGGACCTGCCGCTGCACTTCTCACGGTTCCACCCTGCCTACCAACTCCAGGACCGCCGGCCGACGCCCGTCGACACGCTTGAGCGGGCGCTCGATGTCGCCCGCGAATTGGGGTTCGACTACGTCTACTGTGGGAACGTCCCCGGCCACGAGTCGGAGTCAACGCACTGTCCGGGCTGCGGGCGGCTGCTCGTCCGCCGGGAAGGATTCGCGGTGCGTGAACTCGCCCTCGCGGACGGCACCTGTCCCGATTGCGGCCACGAAATACCACTCGTGGGTGAGCCGCGGGGCACCACCCGTGGCCGCCCCCGCCCGTTCGCCTGAGCTATGCCTACGGTGCCGACCCTTCCCGACGAGTTGGACCACGCGGCCGGCGAGCGGCTGGTGGCCCTCGCCCGCGAGACGGTCGAGCGGGTCGCCGCAGGGGAGCCGCCGGGGACACCCGACCGGCGCGTCCCGGCACTGGACGCTGCCTGTGGCGTGTTCGTCACCCTGGAGCGGGACGACCAACTGCGCGGCTGCATCGGCCGGCCTGACCCTGACCAGCCGTTGCGGGAGACAGTCGTTGAGGCCGCAACGGACGCCGCCGTGAACGACCCTCGGCTTCCCCCGGTCCGGACCGACGAACCGCCGCGTCTGACCGTGACCGTCACCGTGCTCTCGACGTTCATCCCGGTCGACGGAACGGAGCCGGCCGAGCGTGTGGAGGCCGTCGAGGTAGGCCGGGATGGTCTCGTCGTCGAGTTGGGCCGTCGACGAGGACTTCTACTGCCGCAGGTAGCCGTCGATAACGGCTGGGACGCACGGCAGTTCCTCGCCGAGACCTGCCGGAAGGCGGGACTGGCGGACGACGCCTGGCGCCGCGAGTCTACCACTATTAAGCGGTTCACCGCGCGGGCGTTCACCCAGCCGCCAGACGAGAGGCTGCGCGTCCGCCGGTTCGATGCCGACCGGGAGGCCGCGGCGGACGGCGGTCGCTCGCGGACGGTCGACGAGCGGCCACCCGCCGTCGCTGGCCGGTTTTACGCTGGCGACGAGTCGGCGCTCCGCGAGCAGGTGGCCGACTGTTTCGCCCACGAGTACGGCCCCGGCCAGCCGGCGACCGTCGCGCCCGACGAGCGCCCAGTGGGCGTCGTCGCACCTCACGCCGGCTACCAGTTCTCGGGACCGGTCGCCGCCCATGCCCACGCCCAGTTTGCCGCCGACCCGCCCGACACCGTCGTCGTTCTGGGCCCGAATCACGACGGAACCGGTCCGCCGGCGGCCGTCGCTCCTCACGACCGCTGGCGGACGCCGCTCGGGACCGTCGATGTCGACGCGACCCTTGCCGACCGTCTCGCCGAGACAGACGCCGCGACGTTCCATGCGCGGAGCCACGCCGGCGAACACTCCCTGGAGGTGCAGATACCCTTCCTCCAGCACTGCTGTGGCTCCGTGTCGGTCGTTCCAGTGTGTCTCACACGGGCGGGTACGGAGCGGGCGGAGGCGCTCGGACGGGCCGTCGCCGACGCCGCCGCGTCGGTCGATCAGTCGGTCGGGCTCGTCGTCTCGACGGACCTGACACACTACGCACCCCACGAGGCGGCCGTCGCCGCAGACGAGCCGGTGGTGGAGGCGGTCGCAACGCTGGATGTCGACGGTGTCACCGCCGCCATCGCCGACGGCCACAGCATGTGTGGGCCGTGGGCGACCGTCGCCGGACTGACCGCCGCCAAACGTTTGGGTGCCGAGACGGGCGACCGGCTCCAGTACGCCACCAGCGCCGACACGAGCGGGCGCCGAGACGGCGTCGTTGGTTACTGTGCGGTCGCGCTCCGTTAGTCGCCCAGCCCACCGGTCTCGATGGGGGCGCCAACGAGGTTCCCCCACTCAACCCACGAACCATCGTAGTGACTGACATCCTCGTAGTCGAGCAGTTCGTGGAGGACGAACCACGTCATCGCGGAACGCTCCCCGATGCGACAGTAGGTGACGACTGGCTCGTCAGGCGTGACGCCGCGGTCAGCGTACAGTTCGCGCAACTGGTCGGGTGGCCTGAACCGGCCGTCAGTGCGGTTCTCGTCCCAGTAGACGTGGACTGCGCCGGGGATGTGACCGCCACGCTGGGCGGCCTCGCCGAGGCCCGGCGGCGCAGTCAATTCGCCGGTGTACTCCTCGGGAAGCCGGACATCGACGAACGTCGGCGGGGTCGACGGCTCCGTGACGGCGTCGAACACCGCCTCCCGGCGCGTCCGGATCGACTCGTCAGGCGTGACTGGGCCGTAGTCGACGACCGGCGGGTCCGGAACCGCGTCCGTGGTCGGGCGGTCCTCGGCGAGCCAGCCGCCGCGGCCACCGTCGAGCAGCCGCACATCATCGTGGCCGTAGTAGCGACACAGCCAGTAGAAGTGGGCGGCGAACAGCCCGGAATTGTCACCGTAGGCGACGACCGTCGTCTCCTTGTCGATACCATGCCGGCCGAGCAGGTCCGAGAACGCCGCCGGCCCGACGACGTCGACCCGGTCTGTCGCTCGGAGGTCACGCTCCCAGTCGAGGCCCACTGCACCCGGTATGTGTTCATCGGCGTAGAAGGCGGGATTGAGGTCCACCTCCACCAGCCGGTAGTCGGGGTCAGGCGCCCGGAACTGCTCGAGCCGGTCGGCGACCCATGCCGGTGTCACGAGCGCATCCGTCGGATGCTCGCGCGAGCGCGGCGGTGTATCGGCATCTCGCTGGACGTCCGTACCCATGTATCGAGGTGGCTGCGACGGCCTCATAAGCGGTGGGCCAGCATGCGGTGGGCCGGTGGGCGGAACCGAACCGTTTTGGCTGGCGCTGGCACCGGTCACACAGGGCGTGTTCGGCGTCCTCGCCGGAGCAGTGCTCCGGGGTATCTCGCGTAGAGGTGCGGACGAGCGATCAGACCGTGTGGTTTTATTACTGTTCGACTGAACGTTCAGTCAATGGACGAGCGATGGGGGGCGACGCTGCTGACCGTACTACTCGTCGGCGCCGTGCTCGCCGGCGGCGTCGGCGCCGCGGCGGCGGCCCACAGGGAGGACCCGCGATTCGAGACGAGCGTGCCAGAGCCGGTACTTCAGCCGGGGACGACACAGCAACTCACCGTCGAACTGACGAACGACGCGGCAAACTACGACGACCAGGTTGAGGAGGCGCTAGACGTCCACGCCACGGTTGGGTCCGTCGCTGGCGTCGACGTGCTCTCCGGGACACGCGAGCTGGAGTCCATGGGAGACGGTGAGACGCGAGCGGTGTCGGTCCGAGTCGATGTCCCGACGAACATTCCCGCCGGCACCTACGAGGTCCCGATCACAGTCGCGTACCGTGATGTCGACGACACAGACGAGCGAGTCACGACGACGGTGACGGCGACCATCCGGGTACGCGAGCGGGCCCGGTTTGCCATCCAGTCGGTCAAGTCGAACGCCCCTGTCGGTGGCAGCGGCACGGTCGCGGTAACCGTCGAGAACGTCGGCGAACGAGCGGCCGAGAACGCGGTCGCACAGGTCCGCTCGGCGAATACCGCCGTCACGTTCGGCGGGTCACCAACCGCGAGTCGGTTCGTCGGCGACATCGCACCCGGTGAGACACAAACCGTCACCGTCGAGGCCGCAGTCGCTGCCTCTGCGGACCAGCGCGAGTACGCGCTCGACCTGACCATGGAGTACGAGACCCCAGACGGCGCGGCCCGATCCACCCGGCCGCTCGCATTCGGTGTCGTTCCCACGCCCGAGCAGACGTTCGCCGTCGACAATTTGAACAGTACGCTCCGGGTCGGCGAGGAAGGCCGACTCCAGGGGGTGGTGACCAACACCGGCGATACACGGGTGACGAACGCGGTGGTGACAATCCAGACAGCGAACCCGAACATCGCGCTGCTCGAACCGGAGGTGGCGGTCGGCTCGCTGGCACCGGGTGAGTCGGCACAGTTCGGGTTCGATATCGAGGTGTCTGATGCCGCCGAGGCAGGGCCACGACAGTTCACCCTCCAGGTCGACTACCGGAACACGGCGGATGAGCGCCGCCAGAGCGACACTATCGACGCGCCAGTAAGCATCGCGCCGACCCGCTCGGAATTCACGGTCCGTGCAGTGAACGGGAGTCTCGCGGCCGGCGCGACTGGCCGGCTCACGCTGGCGGTGACGAACGAGCGGGACGAGCCGGTGTCGGACGTGTCGGCGAAGTTGTTCCTCGACGCACCACTCTCTTCGAGCGACGACGAGGGGTTCATCGACCGGCTGGCGCCCGGTGAGACGCGCCGGGTGACGTTCGACCTGTCGGCGGCCCAGAGCGCGCTCGTCGGCAAGACGTACCCCGCAAAGGTTGATTTCCAGTACGAGACGGCCGAAGGCGACAGCCGTATCTCTGACACCTACCGCATCCCCGTGACGACGACAGCGCCGACCGGCGGTGGGCTCCCATTCGGGCTCACCGTCGGCCCCCTCGGGCTGGGCGCTGGCTTGGTGGGACTGTCCATCGTCGGCCTCGGCGCCGTCTACGTCCGCCGGCGATGAACACCGGCATCGACCGGCTCGTCGGACGGGTCGCCGCTGAGATCACCGAGCGGCCGGGGCGTATCATCCTCGTGTTCCTGCTCGTGAGCGTCGTCTTTGCCGGCGGGCTGGCAAACGTCTCCACCTCGGCCGGCACCCAGCAGTTCACATCCGGCATCCCCGCCGAAGAGGCACTCTCGGACATCCAGCGAGAGTTCGGCCCGTCGTTCGCCTCCGGCCAGGGATCGACACAACTCATCCAACGACATCAGAACGTACTCTCGAAGCCGGCGCTACTACGGATGCTGGAAGCCCAAGAGCGGCTTCGAGCAACCGACGACCTCCGGGTAGTGGCGACGAGTTCGCCCGCGTCTACACTCGCGCGGAGTATCGATTCGACGGCTCGGACGCCCGCGGCCCAGCAGCGGGTCATCGAACAGGCAACGGCAAACGAAATCGATGCTGCGATCCGGACAAACGCGGACAACCCGGCGTTCACCGGCGCACTCGCCGACGACTTCAACGCGCGAAGCGCCTCTGCGTCGGCGGCTATCGGGAGCGTCACCCACGAATCGCCCGCGTTCGACAGTGGCGGCGGCGGTGGCGGACCGGGGACGAGCGGCGCCAGTCCGCTGACCGATATCCAGCAGCGAAGCCAGCGGATCGTCGCTACCGTCGGCGGCGACATCACCGTCTTCGGAGCGGGCATTATCTCCGCGGAGTTCGCGGCCGTCATCGGCGACTCGCTGCTCATCGTGACACCCGCGGCGGTCATCCTCATCACGCTGTTTCTGATCGTCGCTTACCGTGACCTGCTTGACCTGCTGCTCGGGACGGCGGCGCTTCTCATGGCCGTCGTGTGGACGTTCGGCTTTCTCGGGCTGGCAGGCATCCCGTTCAGCCAACTGATGATTTCGGTGCCGCCGCTGCTGCTGGCGGTCGGCATCGACTTCGGCATTCACGCGGTGAACCGCTACCGGGAAGACCGGACGACCGGCCTCGATATCGCGGCGGCGATGGACGCGGCCGTCCGCCAACTGGTCGTCGCCTTCTTCATTGTGACGGGAACGACGGTCATCGGCTTCCTCGCCAATCTGACGTCAGCACTCCCGCCGATTCGCGACTTCGGGCTGGTGGCGGCCGCCGGCATCCTGTTCACGTTCCTCATTTTCGGGGTGTTTCTGCCCGCGGCGAAGATATGGCTCGACCGCCGCCGCGACCGACTTCCAATCCCAACGTTCTCGCAGGCGCCGCTTGGAAGCGAGGAGGGCCAACTCGGCCGACTGCTCCGGGGCGGTGTCGTCATCAGCGAGTACGGCCCGCGACTCTTCCTGGCCATCGTGCTCGTGTCGACGCTCGCGCTGGGTGGGTACGCCGCGGACATCTCCACCTCGTTCTCCCAAGAGGAGTTCCTGCCGCCCGAGGAGACACCCGAGTACCTCGCGGACCTACCGGAACCGTTCGCGCCCAGCGACTATTCTGCCGTCGCGACCATCAACTATCTCGAACAGACGTTCACCGCCTCACAGGGTGACGCAGTCACCGTCTACGTAGAGACGAACATGGAGCGGGACTCGCGACTCGAGGAGATACATCGGCTGGGGGCGGATCCGCCGTCCACATTCGTCCGCGAAGACGGCCGAGCCGACACCCGCAGTATCGTGACAGTCATCCAGTCGCGGGCGGCGACGGACCCGCAGTTTCGCGCACTCGTCGCACGTAACGACCGCAACGCTAACGGCGTGCCTGACGACAACCTCGGGGAGGTGTACGACTACCTGCTCGAGTCGTCCTCGCGGGCCGCCGCGCTGCAGTACCTCGCGGAGGATCGCCGAAGCACGCGGGTCGTGTACACGACGGAGGCCGGCGCCGACTCGGCGGCGGTGACGGCCGACGGTCGCCGGGTCGCCGACCGGTTTCGTGGTACCGCGACCGCCACTGGCGGCATCGTCGTCTTCGAGGCAGTCGCGGACCTCATCTTCGAGTCGGCTGTGCGCAGCCTCGGAGTGGCACTCGGGCTCACAATCATCTTCCTTGTGGGTATCTACGGCCTGCTCGAGGGGTACCCGTCGCTTGGCCTGGTCAACACCATCCCGATCGTGCTCGCGGTGACGCTCGTCGCGGCGACGATGCGAGCGGCCGGTATCGCGTTCAACGCCTTCACCGCGACCATCCTCTCGTTGACGATTGGACTCGGCATCGACTACTCCGTTCACGTCGTCCACCGGTTCGTCGACGAGCGCCGGCGAACCGATCTCAGGACGGCACTCGATCGGACCGTCGTCGGGACCGGCGGCGCCCTGCTGGGGAGCATGCTCACGACGACGACGGGCATCGGCGTGCTCGTGCTGGCTGTGCTGAGCGTGCTCGGCCAGTTTGGCCTGCTGACGGCACTGTCTATCTTCTACTCGTTTCTGGCGTCGATGTTCGTGTTGCCCGCAGCGCTCGTCGTCTGGGACGACCTGCAGGGTCACGACCCGAGCGCGCCGCTGGGTCGTGCTGAGAGTGACGACAGCGCCGGCGCGACGCCGACAGAGGTGACCGCATGACTGACCCCGAATCCGAGGACCTACCAATGTCTGGGGAAATCGACACCGACACCGCGACCGACCGCACCGAGACGGAGATACATATCATGGAGGCGACCTACCGGGCGCTGTGTCGCCACGGCTACGCCGACCTAAGCGTCGCTGACATCGCCGCGGAGTTTCCCAAGAGCAAGTCGCTGCTCTACTACCACTACGACTCGAAGGAAGAGCTCATCGTCGCGTTCCTCGGGTTCGCCGTCGACCAGTTCCTCGCCGAGGTAGAGGCAGCGACGGACGACGACGACCCCATCGCGACCGTCCGGACCATCGTCGACCACCTGCTCGTCGTTGACGATTCAGAGCTATTAGAGGGCCAGCGGACCATCGTCGAACTTCGCGGACAGGCCGTCTCGGAGCCGCGCTTCCGCGAACAGTTCACCCGCGTCGACGACCGCCTTCGGGCGCGAATCCAGACAGCCCTCACGGCTGCGGGAGCGCCGGACCCTGAGGCGACGACCGAGCTCATCTACGCGGCCCTCACCGGCGCGATGACGCGCCGCCACACGGCGATAGACGACCCGATGCCGGTGGTTCGCGAGGAACTTCACCAGCTGCTCGACCACGTCGTCGACGGCGACGAGCCGTCAGCCTGACCGTTCAGAGCTTCTCGGCAGCCTGGGCCTGCTCCGTGCGCCGGCGGGCCTGTTCGAGCCGCTGGGCAGCCGCATTGCCCAGTCCATCAGGAACAGAGCCGCGCGCCTCCGCCAGCCGCGAGGCGACGCGGTCGAGCCGGGTCGCCACCGTCGAAAGCTGCTGATCGGCGCCAGCGCCGTCGCCTGCCTCAGCACGGTCGGCGGCCGCTTGAGCGGCCGTTGCCACCGCCTCTAGCGCGTTCGCCAGCCCGGTGACCGCACTGCCGCCACCGCCGTTCTGTCCGCCCGCACCCGTCTTCGTCTCGTCGTCCGCGACTGCCGCCACCTGCGCTCTGGTCTCCTCGGCGACGGTCGCGAGGTACGACGCGAGCGATGTCTTGCCCGTCTGCGGGTTCGACACGCGAACCCGGTCGGTATCCACGTCGGGCTTGACACGGTCGGCGCCCACCTCGCCGGCGGCGTCGCGTACCTCTGTTGTGAACGCGCCGCCGCGGTGGAGGTAGACAGCGTCCGGGCCCGACAGCGGAGCATCGTACAGTCGGCCGGCGAAGTCATCCTCGACGGCGAGGTCCGTGAGCTCGGAGTCAGCCTCGCGGGGGTCGACCTCCAGTTTGGTCGCCTGCTCGTTGGCGACGACAGGAATCTCGCCGCCAACGCCCGCGACAGCCGTCTCCGCCGCTGGAATCGATACCGTCTCACTGTGGGGCGCGACGCCTGCGCCGTTGACCGTCAGCGTGTGCTCGCCCTCGGGGACATCCTGAACGGCGACAACCCCGTTGAATGTCGGCACCGCTTCCGGCTCGCTCTCCAGCAGGGCCGTCAGCTCCAGCGGCGATGTCGTCGTCGTCAGCCCTTCGTCTTCGGGGGCGTCGTCGCTGGTGATAGCGCTGGTGACACCCGCGATAACCTGGTTACTCGTTGACGGCTCGCCGACGGCGTCGTAGCGGTCCGCGAGCGCCTGCCGGTGAGCCGGGTCGGTGATGTCTGCGGCCGGCGCGGTGTACCGGGGCTGGTCCCACGGGACTCCCGTGGTCGTGGTGTGGCTCGCGACGAGGTCCTCCGCGAAGTCCGGAATGGCGAACTCGAAGCGAAGCTGTGGGCCGGTGAATGACTCGATGTGTTCGAGGTCGGCCGCCGGCTCCAGCGCGTACCGCACGTCTGCAGCGTCCTCGCGCGATTCGTGCTCGAAGCGCAGCCCTGTCTCGCGGGCCGGGAGGTTTGTCGGCGGCGACGACAGCGCTGAGAACGACCGGACGGTCAATTCGGGCGGCACCAAATCCGATGCGGTGACGTTCGGCAGTCGTTCGTCCTCGTAGACGGGCGCGCCATCCAGTGCCGGAACGACGAATGGGAGCCGCGATCCCTCGCCGCGGGGGAGCCCGTACGCCAGCGGAATCGACGCGAGGTCCTCAAGGCCGTCGGCCAGCCCGTTCGTGATGTCGGCAGCGTCGCCGTCTAGCGGGATTCGCTGGAACCCGTCGGGGTCGTTGTTGACCGACAGCCCGCTTGAGTGGGACCCCAGTTCCGAGAGCAGTCGCGGCCGACGGTCCGGGTCGGGGTCGAGGTGCTCGTTGTTCGGCACCTTCCGCGAGTGGGAGCTGGCGACGTACAGCTGCGGCTCGCCCGTCTCCGTATCGAGAAACACCTGTAGCAGCTCCCAGTCGTGCCAGTGGAAGTTGACGCTGAACTGGTCGAATGCCGAGTACAGCCAGAACTGGACGACCGCGAGTGGCGAACCCTGGTACTCAACGGCCCGATAGAAGACAGTCGGTGCCGGCGGATCCATGCTGCCGCCGTCCTGTACGTAGCCGTCGAAGGCGTCGAAGCCGTCGACGACCGTGGTCCCGTCCTGCTCGCTCGCGTACGCTCGCGGGTCCGTCGGGAACCACTTCTCGCGGCGGTCGAAGTACAGCGTCGGCGCGAACCGCTCGGCCAGTGCCAGCGCGCGGTCGTCAGAGACGGGGGTCGCCGTGGCGTCCGGGCTGGAAGACGAACAGCCCGCAAGCGCCGCGGCCGCGCCGCCGGCGAGCCCGCCCAGCAGCGTCCGCCGTGAGAGCGATTGGTCGCCGTCGGTCATCGGCGGTCGGGCGATTGGGTCGTGTGACGCGGGCGTGGCGGCCGACGGAGAGCGTGGCGCATATTATCACGAGGAGACGGCCAGACGGAATAGACCTTCTGGCGGCCATCACAGCTACTCAGCGCGGGCCCGGTACCACTCGCGGCCGATGCCGAAAATGAACGGGACGAACGGGATGGTCGCGACTGTCGCCCACAGCAGGCCGAGGAGACTGTAGGTGAGCCCGGCGACGGCCAGCCAGCCGGCGATAATCGCAACAAACGCGGTCAGCTCTCTGGCCACGCCGACCGGCCGACCGCCTGGGACAATACGCTGTCGGTCCTACTCTGGTTCGTGGACGGCTGCGCCAGGCGCGTTCGCGACGACGCTCGCGAGTCCCTTGCGTGCGTTGTGTTTGCGGGTGTACCCCTCGCCGCTCGTCGCGATGATGTTGCCGTTGCGGTGGCGGAGTCGCCAGCGCCACTCGTCGCCCCGATCATGGAAGAGCTCGAACCGGGCGAGCGAATCCAGCGGCGCGTCGGCCGCGACCGCCGGCTCGTCATCGGCGGACTCCGCGAGGGCCTCGGTCGCCGCGTCCGTCGCAGCCGCCGTGTCAGACACATCGGCCGCCTCCGGGACGGTCTCGGCCGTATCAGGCCGCACGCCCTCCGTGACCGGCTCATCCCACTCCAGTTCCACCTCAAGACTCGCCGTGCCGTCGTCGCGTTCGAACTCGAGTTCGACATCAAAGGAAGCGGGCGTCTCGACGGTCGGCCCGTCGTCGCCAACCCGGACCGCCCCGGCGAGCACGCCGTCGGTCAGTCCGCTCAACAGCGCTGCGACACTCGTGTGACTCGCCGTGAACTCCGTCTCGTAGTCATCCGATGGCATGCTGGCCGTTCACGGCCCCCGCGGGAAAGTTTCACGGCCCCGCCTACAGCCGGTCGGGCAGCTGATCGGCCGTCGGTGGCCGGTCGTCGCCAGGGCCAGCGACGAGCCGCATCGTCTGGGCGACGGCTCGCGGAAGGACAACTCGCTCGCCGGACCGGTCGCGGAAAACGACAGCCCCGCGGGTAAAACCGCGACACCGGAGAAATGTCTCACCGTCGGAGAACCAGCGGCCGCGCAGTTCCACGTCCCGTAGCCGCGTCCATGCGTCGAGTGACCGTCGCTCCGGGCGCTGTGGCGTCGACGGCTCGCCGGCACTGCTCATGTGTGTGCCTCGTTCGCATACACACTAAACGCTTCGCCGAACGCTAGCGTGTTCAACGTACGGTCAGTTCGTTGGACACTCGTCTGTACACAGAGGCCAGCGACAGAACACACGTTTCACCTGATCGGCGGTCGCCGGCGACTCCGCTGCACCTTAGTAGCCAGATGTGGGTGTACATAGCATGGCGGAGACGCTTCCCTCGGTATACGGCGGCGAGATACTCCACGTCCATCTCGGCTCCGGCGAGACAGAGATTGAGCCGGTTACCCCCCGCGACGCACGGCGCTTCCTTGGTGGCAACGGGTTCGTCGCCAAGCAGGTGGCCGAACACGTGCCAGTCGACGCGGGCCCGCTCGACCCCGAGAACGTACTGGCGATGGCGGTCGGGCCGATGAATGCGACACCGTTCCAGTCCACCTCTCGTGGCGTGCTCGGGTTCATCAGCCCGATGACGGGCGGCTTCTTCGACTCCACGTTCGGCGGCACGCTGCCGCAGGCGCTGAAGACGACCGGCTTCGACGCCGTCGTCCTCCACGGGGAGGCACCCGAGCCGTCGTACGTGCTCGTCGACGAGACGGGGGCGACGGTGAAGCCCGCCGCCGACCTCGTTGGCGCGGAGACCTACGAGACGTGCGCAGCAGTCCGCGAGCGGGAGGGCGTCGGCTACGACACGCACGTGCTCGCGACCGGCCCCGCAGGCGACAACGAGGTGCGGTACGCCTGTCTACTCCACGACTCGGAGATGCGCGAAGGCGTAGCCGGCCGCGGGGGCGCCGGCGCGGTACTCGGCTCGAAAAACGTCACCGCTCTCGCAGTGCAGGGTGGCGACTTCCAGCCGGAGCCCGCCGGTGATCTCCGCGGGCGGACAGTCCAGCAGATGGGCCAGTTGATGGCCGATACGGAGATGCTCCAGGAGTACGGCACCGCTGGGCTGGTCAACCCCATCAACGAGATGGGAAAGCTCGGCCAGCGCAACATGCAACGCGAGCAGGCACGACCAGAGGCGGCGGAGGCAGTCAGTGGCGAACGGCTCCGCGAGGAGTACGTCACCGAGGACACCACCTGTGCCAACTGTGCGGTGAAGTGCGGCAAACACGTCACCGTTGAGGCGGAGGGGATTACGGATGCGAAGATCCCGGAGTTCGAATCGCTATTCGGCACGGCGACGATGCAAGAGGTGTACGATGTCGAGCGGGTGATGAAAGCCAACGACCTGTGTGACCGGCTCGGGCTCGATACCATCTCGTGGGGCGTGACAGTGTCGTTCGCCCGCGAGTGTGTCGAACGGGGGCTGCTCGAGACGGAGTCGCCACACCTTGACTTCGGGGACGCCGACGGGCTCGTGGACCTTGCTCGCCAGACGGCCCACCGCGAGGGCATCGGTGACGACCTTGCCGAGGGGTCGTTCCGGCTGGCCGCCCGACTGGACGACGAGGCCGACCGCTATCTCTACGGGACGAAGGGGCTGGAGTTCGCGGCCCACTCCGCCCGCGGACTGAAGGGGATGTCCATCGGCTACGCGACGGCCACACGGGGCGGCTCCCACCACGATACCCGGCCTACACTCCAGTACGACGGGCATCACGACGAGACGACCGACGGCACTCCCGAGTTCGCTGCCCGGATACAGCACTTCACCGCACTGGGCGACTCACTCACCCAGTGTCGGTTCGTCAGCGAGGCCGGCTGGGGCGCCCGCGTCAACGAGGCGTACGCAGAGGCGCTGGAACTGGCCACCGGCTGGGAACTCTCAGTCGACGACGTCGAACAGATCGGCGAGCGGGTCTACAACCTCGAGCGGCTCATTAACGTCGCCCGCGGGGTGGCCGACCGCGAGGCCGACACGCTCCCCTACCGCGTCCAGCATGAGCCCATCCCCGAAGGGCCCGCCGAGGGGATGTACTGTCCGCCGGAGGAGCTGGCGGGGATGCTCGACGAGTACTACGCGTTCCGCGGCTGGAACGACAACGGTCACCCGACGGCCGAGACGGTCGACCGGCTCGACATCGGCGACGTGGCAGACCGGCTGGCCTGATGGAGATTCACCTCCGCTTCTTCGGCACCGTCCGGCGGAGCGTCGGCGCGAAGACGGCCGCTAGAGAGATGCCCTCGGACGCGACGGTCAGAGACCTGCTCGCAGCACTGGAGGCTGACCACTCCGGCCTCGCGGGGGACCTACTCGACGGCGGCGATGTCGCGAGCGGGGTCACTGTCCTGCTCGATGGGACAAACGTGGCTAACCGATCGGGAGCCGCCACACCGCTGACGGACGGCGCGACGGTGGCGGTGACGCCGCCGCTCACGGGCGGGTGAGCCGGCCACGTGGAGGGGCAAACACTTTAGTCGCTGTTTGCCCCCGGTACTGAGCATGTCGGAACCTACCCCCGCACACGGTCCGCGCACCGTTGTCTCGCCCGGCAAGACGCTGTTCGGCGTCGGCGTCAGCGAGCAGGTCGGCGACTACGCCGACCGCTACGGCACGCGAGCGCTCGTGCTCGCCAGCGAGGCCATCTACGACATCCACGGCGAGACCATCGTCGAGAATATCGAGGCAGCGGGGGTGGAGACGGCTGTCTACACGGACGTTCGACCGGACCCCACCGTCGCGAACGTGGAGGCCGCCTACGACGTCTGGGAGTCGGAGGGATGTGACGTCATCGTCACGCTCGGCGGCGGGTCCTCCATCGACGTGGGGAAGTCGGTCGGCATCCTGGCGGCCAACGAGGGATCGATTCGCGGCTTCGGCGTCGACCGGGCCGGCTACGAGGGCGTCCCGAACCCGACGCCGCCGGTCATCGCCGTCAACACGACGGCCGGGACGGGTAGCGAGACCACTCGGACGGCCGTGCTCACCGACGAGTCGACGGACACGAAGTTCATCATCGTCTCGGAGAACATCGTCCCGACCGTCGCCGTTGAAGATCCCACACTCATCCAGTCGCTCCCCAAGAGCCACACCGCGTTCACCGGTATCGACGCGTTCACCCACGCCATCGAGGCGTTCACGTCCGTAAAGAGCTACAGCGTCACCGACGGCTACGCCCGGGACGCCATGACCCGTATCGTCGACGCGTTACCCACCTCGTGGGCCAACGGCGACGACATCGAGGCGCGCACGGAGATGCTCATCGGCCAGTTCCAGGCCGGCAAGGCGTTCGGTAACTCCTCGGTCGCACTCGTCCACGGGATGGCGCGGCCGCTCGGCGCCCAACTGCACGTCCCCCACGGGCTGGCGAACGGGCTCATCCTCCCGTACGTCGTGGAGTTCAACCACGTCGCCGCCCCTGGCAAGTACGCTGAGGTGGCCCGACTGCTGGGCGCGGCCGACGCCGACACGCCTGACCGGGTGGCCGCCCGCCGAGCCGGCGATGCCGTCCAGGAACTGTGTGAAGACATCTCGCTGACGGACTACCTCGACGAGTTCGGCGACGTGCCCACGCGGGAGGCGTATCTCGATGTCGTCCCGGAGATGACACAGGACGCCTTCGACTCGGGATCGCCGGATAACAACCCCCGCAAGCCAACCCACGACGAACTCGAGGAGCTGTTCGTCCGAGTCTACGACGACGCGCTCGCGCCCGACAGCCCACGGCGCTCGTAGCTATGCGTCGGCCGGGTACGTCCGTCGCAGATACTCGTCGGTCGCATCGACCAGCGCAGGCTGGAACGTCCAGAAGCCGCTGTACTGGTCCGGACCCGTCTCCTCGCTGACGAGCGCACCCGCCCGGCCACCGGCTGCATCGGGAACGTAGACGACGAACCACGACGCTGCCAGCTCCTCGCCCGCGTCGGCGTGGACGGTGTACAGCTCCTCGTTGGGAATCGCACCGGGCGTCCCGTAGACGTGAACGTCGACGCCGGCGGTCGCGAGCCGCTCGTACAGCTGTCTGGTTCCCTGCTCGTCGTCGACGCGGTCGAGCCGCTGGAAGCCGGCGTGGAGCCGACCACTTCCCGCCTCCAGTGCCCGCGTCTCCACCAGCCGACTGATGCGAATCATCGCCAGCTTGCCGCCGTTCTCGACGGTATACTGCTGACGCTCGGCCTGTGCGAGCACGTCCGGGCGAGTGATGTCGAGCGCAGCCGGGTCGATGTCATCGAGGTCGGACAGTTGGATGTAACTGACCAAGTCTTGGACGGCACTGACGGCCAGCGGCTCGGCGTCCCGATGGAGGATGGCCGCGTCCGTCGGGTGAGGCGTCGACAGCGTCGCCGTCCGGACGCCAACGTTCAGCCGCGCGAAGTGCTCGCGGAGCGTCCCCAGCGTTGCCTCGTCACCGGTGTAGTTGCAAACGACGAGCGTGTAGCCGGCCTCATCCATCGCCTCGATGAGCGCGTGCAGCGACTCGATGGGCGTGTTGACGGGCAGCGACCCGGTCGACCGGAACCGCTCGTCGGCCGCCGAGGGCCCAGCCACCGGCGCTTTGGGCACCTCAAGCGGGTGCCAGTCGCGATCATCACCGATCCCCATCAGCCGGTACTCCGGGGGACCCTCCCCGTCATGATCGCGGACGTCGATACGACCCTCGAAGAGTGCCTCCAGCTGGTCGACGTGATTGGAGCCCGCGTCCGGTTGCATCAGGAATCGGCCGCCGGCGTCCACCTGGTCGAGGAGGTTCGTCAGCGTGTTGGTAAACCGGTAGACCCGCTCGACATCGCTGTAGACGATGAGTGTGGACAGTGAGTCGACGACGACCCGAGGGGTCCCCGTCCCGGCGCCGAGCCGTTCGAAGAGCCGCTGGAATGCGATACCGATACCCGTGAGATCGGCCGGCGAGCCCACCGACTCGACGTTGTCGTCGGCAGCAGAATCCGGGGACTGACCCGTTGCGTCGACGACACCGAGCCGGCTGATGGCGTCGTCCGTCTCGGTAGCAGCCGCCAGCCGCTCGGTCGCGCGGTCGGCAGCAGTGTCGGTCGTCACGAGAACGCAGGTTGCTCCCCGCTCGAGTCCCCCCACGAGGTACCGGTCGGTAAGCCGACGGGTGCCAAGCATGGCCGGCGCCACGACGAGCAGCCGCCGGTCGGGCGACAAGGATTCGAGCGGAGATGGCATGGCCATTACACCGTGGTACGGGGCCCACACGTATAACAGGCCGGCGCCGAGTCAGTCGGTCGCCAGCGGCAGGATGACCTCGACCTGGTTGCCCCCATCGGTCCGCGTCACGTCGACGCGACCGCCCGAAAGTTCGACCAGCCAGTAGACGAGCCACAGCCCAAGCCCAGTGCTATGATAGACGTCGGTCATGTCGACGCCGCCCGTCAGGACCGTCGCCTCAGCGTCGGGGATAGGCGACGCCTCGTCTGTGACGAGCAGCGAGGCTGTCTCGTCGTCGAGGGTGACGGAGACGGTAACGGTGGGGGATGCGGCCGTCGAATGGCGGACGGCGTTCTCGAGAAGTTCGACGATGGCAAGCGGGAATTCCGCCAGCGCATCGACAGCGGCCGTCGTCAGGGTCGTCTCGATACGCACGTCGGGGAACCGCTCGCGGACGGTCGTGGTGGTCGATTCGACGACCTCCGCGAGGTCGACCGGCTAGGGGGCTCGCTCCGGGCGGTCGGCTACCACGATACCGACGACGAGTTCGGCGTGGCGTACGTGCGCGATGACCTCCTCCCGCAGTACCCGGCCGAGCGGGTTGCCGAGTTTATCGGCGCCTCCCGGGACGTCCACCGCGACCTCCGGACTATCGACCACGGAATGGGAGCCCCGCGCGCCAGTCACCACCTCCTCGACGAGGGAATCATCGTCCAGTTCCACTTTGCCGACGAGGGCGTCGTCTTCCTGTCGACGAACCAAGGGGTCGGGGGGATTTCACGCAATTCGTCGGCGACTGTCTCAACCACATGCGATGAGAGGCGAAGAGTGGTCGGCCGAGCGATAGATATGTTACGGGCGGGGTTCGATTACCATCGTGTCACAGCCGCGCGTGCTCTGTGTCGACCCGGACGCCGAGGCCCGCGAGCAGACGGTCGCACACCTTGCAACAGCCCTCGAAGGACTGGGTGTCGTTATCGACGCCGCCGGGACGCTGGCGGACGCTGAACGCGCCCTCGCGGCCGACCGGGTCGACTGTGTCGTGACAACCCACGACCTGCCGGACGGGACCGGACTGGACTTCGCGGCTCATCTCCGAACGGCGTCACCGGACGCCGTCTGCGTGCTGTTTACCGACGCCGACCCCGCCGAGTTGCCGACCGACCCCGTCGGCGAGGTTGTGGTCGAGTACGTGCCCACGGATGTTCGGGGCGCCCACGACCGGCTGGCAGCGACGGTGAGGGCGGCGTTGGTCCAACATGCAGGCGACTCGTACCCGCGGCCCGCTGACGAACCAGAGCGGCTAGCCGTCCTCTCCGAGTTCGACCTCGAGGCAGACGGCCTGCGGGCGTCGCTCGACCGGGTGGCCGACCTCGCGGCGCTCCACTTC
Organism: Halosegnis sp.; assembly: GCF_042216475.1. Classification (NCBI taxonomy): domain Archaea; kingdom Methanobacteriati; phylum Methanobacteriota; class Halobacteria; order Halobacteriales; family Natronomonadaceae; genus Halosegnis; species Halosegnis sp. The sequence goes on from NZ_JBDGTV010000009.1 coordinate 25,839, forward strand.
GACATGGCCGGTGCGTCGGTCAACATCATCGGTGACCACGACCAGTCGTTTCTGGCCTGCCAAGGGATGACGACCGACTGGGAGACGGGGCCTCGGGCCGACTCTATCTGTACGTTCACCACCGTCGAGGACGACCCGGTGACGGTCATCCAGGACGTGCAGTCTGATCCGCGGTTCGTGTCGGTTGACAGGATTGCCGAGCGGGGCATCCGTTTCTACATGGGGGCGCCGCTCGTCACCGCCGCGGGCCACGCCATCGGCACGCTCTGTGTTTACGACAAGACAAGCCGGACCGTCGACCGCGAGGACCGCCGGTTCCTGCGGACGCTCGCGGACCTCGCGATGGACATCCTCGAAGAGTACCGTACGCCCGCGGCTGGAGGTGACCCATGAGTGACGCACCCGACGGCTACGCGTTCACCGACGGGCTCCCGCTGCCGGTGGTCCCTGCAGGGACAAACTTGCTCGTCGCCGGCAGGGCAATGAGCGTCGCCCGCGACCTGGCGCTCTCACTGACTGTCGCGGACCCGAGCGGCGACGATGGCGCCATCCTCGTATCGACCAACACCGCCCCGGACAAGCTATTCCGGCAGTGTGGCGACATCGCGCCAGGACTGGCGGCCGACCGACTCGCCATCGTCGACTGTAACGGCCAGACCGGCGAGGAGGCCGCCGCCGCGGATGTCCGTGTCGTGTCGGTGCGCCAGCCGAACGACCTCACGGGCATCGGAATCCACTTCTCGCAACTGTACGAGCGGTTCCACGACGCCGGCGTCCAGCAGGTGCGGACAGGCGTTGTCGGTGTCTCGACGCTTTTGCTGTATACGGACCTCCGGCCGGTATTCCGGTTCCTCCACGTGATGACGGCCCGCGTCGAGCAGGCCGAGGGCTTGGGCGTTTTCCTCATCGACCCCGGCGCTCACGACGAGCAAGCGATGAGCACGCTCACCCAGCTATTCGACGGCCGCATCGACGTCGAAGAGACGGACGACGGGACGCCGCGGCTCCGAACTCGGGGGCTGGCCGATGGGCCGGAGACGTGGACCGAGTTCGACGTGTAATCGGCTGCCAACTCCTGGAGCGGTGGGCGTCTGCTCGCAATGTGTGTGCTCAATCAATACTCCAGCAGGCGAGCGTTCGATTGGCCCGCACGAACCGCCGATTGGTGATACGGTACGTCGTCGGATACGCCTGTTTACCAGTCACGTTAGTTGTCGAGAAGTGCACGGCCAGCTGGACCCGAACCGCGAAGCCGCCAGAAATCGGCTCGACAGTGACCTTTCGCCACGAGAGTCGGTCGATTGTGACAGCGCCGAAGTCGGCAACGAGCCGTGCTCGCTTGTAGCGTCGCTCGTAGGTGGTCGCCAGCGACCGTGCACGTGCCTCGGTTAGCGCATCCGGCTTGGACGGTCTCGATAGGTTGTATCGGGGCGGCTCCGCTGTACAGCTCGAGGTCGGCAACGATGTCGCCGTCGATGTGGCTGACTGTGGCATCGTCTGTTGAGGCTCTCCAGGGCCGAGGCCGACGCAGCCGCTCACCAGCAGCAAAAGAACGACCACACCTGTCGTGACGATATCACGCATGGAACATGTAATCAGAGGTGTGAGAAGCGCGGTGTCGTCGCCCATTGGTTGCCTGGCGCGCCACCGACGGATAGCCACGGTCGGGTGCTTGCGGCCAGGAGCAGCATCAGAGCCAGAGGCAAGATGTTTTCAGCGCTCCGAAAACGGCGATGACGGCTTAGTGGCCGACCGCAGCGTGGATTGCCGCCGGCACCTCGAGTCGCGACCCGCCGTATGTTCATACCGTGTATCACCCCTGAAAGCCCTCGGTGAGGGCGAGTGTTCCGTTTCCGACCTCAATCACGGCCGTGTGGGCAGGCCGTGGCCCGAGTCGACACCTGAGACGGGCCTCGGTGCGCGTATCGAGCGTGACCGTCAGGTCGTACTCGCCGGGGGCCACCAGAGCGGACTCACTTTCTGTATGACCGGGCAGCAGGTGATACTGTCTGTGGGCGGTCGTCGTACCGTCGACACTCACTGCCGTGAGTTCGAGGTCGTAGGCCCACTGAGTATCGTAGCTTCGGATATGGACTGACTCACTATCAACATCCCCAATCGGCGCTGTAGTCGGGTCGCGATGGGAGCGCTCCGTCGTATGAACTCGCCGCGCGTCGTGCTGCCCGCGCATAGCTCCAGGTTCGGCTGGCATCGGTATAGGCCCCGCCGAGAGTCAAACGGGTGTTTGAGTGTGGAACGGCCGCACACAGGACCCAATATCAGATAGACCAGGTGTGCCGTCGGTGATGGCACCGAAATCCGGAGTACAGTCGTCGACGTGGGAGTCGACGATTTAGTGGTGGCCCGCAGCGCCGGAGCGTTGTATACCGATACTCAGTAGCGACACCAGCCACCGGGCGATTGGGATCCGTTCACTGCTGGACGATACCGTCGGCCGTCGCCACCACTCGCCCGCCGTAGCGGACGGTGATCTTGAACGTTGTGCCAGGCTCGATGTCGGCGAAGTCGACTATTGTCGCGAATGTGCCGGTCGCCGTAGTCTCCGTGTTGGTACTGCTGAGGAACGGATTCGTACCGCTGTTGCGAACGCGGATGACCAGCGGTTCCCCGGCTGGAAGCGCACTCGTTCCGGTGATTTGCTGGTCAGCGGCCGGCTTGACCGTGAGCCGCTCGCCCTCGTAGTCGAGCTGCACCGACGGGTCGGGATGGACGACCCGACCAGGTTCCTCGGCGAGGACAAACTGGTACCAGAACACGCTCGCGGTGAATGTGGTCCCGATGGGGACAGACGAGAGGTCGACAGTCGCCATGAAGCTACCACCTTGTTCGACGGTTGCCTCGCTGCTTCTGATGAACGGCGACGAGCCAGCCGAACGGAGCCGGACACGGAGTTGGGTTCCGGCGGCAAATCGCGTCTGGCCTGTCACTGTTGCCGTGTCACCGCCAATCGAGAGGCGACCGCCGTCGAACGTTAGCCGGGCAGCCTGCGAGTCGGCCGTCGCAGAGCCAACAGCTGAGAGGGCCCCGACTGCAGCAGCACCACCGGTGAGCAGCTGGCGCCGGTTCATCGGCCGTCACCCCGGCGACCAGCTCGGACGACCGCAGCACAACCAGTATGCACGGTGCTATTACTGTCGCGTGGAGGGCTGGATACCATGCCGTGTGTGGTTACCGTGGTGCGGGCAATATAGCGACCGAAGGGTCAAATGTGGGTTTGAGGAATGGCGCTGGCCGCCACTGCTGAGAGGTGCTGTCCACCGTGCGACAGTTTACTCTGAACGTGGCGCTCTGAACTCAGCAACGTCGGTGTGTCGACGGCCGTGGCGGGTATCAGTCCGAGACAAGCTGCGGGACGGGTGGGTCGTCTGTCGGCTCTTCGGGAGGATCGTCAGGGTCGTTGACTGCCGACGGCTCGGCGTCTGCGACGTCGGCGCCGGCAACGATGACCAACGGGTCGTTCGTCGGGCCGTACACCGCCATGGCTTTGCCACGCGACGAGTACCATGTATCGACGACCTCGACGAGGCCGACATCCTGGAGGCGTGTCAGGTGATACTGGGCATTCTGCAGTGACGTGTCGGCGGTGGTGGCCAACTCCGACGCGGTCGCTGGGTCCTCGTAGACCTCCGCGACCAGCGTCCGGGCAGTCTGGCTGGTAAGCGCGCCGATGATATCGCCGGCATCCGCCAGCGGGAGGGTTTTGCCCGCCGGGTCCCGTTCAACGTCGTCACGAAGCGGGAAGATGGACTCCTGTGATGCCATCCTTACTCTCGTCGGTGCGCTCGCCGGGCACGGCCGGCGGCAATGAGTCGATTCACCGTGCGGGTCGCCATCGCGACGCCCTCGGCAACGAGCCGAGTAGGGCGGACACCCAGCCACCAGAGGAGGCCAGCGACGGCGAGCCCGCCGCCGACTGCGGGAACAGTCGCGGTAACAACCGTCGTCGCCACCGCCACGGTGTACATCGCCAGCCCGACTGCGAGCGCACCAGGACGGGGGACGGGCGGCCCGTGGTGACGGGGTGTCGGTGTCGGTATGTGGTGTCGCATCTGTAGTTCTACGTCTCTCCTACTTCCCTACAGGACTGGTCGCTACACGCGTTGGCGCGCCGGCGACCGGTGGCTATAGATATAGCGTTGCGTCCAGAGCGTGCCGTCCATCCGACACGAGCGCCGGCAGCCATACCCCTGTGGCCACACGTCGACAGCCGTCCACCACAGAGCGGGGATGGCCGTCCGCTTGCTGTGTGTCATTTCGTATCGAGCAGGGCCAATCTTCAACCGTGTGGCACGGGAGGGTGTGCTCATGGAGACGGAGGGAGGGGGGCAGCGACGCCTCTTAATCGGGGCCGGCGAGGCGTCGATCGCCGGGACCGTCGCCGACACCCTCGAGACCGCGGGGGATGCAATCGTCGCCGAGCCGGTTGGGTCGGGCGCCGCACTGCTCCGGCGGGCCACGACAGCCACCATCGACGGTGTCGTGCTCGACGGCAGCGTCGACGGGCCTGAAGCGGTCGTCGCGCGGCTTACCGCGGTGACGACGGCACCGGTCGTCCTGCTTGCTGATGCCGCCGAACCTGTTACGGCAGCCGTCGAGACAGGCGTCGCGGACGTGTTTCCACGAGCGACAGGCCACAGTATCTCGGCGGCAGCCCACATCGTGCAGGCACTCGTCCAAGCCAGCCAGCGCGCCGCCGGCAATGAAAAGCGTGAGGACGCCACCGGCGACGAGCAGGCGTACCGTGAGGTGTTCGAGAACGTCAGCGACGGGCTGGTGGTCCATGACCCCGACACGGGAGAGATTCGCGACGTCAACCGACGGTACTGTGCGTTGACCGGCTACAGTCGGGCGGGGCTCATCGGGTCGGACATCCGTGCGATTGTGCCTGATGATCCCGAGTACACCGTCGAGCAGGCAGTTGCCCGTATCGAGCAGGCACGCGAGGCTGGCCCGCAGCTGTTCGAGTTCAAGGGCGAACGCAAGGACGGCGACACGTTCATCGCCGAAGTCAACCTCACCACGGTCACCCTCGACGGCAGCGAGCAGGTGCTCGCGAGCGTGCGCGACATCAGCGAACGGGCCGAACAGGAGCGTGAACTCGCGGAGCAGCGCCGGCTCTACGAGACGCTCGTCGAGCAGAGCCCCAACGGCGTCGTCATCGTCCAGGACCGTGAGGTCAAGTTCGTTAACCCGCAGATGACCACGCTAACCGGCTGGTCGGCCGACGAGTTACAGAGCCGGCCGCTGCTGGAGATTATCGCGCCGGAAGACCGCGATCTCGTCGAACGCCGATACGAACAGCGGACCCGGGGCGAGAATCCGCCCCAGAACTACGAAATCACCATTCTGACCGCCGATGAGGAGCGACGCAACATCGACCTGCACGTCTCCCGCATCGACTACCGTGGGGCGCCGGCAACGCTGGCGACGTTCAACGACGTGACAGAACTGCGGCGCCGCGAGGAGGAACTCCGGGAGAGCGAGCGGCGATTCCGCACCATCGCCGAACGGGTCGAGGAGATCATCTACCTGGCGAACGCCGATTTGACCGAGGTCGAGTACGTCAACGCGGCTTACGCCGACATCTACGGGCGACCCGTCGCCGAACTGGACGAGGACCCACGGGCATTTCTCGAGGCGGTCCACCCCGAAGACCGCGACGACTACGAGGCAGACCTGGAGGCGATGCTCGCCGATATCGAGGCCGGCGACCCGGACGACCGCTACGAGTTTGACTTCCGGATAAAGCGGCCGGACGGCGAGGCGCGGTGGCTGGAGGCAACCGGCTATCCGATACTCGATGCGACCGACCAGCCAGACCAGTTCGTCGGTGTCGTCACAGATGTCACAGAACGGCATCGCCGCGAGCAGACCCTCGAGACGTTCCACGAGGCGACCCGCGAGTTGACCGCCGCGGACTCGCGACAGGCTGCCTGCGAGCGGGCTGTCGACGCTGCCACGGACGTGCTGGGGTTCCCGTTCGTGGCGGCGTATCTGTACGACGAGGAGACGGGCGTGCTCGAGCCAGCAGCAGTCTCACCACAGTTGGAGACACGCGCCGGGAGCGTGCCGGCGTTCGAGCCCGGAGAAACACTCCCGTGGCAGGTGTTCGTCGATGGAGAGGCGGTCACGAACGCCGAACTGACCACAGAGGTGTACGGGCCCGGAGTGCCGGCGCCGGATATCGTCCTGCCGCTGGGCGCTCATGGCGTGATGCTGGTCGGTGCACCGACGACGTTCGACGCTGAAGCGGTCGAGCTTGCACAGATACTGGCAGCGACCGTAGAGGCGGCGCTCAACCACGTCGCCGGCGAACGCGCGCTCACGGAACGGGAAGCGGAACTCCAGCGCCAGCAGGAACGGGCTGACCAGCTCGAGCGGCTCAATACAATCATCAGAGATATCGAGCAGACGACCGTCGAGGAGACATCACGGGCGGGGATTGAGGAGGCCGTCTGCGCCCGTCTTGTCGATGTCGACCGACACGACCTCGTCTGGATTGGCGAACCGACCGTCGGCGAGGATGGACTCGTGGCTCGGACGAGTGCGGGCAGTCCCGACTCGTACGTCGACGGGCTCGCGAGCATCATCGGGCCAGACGGGGCTCAAGCGGGCGGTCATCCCGCCGTGGCAGCCTATCAGACCGACGAGCCGCATAGCGTCGACAACATCGCGACCGAAATCACCGGCCGTGACTGGCGGAGCCACGCGCTCGGCCACGGCATCCAGTCGGTCGTTGCGGTACCCATCCAGTACGAGACGACCACGCATGGCGTGCTCGTCGTCGCGTCGACAACGCCCGAAGCGTTCGACGAGGCGACTCGCGAGGTGCTCGCGGAGCTGGGCCAGTCAATCGGCTACGCAATCACTGTCACGGAACGCGAGCAGGCCCTCGAATCCGCGGGGACGACCGAACTCGAATTCACCACCGACGACGAGGGGCTGTTCATGATTCGCGGGGCCGCAGGCGGCGACTGTCGTGTGACCCTCGAGCGGACAATCCGCCGAACTGGCGGGGCCTTCTCCATGTTCTACAGTATCGAAGGCGCCGACCCCGAGGCGGTCGTAGAGCTGGCGAACGCCGCTCCGAGTGTCGAAGCCGCACAGGTCGTGAGCGCCGACGAGACTGGCCAGAGCGGCCTGATCGAGGTGACTGCACCTACCTGGTTCGGGTCGGTCTTCACCGAACACGGCGCCGTCGTCCGGGAGGCGACGGCCGAGCCCGACGGCGGCCGGCTGGTTGTCGAGACGCCACGAGGGACGGATGTCCGCGGGCTCGTCGAGGGGTTTCAGGATCGGTATCCCGACACCACGCTCACGGCCCAGCGACAGCGCGAGCGGACGATTCGCTCGCTGTTCGAACTACAGGATACGCTCCAGACAGCACTGACCGACCGCCAGTGGGAGGCGCTCGAGACGGCCTATTCGGCGGGCTACTTCGCGTGGCCGCGCGACACCAGCGGCCAAGAGGTTGCCGACCTGTTGGGAGTCTCGCAACCGACGTTCAACAAACATCTCCGGATCGCCGAACAGACGGCATTCCAGATGCTGCTCGACCACGAATACGAGGAGCGAGGCCAGTCCTGACCCGCTCAGCTGTAGTGTGAATGTCTCGACCGGACTAGCACCAACAGAGCCGGCCCGTGATAGAAACTACGAGCGCATACCCCCGTCTTCAGGCGGAGGAGGAAGAGGTCAAACTGCTACACAGCCGAGCGATGGCGGCCACTCGAAGCGGTGACGCGAGGGGTGGATTCGATTACTCCTCGAACATCGAGCAGTCGATAGCTGGCGCTGAGGCCTGCTGTCCGAAGCAGGCGGCGAGCCGGTCGCCGCGAAGCGCCGGAATGGCCGGCTCCCGGGCAGCCAGCCTCGACTCGACATCGGCGAGTGGTCGGGCAGCAGCATTGTCGAGGGCAAGCTGTGTGAGCCGCGAACGCCGACGGGCGGCATAGTCGGCCAGCCGCGCTGCCGGCGCGTCCGTCCGGCCGGTCAACTCGGCAGCCAACACGGCCCCATCTTCGAGGGCGAGGATAGGCCCCACACCGGTGAGCCGGTGATGGGCATGAGCAGCGTCGCCGACCAGGCCCACGCGGCCGTCCGCAAAGCAGGGCTCGGCGATGCGAAAGTCGGCCGCACACCATGTCTGGAAGGGCTGAGCGGCCGCATCTGCGTCAGCCAGTCCCCATTCGAGTGGCGAGCAACATTCGAGGACTGCATCGCGGTCGTCGAGCGTATCCGGGACGGTCGTAGGGACGGTGAGCCAGCCGACAGCGCGTCCATCGGCCGGCGTCGGCAACTGCCTGAATACCGTGCCATCGGGCAGCCAGGTCTCGGCGACCGCATCGCATGTGTCCGCGAGCGACACGGCGACGCTCGTCGTTCCGGCGAACGACGCCCCCGGCTTGTCGAGGTGGGCCCGAGTGGACGAGCGTGCCCCGTCCGCGCCGATAACGACGTCAAACTGCTCGCGGACGCCGTTCGCGAATTCGGCCGTCACGCCGCCGCGAGTCGGTCGCAGCGCCTGGAGTGTCACTCCCATGTGGCGACTCTCGGTCGGAAGCCCAGCAGCCACCGTCTCGCAGAGCCGGCCGTACTCGATGACGAGGGCGCCAGACTCGTCGGTCGTGGTCAGGCGGGTCGTGACCGACCCATCCGGCCGGCGATGCGTCCACTCGGTGACCAATCGACCGGCCCGCCGGACAGCGTCGCCGACGCCAAGCCGGTCCAGCAGTTGCAGTGCGTCCGAACAGAGGGTGATCGCGCCCTGGAACGACTCGCTGGTCGCCTCCCGCTCGATGACGACCGGGTCGAGGCCGGCCGTCTGGAGCCACCGCGCACACGAGAGACCGCCGAGTCTACCGCCGACGACGAGCACCTGGATATCGGTAGCCGTCGACACACGTGGTCACCTCACCGCTGGCACCCCCGGACGGACTGCCACACCAGTTCGGACGCGCGAGTCACCGGGCGCGACAGAGTGGTGACGGCACCCTGCTGCTGGGCAGACTGGCAAGCGCCACCAGGCCGGTACGGGTCGCGAGCAGCGCCGTGCCCCTGTCGGCGGCAAGCGACCGGGATGTCTATCGATTGGCAATGACCGGATGGAGAGATCAGCGTGGAGGCTCTCATACTCACGCGGTACACCGCAGGCGGCTTCCATACTGGCGCCTACGCACGTAGCGCAGCCCGTCCCCCCGGGCTATACATATTGGACAGTGAGCAGCGACGGCGGGGGGCTGGCCCTATAAGTTGATACGGAACGAGCAGACGTCACCCCGTTCACGGGGCAGTCCGAGCGTCAGCCCGGGGCCGCCAGTCGACCGTCGGCTTCAGCCGTGGGCGGAGGTCTCCCCGGAGATTGACCCCTACCGCTTTAGCCGCGGCGCCACGGGGAGGTGTGTATGCCAGCCGGACCGGGCCAGCGAATCGAGGACCTGCTCGCGACACGCGTTGAGAAGACGCCCGACCGGCCGTTCCTGCGGTTCCCCGCGGCGAACGGTACCGGAGACGACACCGCCGACAGCTTCCGGGCGGTGGCCGATCGCGCCAAACAGTACGCCAACGCACTGGCAGCCGCCGGCGTCAATCCCGGCGACCGTGTGGCGGTCTTCCTGCCGAATCAACCAGCGTTCGTCTTCCTGCTGTTCGGGGCTGCCTACCGGAATGCCGTGCTCGCGCCCGCGAACCCGGCATACACAGCCGGCGAACTAGAACACGCGCTCGGCCTCTCGCAGCCGACCCTGCTCGTGACGACACCCGACCTGGCGGCGACGGCCCGCGAAGCCGCTGCCGACACGGCCGTCGACCGCATCCTGACCACCGAGGAGACTGCGACCCACGACTCACTGCCCACACTGGCCGACGACCAACCGGCGACAGCACCCGGCCACGATGGCGACGCGGCGACCGTCGGCCTCCACATGTACACGTCGGGGACGACCGGCCCGCCGAAGGCCGTCGAGTGTCGCCATCGCAACTGGACCCACAGCGCAGTCGACTTCCAGAAGCGACTGGGGTTCACGCAGGCGGATACGCTGTTGACGGCACTGCCACTGTTCCACGCCAATGCCCAAATCTACTCGACGCTGGGGGCAGTCGCCGCCGGCGCGACGGTCGTCATTCGGGAAGAGTTCTCCACCTCGCGGTGGTGGGACTGGTGTCGGGCCGACGACGTCACGGAATTCAACGCGATGGGGAGCATGCTCGCGATGCTGGCCAACCGACCGGAACAGGCCGACGACGCCGACAACCCTGTCGAGCGTGTCTTTTCGGCGGGGACGCCGCCCGAACTCATCGAGCCGTTCGAAGAGCGGTTCGATCTCCGGGTCGTCGAAGGGTACTCGCTCACCGAGGACCCGCTGCTCGTGTTGAACCCGCCCGACCCGGCCCGACGGCGGGTGGGGAGCATCGGCCTGCCGCCGGCCGAGAAGCGGCTCCGCATCGTCGACGAAGACGGCAATCCGCTCCCGCCCGGCGAGAAGGGTGAGATCGTCCAGAAGGGGCCGGCGACGATGGCCGGCTACCACCGCCAGCCGGAGAAGACCGCCGAGGCAATTGAGGACGGCTGGCTTTACACCGGCGACTACGGGAAACGCGACACGGACGGGTTCGTCTACTTTCTTGACCGGAAGAAGGACATCGTCCGCCGGGGCGGCGAGAACATCTCCTCGTTTGAGGTGGAGGGCGTTATCAAATCGCTCGAGGCCGTCGAAGAGGTGGCGGTCGTCCCGTACCCCGACGAGTTCTACGGCGAGGAGGTGAAGGCGCTCGTCAGGGTCGCCGAGGGGGCGGACCTCTCGCCGGAGGCGGTGATCGACGCCTGCCGCGGTGAACTGGCCGAATTCAAGTGGCCCCGTTACGTCGAGTTCGTCACCGACTTCCCGTACACGCCGACCGGCAAGATTCAGAAACAACAGCTCCGCGAGCGGGAGACCGAGACAGAGCCAGACCACTACGACCGCGAAGCCAGTTGACAGGCCAGCGGACGACGACCGGTCGACGGCGGGAGCGTCCCGCTGGTCACGCCGGGGAGGATGTCACTCTCGTCGGTACAGCGTCACCAGCACGAGCACGAACAGCACCTGCACCACCTTGTCGCCGATGCCGAGCGTCGAGAAGTTGGGGGCGTTGACGGCGTACCACGCGCCAATCTGAATGAGCGTAAACGGAATGCCGAGCAGGTAGAATAGCCGGCGTCGGTAGTCGACGAGGATGGCACCTGACCCGACGAGGAACCCGACACCGGCGAGGATGAACGAGATGCCGAGCGGACTCGGGGCGAACTGCACGCCCAACACGAGATGAAGCACGCCAGAGATGACGGCCAACAGGACACCGAAGTAATGGACGGGAGTGAGCGAATCAGTCGCGAGCGACAGTGTGCCGCCGCTCTGCGTTTGGGTTGCCATATCAACACATTGGTCGCGAGTCACTTAGTCGGTCGCAAGCCGGCAGATGCTAGGCCGGCAGATGCTAGTCCGGCAGAACCGCCGCAACGTGGGCCTGAACGGCGTCGGCGAACCGATCACGGCCGAACCGGTCGCGGGGCAGCGTCGGCGTCAGCCCGCCGTCGACGGCAGCCGCGATACGGTCGACAGCGCCGTCGATGCCGTCGAACAGGAGGCGGTCGTCGCCCGCGAGGACATCAGCTTGGCCGCCGTCGGCCGGCGCGAACGCCACCATCCCCGCAGCGACGTACTCGGCGACGGCCATCCCGAAGTGCTCGTGCGGCTTCATGTTGAGCCCGTACCGATACTGCCCTAACAGCGTCTCGACGCGGTCGCGAGCGACATCTGTCTCCAGGGTGACGTACGGCCGGTCGGCCGCGGCTGCCCGCACTTGGCCGACATACCGACGGTACGCCGCCGGCGCGGTGCCGACGATGTGACACGTCAGCTCGTAGCCGCGCTCGCGAAGCCGGTCGACGACGGTGATAGCCTCACGGACTCGCTTGTCGGGGGCCACGCGCCCGAGGACGAGTACGCCCGGCTCCCGGTCGGCCCACGGTCGGCCGTCGACCGGGTCGACCGGCGGGTGACACACCGTCGGCCGGCGGTCGTAGCGGCGCTCGACGACATCGGCAGTCCAGGCAGAGTTGGCCAGCAGCCGGGTCGATGCGAGGTCGGCGGTCGTCGGCGCACCCAGCCGGGTCCACAGTGGGTCGAGCCGGCCCGATTCACCAGCCGCCAACCGTCGAGCATGGAACTGCGGGAAGTGGACGTACTGAACGGAGGGCAGCGGCAGCGCCACCTCGTTGGCCGTGCTGACGGCTGCGTCGAACGCAGTCGCACGCCGAGCCACGAACGCCCGCAGGAGGACGCTCCGGGCGGCGAGTTGTGGCCCGACGTACGGCGTGAGGGCAGCGAAGCCGGCGGCCAGCGCCGCCGCGCCGGGAGGCTGGGCGAGCCTGACAGTCGGTGAGTCACCGGCCGTCGCCGACCGTGGCGCGGCCGCCGGGACCGTTCGCAGGTCGACGTCGAACTGTGCGGCGACGGTCTCGGGGGCAGTCCGCGAGACGGTGAACAGCGTGACATCGTGGCGGGTCGCGAGGGCCCGACAGACATGGACGCAGACGGCGTCGGCGCCGCCCCGGAAGTCCAACGTGTTGTGGAACACCGCGACCCGGGCCATGACCGAGCGAGGGTCGCCCCGGGCTTGAATCCTCCTCGCGAACGGCGGCACACGTGGCCGCCACGCCGGGGTATTTGCCGCGTGCGGTCCATCAAAGCGTGTGGACTGTGTGTTCGTCGGGGCAGGGGCTGTCGCCGAGAAGTACGCCGCAGGACTCGGTGACACCTCGCTAACGCTCGCCGCTGTCTGCGACCGCGAGCCCGAGCGTGCGAAGGCGCTCGCCGACGCCCACGATGCTACCGCCTACACCGACCTCGCGGCACTGTTGGCCACTGAGTCGGCGCCGCTAGTTGTCAACCTGACCGGCCACGCGAGCCACGCGGGCGTCACGGAGACGGCACTACGGGCTGGCCGGCACGTTTACTCAGAGAAGCCGCTCGCGCTTGCCCCCGACCGTGCGGCAGACCTGCTCGGGCTGACCCGCGACCAGGAACTCGCGCTCGGCTGTGCCCCTATCGCTCCTCGGTGTGACGCCCAACAGCACGCCCGCCGACTCCTCGACGACGATCGACTCGGACCAGTCCAGTTCGCGACGGCGACGGCCAACGTCGGTCGGGTCGACCGCTGGCACGAGCGGCCCGAGTCGTTCCTGTCGGTCGGACCGCTGTACGACGGTGCCGTCTACCCGCTAGCAGTACTGATTGACTGGTTCGGTCCCGTCGAGCGGGTGCGGCGCGCCGACGCGATCGACGCCTGGCCGGCGGGCGCCGACACAACACCGACCGCACCAGCGCACGTCGAGGCGACGCTCGGGTTCGCGGACGGGCCGGTCCTCGCGTTGCGGGCCAGCTTCTACGTCGACCACCGAAGCCGGGAGTTCTTCGGCATCGAGTGTCACGGCGACGACGGGACGCTCCGTCTGGCCGACGCTGGCGCACTTGCAGCCGACCGCGACGCGGTGACCGTCCGAGGTGACGACCGCGAGCCAACCGTCGCACCTCACCAGGCACCGCGCCGCGAGCAGACCCACCTCGCAGGCCCAGCACGACTCGCCCGCGCTGTCGAGCGAGGGCGACGACCACGGCAGAGTGCTCGCCGAGGTGCCCACATCGTCGCAGTGTGTGCGGCCATCGAGCAGGCGGCCGAGACCGGTGACACCGTCTCCGTCGCCGGGCCTGCTATCGATCCGCCGAGCCGGTCGCCAACGTCCGTCCGGCCTCCACCGGACGGCCGGCCGGTCCGCGGGGGCCTCCGGTTACCGCCGGTCGGCTTCGGGTGTTCACGCTACCGTGGCGACAGCTATGTCGAGCCGGCACTCGGGGCCGCTCTCGACGCTGGGTACCGCCTGTTCGACACGGCCGAACTGTACGGCAACGAGTGGCGGCTGGGTGACCTGCTGACCGGGGCAGGCGGGCCCGCTCGCGAGAGCGTCTTCCTGCTCGGGAAGCCCTGGCGGACGAACCACGGTCCCGGCCACCTGACACGCGCCTGTGAGGGGTCGCTGGCCGAACTCGGCGCCGACGCGTTCGACTGTTATGCGCTTCACTGGCCGGGCGCGTGGCGCCACGTCGACGACCTGCAGGCGCTCTCGAAGCAGCCCGTTGCCGAGCAGGAGCGGCTGACGTTCCCGACGACGGGCGGGGAGCCCGACCGGGCCGACCATGGACTCGTCGAGACGTGGCGCCGGATGGAGCAACTCCACGAACGCGGACTCGCGCGAACGCTCGGCGTCTGCAACGTGACACTCCCGCAGGTGGCACGACTGGTCGACGCAGCCCGGGTGCCGCCGACGCTCGTCCAGGTCGAATTACACCCGTACCGCCCGCGGACGGCACTGGTCGACTGGTGTCACGCACGCGGGATTCGCGTCGTGGCCCACTCGCCGCTGTCGGTGCCGGGGCTGCTCACGGACCCGGTTGTCGAGGCGGTGGCCGATGAGGCTGGGCTCGCCCCGGCGACAACCGTGCTCGCCTGGCAGGTGGGCCGCGGTGTCGTCCCCATCCCCTCGACGAGCGATCCCGATCACGCGGTCGCCAATCTGGCGGCCGCCCGCCACCGGCTCGACACGGCCGCACAGCGCCGACTAACCGCCCTCGCTGACCCGGCCTTCGAACGATGACACGCCTCTCTGCCAGTCTGCGTGGCCAGTGGTGGCTGACGGGGGCGGCGTTCCTGCTCGCGACCGTCGGGATGGCGGCACTCCTCGCGTTTGCCGTCGACCGGACGACGGCCGCTCGATGGCTCGTGGCCGCTGCTGGGCCCGTCGGCTACGCCCTGTGGGCGCTCCGCCGTGGCCTGCCGGCAAACCACCCGCCTGAGGGTGTCGCGAGCGACGGCGCCGGCCGCCACCAGCGTCTCGGGCTGGCAAACGGCGTGACGCTGGCGCGGGGGTGGCTGTACGCGGGTGTGGCCGGCTTCCTGCTCGTCCCGCCGATTGGGAAAGTTCAGTGGCTGCCGGCGCTCGGCTACGGGCTGGGCGCGGCGCTGGATCGGCTAGACGGCGGGCTCGCACGGACGCTGGGGCGGCCGACCGAACTCGGGCGACGGCTCGACCTCGCGTTCGACACGCTGGGGTTTCTCGTCGCGCCGCTGGTGGCCGTCGCGTGGGGTCGGCTCCCCGTCTGGTATCTGTCGCTGTCGGCGGCACGTTACCTGTTCAAGTTCGGCTGTTGGTGGCGGCGACGGCGCGGCCGACCGGTGGGTGACCTGCCGGCAAGCCGGCTCCGACGGCCGTTAGCCGGCCTCCAGATGGCGTTCCTGGCGGTCGCGCTGGTCCCCGTCGTCTTTGCCCGGCTCGTCGCGCTGGTCGCACCGGTCGTGCTGGCGCCGTCGCTGGCGGTGTTTGCCCGCGATTATCTTGTCGTGGCAGGCCACGCGGGGGAGCCGAACGGTAATGAATCTCCCGCGCGATAATGAGTACGTGACTGAGCCACGAGGTGGGGGAAGCCGGGACGTGGCCCTCCGGGTCGCCCACGAACCGTGGACGACGCCGGCGCCACGCCGCGAGACGGACCCGCACGCGAGCACTGCCGCCGGCTGATGGACGCCCGGCAACTCACATTCGTCGGTCCTCGAGAGGTGACGCTGCGAGAGGTGTCGCTGGGCGAGCTCGCCGACGACGCCCTCCGCGTGGAGACACACGACTCTGCCATCAGCCCCGGAACAGAGCTGCTCGTCTACAACGATGAGGTGCCCGCCGGGATGGCCGTAGACGCGACTATCGACGCGCTCGACGGCGAGTTCGCGTACCCGCTCGCGTACGGGTACGCAGCCGTCGGCGAGGTGACCGCGACGGGCGCGGCCGTCGACGACGACTGGCTGGGCCGGCGTGTGTTCGCCTTCGAGCCACACGCTGACCGGTTCCACGTCGTCGCCGACGCCGTCGTTCCCCTACCGGAGACGGTCGGGACGACCGAAGCAACGCTGCTCCCGACCGTCGAGACGGCGACGAACCTGGTGCTTGACGGCCAGCCGCGCGTTGGCGAGCGGGCGGTCGTCTTCGGTGCCGGCCCCATCGGTCTGTGCACCACCCACCTGCTGGCGGAGTTCCCGCTGGCGGAACTCGTGGTTGTAGAGCCGCTGGCAGGCCGCCGCGAGCGGGCCAGGGCACTTGGCGCTGACCGAGCCGTTCCACCCGCCGAGACACCCGACTTTGCCGACACGACACCCGGGGGCGCAGATCTCGTCTACGAACTCTCGGGCGAGCCGGCCACGCTCGATGCCGCCGTCGAGACGGTCGGTTACGACGGCCGCGTGCTCGTCGGCTCGTGGTACGGGAGCAAGCGCGCGCCTATCGATTTGGGTAGCTCCTTCCACCGCGACCGGATTTCGGTAACATCGAGTCAGGTGAGCACTATCGCACCGGCACTGCGGGGCCGCTGGGACACCGACCGCCGATTCGATGTCGCGCTCGCCCGGCTGGACGCGCTGCCGACCGACCGCCTGCTGACCCATGACCTTCCGTTCGAGCAGGCGGCCGACGCCTACCGACTGCTCGACACCAACCCTGAGGAGACGCTCGGGGTCGTTCTCACGTACTGATGGCACCGACACCACCCGACGCCGACCCGTCGACCGCCGTGCCCGAGCCGTACCAGCTCACCGTCCGGCGGTCGTTCATCGCACAGCACTTCCTGACCGTTCCCGACCCAGGGCCGGAAGGCGTCCCGCACAGCCACGAGTTCACCGCCGAGGTGACGTTTGCGGCGCCGACGCTAGGCGAGTACGGCTACGTGGTCGACATCGACGCCGTCGAGGCGGCGCTGGATTCGATCGAGACCCGCTACTGCGACACGCTACTCAACGATCTCCCCGAGTTCGACGGGAACCCGAGCGTCGAGCGGTTCGCCGAGCGGGTCGGCGACCGGCTGGTTGACCAGCTCGACGAGCCGACGCCGACCCGACTGGTGGTCCGGTTGTGGGAAGACGACCTCGCATGGGCGAGCCACGAGCGACAACTGTGACGACCGAGACCGGCCAGGCGCACGCCCAGCCACGGTATCTGACGGCCAAGCGGGCAGTCGACGCCCGGGCCCGTAACCGCCGGGTGCGCAGCCGCCTCCAGGCGGCCGTTGACGGCCAGCCGCGCGTCTACGAGGCCGGCCCTGGTGCGGGCCTGACGGTGACCGACTTGTGTGCGTGGGGACTCACACCGGCGACGTACCGCGGCATCGAGGCAGACGCCAGCGTCGCTGCGTTCGCCCGGTGGCTGGTTCCACGGGTGCTCCGGCGGCAGGGATACGATGCTGCGGCGACAGCCGACGGCTGGACGCTCGACGGTGCCCCCGGCCGCATCGAGGTGGGCGACGCCGTGACTGCTCTGCCGACCGACGCTCCCGCCGACCTGATTGTCGCCCAGTCGTTCCTCGACCTCGTGGACGTGGACGCGGCGCTGGACGCCTTCGAGCGAACGCTCGCGCCCAGTGGGCTGGTGTACGCGCCGCTCACCTTCGACGGCGTCACGCTGTTCCGGCCCGCCCACCCGGCCGACGCGACAGTCATCGAGCGGTTCCACGCAGCTATCGACGCCGAGCCAGGTCGGGACAGTCGGGCTGGTCGACAGCTGCTGGAGACGCTCCGGCGCCGTGACGGAGAGCTCGTGGCCGCCGGGAGCGCCGACTGGGTCGTCCGGCCGGTCGATGGCAGCTATCGCGACGACGAACGGCACTTCCTCGCGTGTATCCTCGGGTTCGTCGCCGACGCACTCGGTGACGCGTCCGGGTCGGAGGCCGACGAGTGGCTCACGGCTCGGCGGCGCCAATTGGCGGCCGGCGATCTCACCTACGTTGCCCACAACTACGACCTGCTGTGGCGCGGGCCGGGGTGACCGTCGATGATGGTCGTCACCCACGTCGCGGTTGGCCTGCTGGTCGCGACGCCGATTGCCGTGTTCACGCCGGACCTCGCCGTGCCGGCGGCGGTCGGTGCTATCAGCGGCGGCCTCGCCCCCGACCTCGACCTGTTCGTGGGCGAACACCGCCGGACGCTGCACGTTCCCGTACTCGGGCCGCTGGCGGCCGGCCCGGCGGCTCTCGCGTTCGTTCTCGTGCCGTCACCGGTGACTGTTGCCGTCGCCATCGGCGTGCTCGCGGCCGGTATCCACAGCCTCAGCGACGTGCTGGGTGCCGGAGCAGAGCTGCGCCCGTGGGAACGAACGACGACCGACGCCGTCTACGACCACGTTGGCGGGCGCTGGCTCCGGGCGCGGTACGTGATTCCCTACGATGGGGCGCCTCGTGACCTGCTCGTCGCGGGTGTAGCCGCCGGTCCGCCACTCGTCGTCTACACCGGGCCGGTGCGCTGGGTGCTGGGCGGCCTCCTCGTGGTCGGTGTTGGGTACACCGCGTTGCGACGCCAGCTGGTACCGTATCTCGAACGAGTCGCCTGAGGCACCGATTGCCCTCCGCCCACTCATAGCGGGGGGCGTCTGTTCGGTACGTATCACGGCTGGGCGGCGAGCCATGACGGCCAGTCGACCCGCGCACAGAGGCGCCTCGCAAGTAGGACCGCCCCAATACCGATGGCGACTCCGGCGACGGTGTCGGAGAAATAGTGCGTTCCGAGGTAGATACGAGAGCCAGCGACGGCTCCGGCAAGCAGGGCAGTCGGGGCGGTTGGGAGGCGGTCAGTACCACGGGCGACGAGCGTGAAGACGGTCGCGGCCGCCGCGTGCCCAGACGGAAACGAGTGGGCGACGGCGGCGTCGGTCACACAGACTGGGTGGGGTGGAAACGGCCGCTGGACGGCGAGCATCAGCCCACCGACGGTGACGCCCGCAAGCAGGAGCGCGACCGCCGACCGTCGGACCAGCCCGTGCCAGCCGGCCAGGCGGAACAGCCCAACGACCACGAGCGCAGCCGTCGCCGATCCCAGCCCGGTCACCGACGTCATGACTTTTGTCAGCAGCGGCGAGCGAAGGGCGACGACCAGTTCGACGACGCGAGCGTCGACGGCGACCACGACCTCGAGAAGTTCGGCGAGCGGCGCTGCCATCGCCGGCGAGAGGGGCCCAAATGGTATCGGTCCACCGCTCGCGGCGGCTGGTGTGGGCGAGACCGTCTATCGAAGACAAATCCCGGGGTCGCCTTAGCGCTCGGCCACCGTTGAGGCCGACAGGCCGCGGCGGGCGACGAGCACGGCCAGCGCCAGCCAGAACCCGACCTCAAGGTAGAAGGCGGGCGTCCCCACGTAGTAGACGAAAAACGCTCCAGGCGGGATGCGGAGCGGGTCGGCTGGTCCTGTCAGCGGCCACGCGAGGAACAGCGCGTCACCGGCGCGACCGTTGATGATGACGTGTGCGGCGTCGAGCAGCAGGTGTGATCCCCAGCCGACGGCGACGGCGAGACCGGCACGACCGACCAGCGCTACCGGGATAGCAACGGCCACGAGCAGCGCCGAGTGGCCGACCGAGTGGTAGACGTCGACCAAGCCAACAGTTGCCAGCGGCTTATCCACCAGATCCGGCAGTGCCGCGCCGACGACCAGCCAGGCCGGCGCCAGCCGCGTCCACCGGCCGACGAGTGCGGCTGCCGCGAGATGGGTCACGAACAGCACACCCGCCATTGGCCGGGCGACTACAAGGGCGTAGCGGCTGCGAACATGTTCGCAATCACGCCTACGAGGGCCCGCGTTGGGCAGCCCCCATGGGCGTGACAGCCGACCAGAAGACGGCACAGCAGACAACGGTCGACGTGAGGGCGACGGGGCACGTTCGCCGCGACCTGGGCGAGCACCACTTCGAGTTCACCTTCACGGGGGAGACGCTCGGCGACTTCCTCGCGGCGTTCTTCGAGGAGCACGGCTGTGAGGACCTACTGCTCGCGGAGACGGAAAGCGAGGAGACGGCCCACGGCTGGGCGAACTACCCGGGTGATCCTCCGGGCCGGTGGGAGCGCAACCCCGAGGGCGAGCGTACCCGGGCGTACGCCCGGGTACTGGTCAACGGTCGGTTCAACGAGCTGTACGATGGGTTCGCGACGGAGTTGGAGGATGGCGACCGGGTCGCGCTGATGTATCCGTTCATGTTCTGCTGTTAGTCGGGCTGTCGCCGCGGCCGACCGGCCGCGCAGGCTGGCTCACCGCCATCCGAGCAGCCACGCCCCGAGGCCGACGGGCGCGATGACCCACGCGAGGGCGCCGACGGCCAGCGCGCTCGTATCGAGTGGGACTGCCGCGAGGATGGCCCCGTAGCCGCCGGCACCGGCGCCGGCCGACGCGAGGACGAACAGCCGGAAGACATCGACCGGGTTCGCGAGGAGGAGCCCTGCCGTCGCCGCCGGCGGGAGGTCGACGGCCGCGACCAGCCCGAACGCAAGCACATCGAAGACGAGCACGAACCACACCCACACCAGGAGGACGCCCCCGAGCGCGTGGCTCTTCTCGCTTGCGAGTGTCGAGACAGCCAGCGCGATACCGAGGAAGGCCAGCGCCAGTGCGATGGCGGCGGCGACGAACCCGAGGTACAGCCCCCACCCGGCGGCACCCTGGAACCGGAACAGCGCGAGCCCGCCGGCGCCAAAGCCGACGAGAAGCGCCCCCGCGAGTGCACCCGCCCGGCCAGCGTAGACGCCGACGGCGACGACCCACCGTGGGACCGGCAGTGCGAGCAGGAGTTCGAGCGTGCCCCGCTCGCGTGGCTCGACGACGGCGCCGTAGCCGAACGCCAGCGCCGCCAGCGGGACGAGGTACACGCCCAGTTCGGTGAGCGAGACAACCACGGCTCGGGTCCCCGCCCGTCCGAGTCCCGACCGGCCGAACGTGACGACAGTCACCGACAGCAGGGCGAAGGCGAGCGCCAGACCGATAGGCCAGCCCGACCGGAAGACGACGCGGTACTCCCGGCCGGCGAAGTCGAGGACGGCCCGGAGTCGGGTCCGTGCGGGCCGGGCGCCCGCCGGGTGGCCGTGGCTCGTCGCGGTACCGCCGTCGGCCGCTGGGGTGTCGTCAGTCATCGGCCACCTCCGGCCCGTGATCAGCCCGGTCGGCGTCGTCGAGCAGCCGTGGGAACGCCGCTGCGAGTCCCGTCCGGTCGGCCTCGAACGTCTCGACGCCAACGGCCGACCGCAGCGCCGCCAGCCGGTCGAGAGCTGCGTCGTCGGGAACAGACAAGACACAGCGGCGCTCGCCGACACGCACCACCCGTGTATCCGCGAACTCGCGGGCAACGGCGGCAGCGTCCGCGGCCGTCGCGTCGCCGGCGGGCGTGATCCGGAGGAACGTGCGGTCGCCCGCCACGGCGTCGACGGGTCCGCTCGCCCGTACGTGGCCGTCGTCGAGGACGACCACGCGATCGCAGAGCCGCTCGATATCCCCGAGGTCGTGCGAACTGATGAGGACCGTCGCGTTCGTCTCCGCGTGAACCCGCTCGACCAGCCGGCGGACCGTCTCCACGCCTGGCGGATCAAGCGACGCCGTCGGCTCGTCGAGTAGGAGGACATCCGGCGCACCGACCAGCAGCGTCGCCAGCCCGAGTCGGCGGCTCATCCCGTTCGAATAGCCACCGACAGCGCGGTCGGCCGCGTCTGCCAGCCCGACCGTCTCGAGGGTTGCGGCGACCCGCTCGCGGCGGCGGTCGCGAGCGACGCCGCGCCGGCGGGCGTGAAACCGCACCACCTCCCGGCCGGTGAGCGCGGGTTCGAAGCTGGTCCGTTCGGGGAGGTAGCCGATGGTCCGGCGGACGGCCACGCTGTCGGCCGGCGCTTGGCCGGCGACACGGACGGTCCCGCCATCGGGCCGCTCGTGGCCAACCAACAGCCGGAACAGCGTCGTCTTGCCCGCACCGTTCGTCCCGACGAGGCCAGTCAGCGTGCCCCGTGGAAGCGACAGCGACACCCCTTCGAGTGCAGTCACCGTCCCGTACCGTCGCGTGACGTCATCGAGTCGTATCATCGTAGTAGTGGGTCCAGTTGGCAGTCGGTTCGGCCAGTGGGCGGTGGTCGACCACCCCCGGCGTGTCGACGACGGGAAGTGTCCGCTCGGCCAGCTGGAGCGCCCGGACGGCAGGGCTCGTCGCGTACACGCGCGCAGCCGGCCGGGTCCGGGCGAGCCGCTGGACGACGCCGGCAGGCCGGTAGCGGGTCTCGCCAATGCCGTCGTGGTCGATGTCGCGGACGCGGGCGCCCCCCCAGTAGTTGCCCCGACCACTGGCGTTCCAGGCCACTCGCTCGTTGATGACCGCGAGCACGGCCGCGTCGTTGTCGTAGAACGTGTTCCCGACGACCCGCTCGTCGGTACTGCCGGCCGTGAGGTGAACGCCGACATCGTTGCCGGCCACGAGGTTCCCTCGGAGCGTGTTGTCAAGCGAGTTGTAGACGAACACGCCGTTATCGTTGCCGACGAGGTGATTGTCGCGGAGCGTCGAGCGGTCAACGCTCTTCAGTAGGACACCGTGGCCGCTCCGCCCGGTGTTGTTGATTGCGCGGTTGCCGGTGAGCGTCAGGTTCTGCGAGAGCATGAGCGCGTAGCCCACGTCGTTGCCGACGGCGGTGTTGTTCACCAGCCGGCATCGGTCGGAGTACATGTAGTGGACGCCGTAGCGGAGATCCCACAGCGTGGTGTCACGCACGAGCACGCCCGACGACCACGAGAAGTAGATGCCGTCACGGGCGTCCGTCACCCGGACGTTCTCGATGACGGCATCGGTCGCCCGCCACAGCTGGATGCCGTTCCCCCGGTTCGAGACTGGCTGGACACGCTCCCGACCGACGATGGTCGTGTTAGCGATGCGGGCATCGGTGACGCCGTTCACCCAAATCCCGAAGGTGACCTGCGTGAGGCGGCTGTCGCGGACGGTCGCGTTGTGGCCGGCCAGCCAGATACCGGCGTCGTTGGCCGATGCCTGCCGCCCAGAGTCGCGCACCCACAGTCGCGTCAGTGTCACGTTCGGCGCCGTCACTCGGAGGACGGTGCCGCGCTCGCGGCCGGTGACGACGCCGAAGCCGTCACGGCCAGCGACGGTGACATTCGGCGTATCGACGGTGGCCGGCCCGGTGACAGTGCCGGTGATGTACACCGTGTCACCCGGCGCGGCGGCCGTCAGCGCCGCCTGAAGCGTCGGATACCGGGTGCCGTCGACGCTAGCGTGGCCCGTCTTGGGGATGCTTCCGAACTCGTAGTCGGCCGGCACCCCGGAATCGGAGGTGACGCCCGTCGACCGGCCCGTGTCGTCAGCCGCCGGTACGACGACAGGGACGGCCGCCAGTCCGACGGCGGCAGCGACGGCCAGCACCGCGAACACCGCCGCAGCCGATCGGGTCACGGTCATTCACCCCCATCGGCTGCCGTCGGTCGCTCACCAGTCACGCGGCCCCGGACCGCACGCAGGAGGTCGCCGATCGTCGTCGGGCGGTCACGGTAGCGATAGGCGACACCGAGCAGGAAAATCGCCAGGCCGGCGAGATAGGCACCGAGGCCGAACCGGGAGTAGCTCGTGATGTTGGCCACCTCGTAGCTGCCCCACAGCGGCGGGGTGAAACCGTCGACGCCCAGCACCGGCGCCGACGGGTCCAGCGTGTGACCGGCCTGGTAGAGCCGATACTGGATGTCCGCGAGCATCACGCCGAAGACGGCGACGGTGCCGACCAGCTGGTAGCGGAGCCCGCCGACGAGTCGGTCGGTGTCCGGCGCGATCGCGACGACGAGGCTGAGCGTCCCGACGGCGACGAACGCGACCGGGCCGAGCGCCCACTCGGGGACGTCGATAGCGTTCGGGTGGGGCGTGTAGTTGGGCTCGACGAGGACCGGGTCCGGGTAGTAGAAGCCGATGTACTTGTTGAGATTCGCCATCTCGGCGTAGTCACCAGCGATGTGGGGGTACGCGTACAGCTGGAGTCGGAGTGTCGTCTCCGGGTACTGGACGGCGTGAACCTCGATACGCCACATCGGGAACGCGAGCGCCCCGACGAACAGCAGCGCCGCGACTATCGGCAGGCCGCGTCGCAGCTCCGCGAATCGAGCGAGTGTCGGTCGGTTGTAATCCATGGGGTCACCTCCGAGCGGCGGCCGCCGAGCGGCCGGCCGCCGGTGTCGACACCGGGCGGGTGGCCCCACCCGGTGGCGCCGGCGGTCGGAGTTACTCGCGCGGCTCGACGAGCATCCGCGAGCGCATCTCCAGGTGGAGAGCGCTGCAGAAGTACGTGCAGTAGACCCAGTAGACGCCGGGCTCGTCGGCGGTGAACGTCGCCTGGCGGGTGTCCTGTGGGGCAACCGCGAGGTTGATGTCGTGGGCCGGGATGGCGGCGCCGTGGATGATATCGGGCACCTCCTCGATGTTGGTGAGGGTGAGCGTCACCTCGTCACCTTCCTTCACCTGGAAGTCAGGGATGCCGTACTCCGAGCGCATCGCCGACGCGCGGACGTGGACCGACCGCTCGCCGGTGCGCTCGACGCCGGAGTCGGCCGGCGTGACGAATGGCTTGTCACCCTTGTAGTCGCTGGGATCCCACGTCTTCGCCGGGCTCAGTTTGTCACGGTGGGCGAACACACAGTCGTGTGGCTCCGGATAGGCGGGGTGGTCGGCCACCAGCTCCATGGACTTCTCGCCCTGGCCGATGTGGAACAACTGGTCGTTGTCCGGGTGGATAGGGCCAACGTCGAGGAACCGGTCTTTCGAGAGCTTGTTCAGCGAGACGAGCCACTCGCCGGCTGGGTCGGTCGTCATCGCCTCCAGAGCCTGGATGTGGCCGGGGTTGTAGTGGACGTCGTATTTCTCGAGGATCGGCTCCGTCGAGTTGGTGTCGGCCTCGACGGCCGCCTGGATGTCCCACTTGGCGACCTGGGAGTCGATGAACAGCGACGTGTACGCGTGGCCGTTGCCGTCGAAGGTGGTGTGCAGCGGGCCGAGTCCCACCTTCGGTCGGCCGGCGACGACGTCGTCGGGGTCGCTCGAGGTATCGAGCGCGGCGATATCGAGCATCGTCACGGTCGGCGAGAGCTTGCCGGCGACGAACGCGTAGTCGCCGTTGGGGCCCACCTCCACGCAGTGGGGGCTCTTCGGCGTCGGGATGTACCGGACGATTGGAGTGTCGCTCTGGTTGAGCGGGCTGTCTCGGCGGCCGTCGACGACCGGGACGCCGTTAATTTCCTCGTAGTTACCGGCATCGACGGCCTGCTGGATGCGGGGCACATCGAATGCCTTCACGAAGTCGCGGTCGTCGTGGGTCATCCCCTGGACGTCGGTCGCCTCCTCGCTGTTGTACGCCGAGGCGATGGCCCACCGGCCGTCCTTGTCCGTGTCGACGATGTCGAGGTTGCCGTCGACGCGCACCTGCCATTCGACGCTCATCGACTCGGGGTCGACGGCCGTGAATAGCGACGCGTACTCGTCGGGGCTGTCGAGGGCGCGGCCGTCGTTGGGGAGAGGGGTGCGGAACTCGCCGTTGCCGAACAGATACTCCGTATCGGGGCTCTGGACGCAGAACCCGTGGACGGCCTGCACGTTCGGCACGTCGAGGATGGCATCCGTCTCGAAGTAGGTGAGATCTACCCGGGCGATGCGCCCATTGGCCTTGTCGTTGACGAACAGGTACTCGCCGTCGTAGTCGCCGCCGGTCTCCGACAGCGCGGGGTGGTGATTGTCTCCCCACGAGTAGCCGCCCCCCTCGGCCAGCAGTTCGCTCGTCGTATCGTCGTGGCCGTAGCCGCGGGCACCCTCCGTGTTGAAGACGGGAATCCGCATCAGTTCCCGCATCGAGGGGATACCGACGACGCGAATCTCGCCGGAGTGGCCGCCCGACCAGAAGCCGTAGTACTCGTCGAGTTCGCCCGGGGGGACAGTGTGCGCGGGGGTCTGGCCGTCGTTTGAGCTGCTGGTTGGCTGGCGGCTGCCGCCGCCGCCCACCCAGGTCGAGCAGCCGGCCAGTCCGGTCGCCAATCCGACCGTTCCGCCGGCCTTCATCAGGTCACGGCGGCTCAGTTCCAGGCCCGCCAACTCGAGGGTGATGCTGTCGTCGGCCCGTGGTGTCGGCTCGTCAACCTCCGCGAGGAGGTCGTCCAGTTGCTGTTCGTAGCGGTCGACAACCGCGTTGGGGTCTGGCTCGTCCGTCCGTGGTGTATCAGATGCCATGGTGTGTTACACGACTTTCACGTACCCGACCATCCCGTTCATCTCGTGAGGGATGCAGTAGTACTTGTACTCGCCCGTCGTCTCGAAGGTGTGCTCGTAGGTGCCACCCTCGGTGATACGGCCCTTGTCGGGGTACCCCTCCTCGGCGGCCGACTGTGAGTCGAAGCCGCCGGAGGCGAAGTACGCTGCCCCGTCGGGAATGTTGTCCTCGTAGGCGGTGACCGAGTGGGCGACGCTGCCGACGTTCTTGAATGTCACCGTCGTGCCCTGTTCGACCTGGATGCGCTTGGGCGCGAATTTCAGACTGTTCGTCATCTCGACGGTCGAGGCGGCCGTCCACTCGCCGTCACCGCCGCTCGTTTGGGTCGGGGTCGCCGTCTCGTCGCTCCCGTCGGCCGGGGTTGCGGTCGATGAGCTCCCGCCGGCACAGCCGGCCAGCGCGGTTACTCCGGCGATGCCACTTAGATAGAGCAGTCGTCTGCGGGTTGGGGTCTCCGACATTCTGTCACCTCACACTCGGAGGAGGGCGACCGGTGGACATATACCGGCCAGCAGAGTCCCACTGGCTGCGACGACGGGCGAACATCTTCGACCGACTGTGATAAACGGGGGACGCGGGCGGCACGCTGGCCGGCTCACGAGTGGCTGGAGCAGGAGGTACGAACGTGTTCGCAATCAGGTCCGTCCCGGTCGGGCGAGCAGGGCCGGGTATGCTGCCAGAGACGTTCGACCGCGAGACGCTGCTCGATCTGGTTGTCAACGCTGTCCCGCTGGGGATGCTCGTCGGGTTCACGGCGCTGTTCGTCCTCGTCACGCCGTACGGCATCGACCCGGCGGCGACGGCTATCCAGTTGACACTCGTCGTGGTACCGCTGGGGGCACTGCTCGTGCTCAGCTACTACGCGGCGAAGCTCGTCGAACGGGCCGAGGCAGACGCGGCCGCAGCGGAGCCGACAGAGACAGAGTAACACCTGAGCGTATCACTCAACGTGGACGCGAGTAACGTAGCCGCCACAGCCGCATCGATCGACGAACTCCCAAGTGGCGTCATCACACTCGGCGGCGAGTGTCTCGTAGAGGTACGTCTCCGGGTGGCCGTGCGCGTCGTGCGTGACGAGATTGACGTGGGCGCCCGAGACCGTATGGGCAATCGCCTCGAGAGCGTCGGCCACGACGCGGTCCCGGTCTGTCTCGTGGCGCGGCTGCTCGAGGTTCGCCGACCAGGAGGTGTCGTGCATACGGTCCGTGATCGCGGGCGGCTCGGAGTGGTTGCTCACAGGCGACGCTTCGCCCGCCGGCCTGGTGGAGTCTGTTGCGAACCTGTTCGCCTGCCGACGCGCCGCCGGGGCGATAATGCGAACATGTTCATCCAAACGGCTTCCCGTCCGAGCCCGAAGGACACAGTATGCCCAGAGCAGAGCTGACAATCACCGTCCCCGAGGAGGTATGGATCGGTGACATCTCGCGGGAGCACCCGGAGGCGACGTTCACCATCCTCACCGCGTTCGCAAGCGACGAGACCGGGGTCGCGCTCGTGGAACTGGCGGCTCCGGACCACGTCGCCGTGGTCTCGGACCTGGTCGCCAGCGAGGACGTGACCGACGTGGAGGTGCTCCACCGCGACGACACAGAGCTGCTCGCCCGCATCGAGACGGCACGCCCGCTGCTCCTGTTTCCCATGCGCGAGTCAGGGATTCCCCTTGAGTTCCCGTTCACGCTGGCCGACGGGGAGGCGGTCTGGGAGCTGACGGCCTCCAGCGACCGGCTCTCGGAGTTGGGCCGTCAGCTCGAGGCGTTCGGCATCCGATTTACCGTCGACGCCGTCCGACCCCACGTCGAGTCCGACCACCTGTTGACGGACCGGCAGGCGGAGCTGATGGCTGCGGCCGTCGAACAGGGGTACTACGACACGCCCCGTACCGCCACGCTGACCGAACTCGCCGAAGACCTCGGGATGGCGAAGTCGACGGTCTCGGACATGCTCCACCGTGCCGAGGAGCGTATCATCAAGGAGTTCATGGGGACCGAAGGACTCACCGCGGCAGACGAGCCCGCCGAGCAGTCGGGCGAGGTGGTCGACCCGTGAACACCGTCCGCGTCGAGCGGACGCTGGCGGCCGACCCTGAGCCGGTTCGGGCAGCGATACGCGACGTGGAGCCGTTCATGCGGGCGGCCGGGTTCGACGGCGTCGACCGAGACGGGGACACGCTCAGGCTTACCAACCACGTCGGCATCATGACGTTGGAGCTGACGCTCGCGCTCGTCGACCGTCCGGACGCCGTACTCGCCTACGAGCAACGAGAAGGGATTTTCGAGTCGATGGAGACGACCTACACTGTAACGCCGACCGACGAGGGGTGTACGGTGGCCGCGGAGACAGCGTACGCGCTGGATGTCGGGCTCGTGGGCGACTTCCTCGATGCGACGGTGATCGACCGGCAGCGTCGGCGCGAACTCACCGCGCAATTCGACCACCTCGCGGAACGGTTCGGCGAGCCGGCCACCGCGTAGCGGCACGAACATCTTCGCAATCAGACGGACGCGGGCGGCCTCCCGACGACGGGTATGGCGCACGTTCCGGACGCGCTCGACACCGACCGGGGGCCGCCGATGGCAGTACCACTGGGGCATTTCCTCGTCGCGCTGGGGTTTCTGCTCGCGGCAGGTGTCGTCGGCGTGGTCGACACGCTCGGAACCGGCACGCTGCAGGCCGCCTACCGGCATCTCCTGCTGGTCGGCTGGCTCTGTCTCACCATCATGGGGGCGATGACGCAGTTCGTCCCCGTCTGGTCGGGCCGGCAACTCTACTCCCGGCGGCTCGCCCGGTGGCAGTTGTGGCTCGTCGCTGTCGGGGTCGCCGGTCTGGCGGTGGCGGTCGGCGGCCGACCCGGGCTGGCGCCCGTCGCGGGTCTCCCGCTGCTGGTCGGCTTCTGGGCGTTCGCGTACAATCTCGGGCGGACACTGCCGCCATTGCGCGCCTGTGACATCGTCGAGGGGCACTTCGCGCTTGCGCTTGCCGCGCTGGTGGGCGCGAGCACGCTCGGGTACACACTCGCGCTCGACGCCCAGCTAGCGCTCCTTGGCGCGCTGCCCGTCGCCCGGGCGGGCGTGGTCGCGGCCCACGCGACACTGGCGGGATTCGGCGTCGTCGTGACGACCGTCCTCGGCGCGCTCGCCCAGCTCGGCCCGATGTTCACCGGGGCCAGCGACGACGCGCTCGACGCCCGCCTGCGCCGGCTGGAGACGGTCGCGTACCCGCTCGGTGTGGGGCTGCTCACGATCGGCCGACTCGTCGCTGTCACGGCCGTCGCCCGCGCCGGTGGGTTGCTCCTCCTATGTGGACTCACGGCGGCTGTCGGCACGCTCGCCCGCCACGTCGCGACGGCAGCCGAGCGGTCGCCGATGGTGGCTCGGTATGCCGTGGCAGCCGTGGCGCTGCTCGCGTGGGCGGTGACAACGCTGCCGGCGTGGCTCGCCGCGCCGCTGGCCCGAGCGACGCTGTTTGGCGCAAGCCCGGCGCTGCTCTGGCTGGGGGGCGTCGGCTTCATCGTCGTGGGTACACTCTACCACGTCGTCCCGTTCATCGTCTGGGAGCACCGCTACGCCGCCCGGCTCGGGCTCGACCCCGTCCCTGGCATCGACGACCTGTACGACGGCCGGCTCGCCCGGGCCGACTGGGTCGTCCTGACGGGTGGCGTCCTGCTGCGTGCCGGCGCCGAGATGGGGCTTCCGGCGCCGGCTGGGCTGGCTGGGTGGGTAGCCCTGGTCGGTGGAGCGGGGCTGCTCGCCGTGAACCTGGGGCTGGTCGTCCGCGACCACGGCCGCCGGTCGGTGGCGGCGTTGCTGGCCGGGAGCGACCCGGCCGAGAAGTAGGCGCCGGGCCGTCTACCCTCGACCAGCGACGTCAGCGCGGCGACCTCTCGGTCGGCGTCGGGACGGTGCCGGTCGTGCGGAGCCGTTCGTCGAGGGTTGCGAGCGTCTCGTTGACCGCGGTGGCGGCCTGATGGGACGGAGCGACGCGGACCCGGACGCGGTCGTAGTCGTGGCGGTCGGCGAGTCCATTCCACGCCCGGAAGGCTGCGGTCGCGAGCGTCTCCGTCTGTGGGCAAAACTCCGTCGTCGGGGTGAACACCGCCCGGAGTACGGCCGGCTCGTCGGCCGACACCGCGTATCGGAAGCCCGCATCTGGGTAGCGACGGTCACGGTTCAGCCGGGCGAGATTGTAGCCGAACGTCACGTCGTAGACACCGCGCTGCTCGAACAGTTCGCGGGTGGTCGAGTGGAAGTCCACGTGAGCAGTGCCGGTCAGGACGGCATGGTCGGCAAGCCACGGCCCTGGGTCGGGAAGGTGCTCGGGGACGAACGCGTCGGGCGGGTCGAACTGGTCGTCATCGTCGCCGATGAACGGGAGCGTCATGGGGTGGGGTATGCGTCGGGGATCATGCGGTCACGGCAGCCAGATGGCCGTGACGACCTGCTCGTCTTGCTCGACGGTCGCGTACGCGTAGCCGCGCTCCTCCAGGCGCGGGTAGAGATGCTGTGGGGCGCGGTCGTTCACCTGGACGAGGACGGTCTCGTCGTCGAGGGTAGTCAGCCGCTCGAGCGTCTCCGTGAGCGGGGCCGGCGGCGGCAGGTCGGCTGTGTCGACGGTCACGCGCGGCCGGTCGGCCGGTGCCTCGGTCGCTGCCAGCGGGTCACCCTGTGCCATACGTGACCGGTCGAGGCGGGTGGGCACGAACCTCACTGCGAAGATGTTCGTGTGCCAGGCGGGCAGAGGCGGTCACGAGCCGCGAAGCCTCGCCGCCCTCCCGGTCGGGGCCACTCAGACACGCGTTTGAGCCACGCCGGCGCTTTTTACACAGGGGGCGAGATGTGAGACCCGTGAACCGACGGCAGTTTCTGGCGACGGGGACGACCGCGGCACTCGCGACGGTCGGTGGCTGCACCGGCTGTGCCACGACGCCAAGTGCGGCCATCAGCATGACTGCCGTCACCGACGCGGAGATTGCCCGCAGGGTCACCCACCGACTCGAGGCCGACCCGGACAACGAGCGGTACCAGCTGGTCGGCGAGATCGTCGAGACGGACAACACCATCATCGAGGCGACGGAGCAGCGGCTGCCGACGGACGGACCGCTCGTGTACGAGGGCACGGTGTACGAGCTGTCGGTCAGAGTACTCGAGACGACGCCGGCGCGGTCGTTTTCGTTCACGCTCGACCCCGTCGAGGGGACCGTCACGGACGCGGCGACGGTTCGCTTCGACGCTCTTCCGGCGGTCGACCGAGCGAAGTTCCGCGAGCACGGCCTCGCGACGGATCCGTTCCTCGGCATCGGGTCGGCGTTCGTCTACCCCGAGTCAGAGATCGCCACGTCGGCCCTGGTTCCCGAGCCGGTCGCCAGCATCATCGTGTGGGACGCAGACACGCGCGGGCGATTCACCGTCGACGGGTCACGGAGCCTGCCCATCTACACGTACTGTTACACCGCGGAGGTGGTACGCGAGTCCGCGGCCGCCTACGGCCGGGACGTGCGTCGCGAGAACGTGTTCAGGCTGACTGGCCTGTCGACCGCCGAGCAGGAGCTCGTCAGCAAGGCAATCGCCGGTGACGCGGGGTACACGGTGCCGGCGGGTGAGCAGCCGTCGGAGGCGTTTCGTTCGCTCGCGGCCCGCTTTCGGCCTCACGATGACGTCGAGCAGGTCTGGGAGCAGGCGGCGCCGGACGACGCCGTCGGGACGGCGGCAGGGACCTATCTCGTCCGGTACGACGGGGACGTCTACTGGACAGACCTTCAGACACCAGTGACGGCCACCGAAACCGGTGGGACACAGTGAGGGTTACAACGCCACCGGCGCTGTCACCCGGTGACCGTGTGGCCATCGTCGGGCCGTCGAGTGGGGGTGCACGCGACGCCCCACACGTGTTCAGGCTCGGTCTCCGACGGCTTCGCGAGCGGTTCGACCTCGAGCCGGTCGTCTATCCGACGGCCCGCCAGTCGACGGCGTTTCTTGAGGCGAACCCGCGGGCGCGAGCCGCCGATATCCACGCGGCATTCCAGGATCCGACGATTACGGGCGTGATCGCGACCATCGGCGGTCACGACCAGCTGCGCATCCTCCGGCATCTCGACGCCGACATCCTGCGGGCCAACCCGACCCGCTTCTACGGGATGAGCGACAACACCAATCTCAATCTATTCCTTTGGCGGGCCGGGCTCGTCTCGTATAACGGCGCCCAGCTGATGAACGAACTCGCCGTCCCGGGGGCGCTGCCGGCGTACACGGCCCGCTACTGTCGGCGGGCGTTCTTCGAAGAGAGGCTGGGAGAGCTGGCGCCGGCCAACCGGTGGACCGACGAGCCGTCCACCTGGTGGACGGGCCCGTCGGCGATGGATACGGAGCCGACCTACGAGCCGAATCCCGGGCGGCGGTGGGCGGGCGGTGAGACGGCCGTCGAGGGGCGGCTGTGGGGCGGCTGTCGCGCCATTCTCGCCTGGCAGCTCGCGACCGACCGGTATCTGCCGGCGCCGAGGGCGCTCGACGGGGCGATACTGTGTCTGGAGACTGCCGAGGATATTCCGGCGCCCGCAGAGGTCGGCGCGACACTGATGTGTCTTGGCGAACGGGGGCTGCTGGCGCGGTTCGCCGGCGTGCTCGTCGGTCGACCGCCGACGCGGAGCTTCGTTACTGAGCCGCCCCGCGACGAGCGGCACGCCTATCGCGAGCGGCTTTACGAGACGGTCATCGACCAGGTGAGCCGGTACAACCCCGATGCGCCGGTCGTCCTGGGCGTCGACTGGGGCCACACGACGCCGGTCGCGCCACTCCCAATCGGTGGGCGTATTCGGCTGACCCCGGCGACCGACACCATCGTCTGCCAGTGAACTCCCCACCCTGAAGCGATGCAGTGGGGTGGGACAGACGTCCGCCTTGCACCGCTGTGAGCGGGCCCATGCGCGCCGAACAGCCGTGGGCGGCCTCCTGTCGAGCCGTTGACGGCCGTCGGATGGGTCAAACGGCCGCTTGAGCCACCGCCACACTTTGTGGGGTGGCCGGCCCAGAATCAGCCGACATGGGTGCTCGCTCGCGCTGGCTGCTCGTCTGTCTCGGGGTGGTCGGGATTGTCGCGACGGCCGGGCTGGTGGCCGCGAGTCCGGCGCCGATTTCGGCGTGTCCCCCCTGTGACGAGGGGTTCGTCCGGGCGGCTGGAAGCCACGGGCTTGAGACGGATATCGCCGCGAGCACGGCGACCGTCCGGGTCCACCCGAACCACTCGGCGACGTGGACGGCACGGGTCACGCCGACGAACGACAGCGTCACGGCCCGGCTGGCGGCCAACGCGTCGCTGGCTCGGGACGTCGCGACCGACAGTTTCGGCATCCGCTACGGCGACGGCATTCCACACGACTTCCAGTCAGTTCGCGTGACCGACGGGACGGTCGTCATCCGGTACCGGACGGCCGACGTGGTCCAGCGGGGGCCGTTCGGGACGCAGGTGCTCACCTACTTCCGCGACGAGCCGGGAGCGTACGTCTACACGGATCTGGGCGCAGCCGAACTGACGGTCGTCGCGCCGTCGGGGACGACCATCGCCCGCGGCTTCGGCGACGTCGACGACCGGCGGCTGACGGCTCGCGAGTTGCCGGGCGTCCAGAACGGCCCGTTCGTCGTGTTCGCGCCCGAGGGGACGCCGGCGCCGGGGCTGGTCGGTACGATCGCCATCCTCGGCACGCTCGGGGGCGTCATCCTCCGGAATCTCGCGCTGTTCGTCGTGGTACCGGGAACCGTCGTGGTCGGCGGACTGGCGGCGATCCGGCGGGTCGCGGGGCGGGTCGCCGACCGCTCGCCCGAGCGTCTCGGCGCGGCCGTCGCCGTGGGCGGAGGACTCCTGCTTGTGTGGACGCTCATCGTCGAGGCGGATGCGCTCCCGGCGGTAACGGGCCTCCTCATCCTCGGCGGCGTCGTGGGCGGAGTTCTGCTTGCGTGCGGGGCCGCCGTTGGCTTGCCAGCCCTCCGTCGGCACGGATCGCCGTGGCGCATACTCGGCATCGGTGTCGCGGTGGCTGCTGTGCCCGCAGTCGGCGCCGGAGCGACGCTCCCACTCAGCACGGTCCATCGGGGTATCTTGACGGGCGTGGTCGTGCTCCCGGCGGCTGTCGCGCTCGGGTGGAGTGACGCCGGCGTCGGCGATGCCCGAGCGACCCGGCGGCTCCTCGTGGCCTGCACAGTGGTCATCTACGGTGGGTTTGCAGTCGTTGCGCCGCTCACCGACCTCGGCGGGTCGCTGTTCCTGCTCGGGCCACTGCTGGTGACGGGCGCGGCGGTCGTAGCTGTCGCCGCCGCCGGGCCACTGTACGTGCTCGGCGTTGCCGGTGGGCGAACGGCCGCCTGAGCAGCTGGGATTACCCTAGCGTGGTGAGCCGCACGGCCCCGCATCTGCTCACTCGAAGACGAGGAGTTCGGCACCCGCACGGACGAAACTCGCGGCCAGCAGGCCGAGGCCGGCGACGAACAGCCCCAACAGGAGGCCAACGCCGATCGGCGCGGGGGTATCCGGAGCACCGAGCGCCGGCACCGCGGCGGCGCCGAACAGCACACAGCCGGCGGCGGCCGCGGCCTCGAGCCCGCGCACCAGCACGTAGCCGGGCCGCTCGGTGAGACGGTGCCAGCGCGGCGGCGCGGCGGTCAGCGTCCGGTAGCCGGCGACGACGGTCTCGAGGGCGACGACGGCGACGAGTAGCCCCGCGACCGCAGGCACCCCGACGAGCGCGAGGAACTGGCCGTCGCCGAGCAGCGGGACATCGGTCAGGCCACGGGCATCGATGAGCCGGAAGAACCCGGCGACGCCGAGGACGACGGCGAGCCCGATGCCGCACAGCTTCGCCGCCTGGAGGGGCTTGCGACGGACGGCCGCCGCGGAATCAGGCCAGCGCATCTCTGTCCGTGTACTCGTCGGCGCACCGACAATTACCCGTCGCTTTGAGGACAGCCACCGCCATCTCAGCAGATGGCATAGTAGACGTAGAGGCTCCCGTCCTCGCGGATCTGTGCGTACGCATCGCCGTAGCATTTGTTCGTCTGGATGGTGACCGACTGGGTTGTATTGCGGGCGGTCACGGTAATCTGGAACGACTCGACACCCGTCGGGTCGGCGGCGGTCAGGTTGTAGACGATTCGGTCGGTGCCGGGGGCGACCTCGGAGCGGGTGGCATAGACGGTCTCGTTCGTCGCGACCCGCACCACACGGACCGAGACTGTGACCGACTGGTTCCACTCGTTGGCCACCTGGACACGCTTGTTGGCGTCCGGCTGGTCCATCGCACTCTCGTGGTCGCCCGGCGTCGGTGTCGGTGGCGTCTCGGATGGCTCGGGCGTCGGCTCGCCCGCTGGTCCGACGGCAGTACAGCCGGCGCCGACGACGAGCACCGCCACCAGCAGGAGGCGTGCGGCCTGGCCGGGATTCATCACTCGCGGCTACCGCCCCTTGGGATGAATGTCTTGAGGAGAGTCAAACGCGCAGTGTAGCCTCCGGTCACCGGACGACCGTCACGGGGACGGAGGCCCGGCGGGTGACCGTCTCGGCGACGCTACCGAACAGCACTCGCCCGAGCCCAGAGCGACCGCGACTCCCCACAACGATGTGGTCAACGTCGGTCTCGTCGGCAGCGTCGAGAATCTCGCGGGCCGGTCGCCCCGTCTCTAAACGCGTCTCGACGGCGACATCGTGTGCGGCCGCCGTCTCGCGACACGTCGCCAGCAGCTGTTCGCCCCGCTCGCGACACTGTTCGGCGTGCGTGTGGTAGGCTGCGATGTCGAAGTAGTCCTCGTCGCTGCCGCCGACGTGGCCGGTCGGATTCACCACGTGCAGCAGCGTCACCCGTGCCGGGGCCAGGTCCTCAAGTGCGTACTCGAGGGCAGCCTCCGACTCGGCGGACCCGTCGACGGCGACCAGGACATGACGACCCATGTGAGTAATTACCAGCCAAGATAGATAAGACCGGCGCGACCGCTATCAGAAGTGGCGGTGGCGTCCCTGACGCATCTCCGCGGGTTCGGTCCACGTGCCTGACGACGCTGAGCCACCCATCAAGTAGCGGCATCGTCTGGAGCCGTGATGAGAACACCTTGACACGAGGAGACGGATCGGGAGAGAAAAGTTGCTGTGGACGCTGTGTCGTATACCTCCGCGAGCGGCGGTGACGCCCGACAAACTCGGCGTATTCATGAACTAAACGGGGCGCTGGACGGCCTATATGCCCGGTATCGTCCACTATCACCGCTCTATTGGCGGTGATAGGGCTGTCAGCCTGAACGTCGCAGGGAGTCGGTTGGCAACCGGACGAACCGGCGGTGCGAATCGTGCGTGGTACCGGCGCTACCGGCAGATTCTGAGCGCCGGGGCGGCGGGGTGGCGGGTCCGTACTGCCCGAGATAGTGCCGATAGCGGAGGTCAGCCGGCCGAATCGGAAATGCCGCGGGTTTCACCCACCATCGGGGGTGGTCGCCGTCGCACTGGCAAATGCGTCGTGTCAGGCCCTCATGGCCGGGATATCACGGGAGACGGCTACTGACACGCATCACCTCAGTGACGGTCCTCTGGAGCCGTCTCAGCGGTGCTCGCGGCTGATTCGAGCCGGTATAGGCAATTTCGAGGGGCGACGACGACCGCTACTACCATGCAACTCCACAGACTGGAGCACGCAAACCCGCCAAAATGCCACGCGTAAGCCGCTCCGACGGTAGATTTGTGAACGCCGAGGACGACTGGATTCTGGGGTGGCGGTTGACGCACAGCGCAGTATGCCGGTATCAGACGCTGAGAGGGCGCATATACCGGATTTGTGGGTCAGGACACGGATAGATGCGTGGGCTCGCGTTTAAGCCGGATGCGATTTGCGGGCGGTTGAGCGGTTATACCGTGCCTATAGGCTATCCAGCCTCTGAGCGGGGCTCGACCGCCGGCTATTCCCCCTCGTTATTCGAGCGGACCCACATAGACACAGAGCGGGCTGGCGGCCGAGTCCAGCGTCGCGATGCCGGCGACGAGCGAGCACCACCGACACACGGACACCGTCGACGGGACGACGATACTGGCGGACAGTCCGCCATGGGGCTCCCACGCGGCTCGCGGCAGCCGTCCACTCAACCGGGCGCGTCACACACGAGTGGAGGCCGTCGGCCCACCGTATCGACCGTATTTCCCCCGCCCCCTGCTGTGACGGACGGAGTTGCCATATTGTGTGGTCGGCACCTTCGGGCGGGCGAGAGTACCGGGCGGTGAACGACTTGTCCCAACCGGCGCCGGTCGGGTGCCCATCCGGACGTGGTCTGTGTAGCGATCGCTCGGCCAGGCCGCTGCCGTGTCTGGCGTCAGTCGGCAGACACGTCGACTCTGTCCGAGGTGTCAACGTTCAGCCGTCGCGCTCGTGCACCCGGGCGAGCGCGCCCTCGCCGGCACTCATCGTCATCTCGGGTTCGAGCACGAGCGGGCCCTTCGGGTCGAGCCGGTACCGCTGGCCGATCGTCGCGAGCACGAGCGTCGCCTCCAGCCGGGCGAACCGGCGGCCGATACAGGCGCGCCGGCCGGCACCGAACGGGACGAACGAGTGGCCCTGCTCCCGCGGCGAGGTGGTGGTCCAGCGAGCGGGCCGCCAGGCGTCGGGGTCGTCCCAGAACCGCTCATCGCGGTGGGCACGCCAGAACGACAGGTGGATGCGGGTGTCAGCCGGCAGCTGGTAGCCGCCGAGTTCGACCGGGCGGGTCGTCTTCCGAGGGATGGTGAACAAGGACGGGTAGCGTCGCAGCGTCTCGTTGACGACGTTCGCCGTCACGGTGAGGTCGCCGACATCGGCCAGCGTCGGCCGCGCGCCGTCGAGCACGTCCGCCAGCTCGGCATGGAAGCGCTCGCGCACATCTGGGTGGGTGCCGAGCTGGTGGAGCGCGGCCGTCAGCGCAAACGCCGTCGTATCGTGGCCGGCGAAAATCATCGTCACGAGCTGGTCGACGATCTCGTCGTCGGTCATGCCGGACGCGCCTTGCTCGCGGAGCGCGACCAGCGTCGACAGCAGGTCGTCGCCGCCGTCGGCTTGCTCCCGCTCGCGGATGAGCCGGCGGGCCTCCGTCTCGAGCACGTCGACGGCCTCGTGGAATCGCCGGCGGGCCGGCGTCGGTACCCACCGCGGCAGCGCGTACGAGGAGGCCTTGAACCAGAGGTTGAGATCGTCGGCCGCCTGCCGGAGCTGTTCGTCCGCGCCGATACGCAGTGGCCGGTCGAACAGCGTGCCGAACAGGTTCTCCAGCGTGAGATGGCGCATCTCCTCGTACAGCGACAGCGTCTCGCCGGGCGTCCACGTGTCGAGCCGGCGCTCGGTGAACCCCACCATGTCGTCAGCGTACGAGCGAATCTTGCCCGGGTAGAAGAACTCCTCAAGATCCTCGCGCTGGCGGCGCCAGGTCTCCCCCTCGGTCGTGAGGACGCTCTGGCCGAACGCGATCTCGAAGTCGACGGTCTTGGCGAACGACTCCGGGTCGGTGACGAGTATCTGCTCGAAGTGGTCTGGGTGGGCGGCGATGCAGTACTCGCCGACACCCAGTACGTCGACGCGGGCGAGATCGCCCGTCTCGGCGGCCACCTCGTCGTGGAAGCCGAGCAAATCCTGAATCACGTCCACTGTGTGCCCGATAACAGGCGTCTTCGGGTGGGCCGGGGGCGCGGACATCTATGCGTGGGTGTGGCTCTGTAGGTAAGAAGCTACCCGGTTTGACATCTTCCCACCCCTGAAGTGGTGGGCGTCTGCTCGCATTTTCTCACGCCGGGCCACATCGAGGGGCAGGCCCCGCAGGCTGAAGCCACCACGGCCCGAACAGCCGGCGTGAGCACGCTGTTCGTCGCGTACGGTGAACCGGGCCGCGAGACGGTGCTGACGGTCGCTGCCGAGCGGGCGGCCGCCGCCGGCGACGCCCTGTTCGTCTATCACGTCCAGGAGACGCCCGACGAGTCGGCCGACGAAGTCCGCGCGGAGATCGAGCGCGTCCTCGCGGCGACAGCCCCGGACGTCAAGGTCGACATCGAGATCGCGGTCCGGGCGGAACACTCCGAGGACACCAACGTCTCCCGCCAGAAGCTGGTGACCGACGCGCTGCTGGCTGAGGACCGCGAGTTCGCGTACGCCGTCATGGGCGACGTCGAGCGCGGCTCCGTCGACGGCTTCGTCCACGCCAGCCTTACGGAGGCAGTGTTGGCGACCCACGCGGTGCCCGTCCTGCTCGTCCCCGTGTGAACTCAGACGGGCGCCGGCGCGTAGAACCGGACCGACCCGTCCAGCCCACCCCGGGCGAGCGCGCGACCGCCCAGCCCCACCTCCCAGATCCGGACCACCCGCGGGTGGTCGCCAAACGACAGCGAGCCGCCAGGACGGCGCTAACCCGTCGACACCGGCGCTGCGGGCGGCGACGCTCGCCACTGTGACCGTCGTCTGCTGCCAGGAATCACCCGCACCGGCGTCAGTCCGTCGGGCAACAGCCGCTCGAGGCGCGGCTGCAGTAGGGCGAAGACGCCGCCGAGCAGCCGCCCCGCGAGTTCGACCGGGAGTTCGACACGGTGACCCGTCGCGAGCGTCGTCGACGTCTGCTCGTCCGCCACATCGTCCGTGGACGTGTCGCCGGTAGCGCGCCCAGCCACAGACTCGGGGCGTGACGGGAGACGGGCCGGCCACGACCCTGCGGCGAGTGCGTGCGGGGTCCCGCGGGTTTTTGTCGCTGCTCTGCTACGGCTCGCGCATGTCACGAGAGTACCTCAAGTCGGCCGGCGAGGCCGCACTCGAAATCCCCCAGGATGTCACCGAATCTGTCCGCGACATCATGGACACCGTCCGCGCGGACGGAGATGCGGGAGTCCGCGCACTCACCCGGAAGTTCGACGACGTCGACCGCGAGCAGTTGCGCGTCGACGACGACGAAATCGAGGCGGCCGCGGAGGCGCTCACCGAGGCCGAGCGACGTACCATCGACAACACCATCGCGAACGTCCGGGCGTTCCACGAAGAGCAGTTCGCCAACCTCGAGGGCTTCGAGCGAGAGATGGAGCCGGGCGTCCGACTAGGGACGCGGCTCGTCCCCGTCGAGCGGGCGGGCGTGTACGTTCCCGGCGGCCGGAAGCCGCTGGTGGCTGCGCCGGCGATGACGATCGTCCCGGCGGTCATCGCGGGCGTCGACGAGGTCATCGCGTGTGCTCCGCCACAGGCGGACGGCTCCCTCCAGCCGGCCCAGCTGTATGCTATCGACCAGGCTGGCGCCGACGCAGTGTACGTCGCCGGCGGCGCCCAGGCCATCGCCGCGATGACCTACGGCACCGAAACGATTCCGAGCGTCGACAAGGTGACCGGTCCGGGGAATGTGTTCGTCATCGAGGCGAAGCGGCAGGCGTACGGCCACGTCGGTATCGACTTC
The DNA here is from genome assembly GCF_042216475.1 of Halosegnis sp. Taxonomy (NCBI): domain Archaea; kingdom Methanobacteriati; phylum Methanobacteriota; class Halobacteria; order Halobacteriales; family Natronomonadaceae; genus Halosegnis; species Halosegnis sp. The sequence goes on from NZ_JBDGTV010000009.1 coordinate 66,442, forward strand.
CTCGCCGGCCCGACAGAGGTGTTCATCATCGCCGATGAGACGGCCGACCCGTCGCTGGTCGCGACGGACCTGCTCGCGCAGGCGGAACACGACCCCCGCTCGCGGGCGGCACTCGTCGCGACCGACCGCGACGTAGCTGAGGCGGCCGTCGACGCACTCCACGACCAGCTGCCGGCGCTCGACACCGAGGAGGTAGCCCGTGAGAGCTGGGCGGAGAACGGCGAGGTGGTGCTGGTCGACGACCTCGCGGAGGCGGCCACACTCGCCAACGAGTGGGCGCCCGAACACCTGCAGGTGATGACCGACGACCCGCGGGCCCTGCTGGACGACCTCCGCAACTACGGCTCCGTCTTCCTCGGCCACCACGCGCCAGTCGTCTTCGGTGACAAGGCCGTCGGGACGAACCACACGCTGCCGACGCTGGAGGTGGCCCGCTACAGCGGCGGCATCAACGTGACCACCTACCTGAAGGTGCTCACTCACCAGCAGCTGACGGCCGAGGGAGCCGACAGTATCGCTCCGTGGGCGGCGAAGATCTGCGAACTGGAGGGGACTCACGCCCACCAGATCTCCGCCGAACGGCGCATCACCACCTCCGACGGGCGGGCGCTCGCCCGCGAGCTGGCGCTGTCGCCCGGCGGGGGCGTCGACCTCGACGACGACAGCGGTGAAGACACGTGAGCCTCGCGACAACGACGGCGCTCGTGACGGGCGCCAGCGGCGGTATCGGCCGGCAGATCGCGCTCGAACTCGCCGACCGCGGAGCGTCGGTGACGCTGGCCGCCCGCAGCGACGGCATTCACGAGACGGCCGCCCGTATCGACGCTCCCGAGCGGACGATTGCCGTCGAGACGGACGTCACCGACGAAGACAGCGTCGCGGCGGCTGTCGACGCGACTGTCGACGCGTTCGGCGGGCTGGACTGTCTGGTCAACAACGCCGGCATCGCCGGGCCGACAGCACCCGTCGAGGAGGTGACGGTCAGCGACTGGCAGCAGACGATGGACGTGAACGCGACCGGCCCATTCCGATGTGTGAAACACGCCGCCCCCCACCTCCGGGCCAGCGACCACGGCCGAATCATCAACATCGCCTCCATCAGCGGCAAACGGCCGCTGGCGGACCGGACGCCGTACGCCGCCTCGAAGATGGCACTTATCGGACTGACGCGGACGCTGGCCGTCGAGTTCGGCGACGATGACGTCACCGTCAACGCGGTCTGTCCCGGCGCGACCAGCGGCGACCGTATCGATCGGGTCATCGAGCGCCAGGCCGACCAGCGCGGGCTCTCCTTCGAGGCGGCCAAACAGGAAGTGTTCACCGACGACGCCGCGCTCGGCCGGCTTACCGATCCCGATGACGTGGCTGACTTGGTCGCCTTTCTCGCGAGCGAGCAGGCCGCGACCATCACGGCCCAGGATATCAACGTCGACGGCGGGACCGTCTGGTACTGAGAGCAAAGAGCCATACCGCTGCCGGTCCACGCGATAGTATGCACAGCCGCGAGCAGGCGACCTACGTGCTATCGGGCTGCACGGCCGCGGCCGTGGGCCACACGCTCGTCACCGGCGCCCGGCCCCGGGACACGCTGGCAGGACTGGCGCTGCTGACGGCGGCCGACCGCTACTACGAGGCCGCTGCCGCGCCGCCGGGGCCCTCTCCGCGGGACGACGCCGCCTGGCGGCCTCACGAACCGGAATGATGGCCATGACACGCGGTAGCGCGTCACAGTAGTTTCGCCGGACACGAGCGTTAAGAGGCTCTTCGGCCAAGATGCGCCCGAACAAATGGTCGACGAAAGCATGCTGACGCTGTTCCACTCGAAAGAGATTATCGAGAGTGCCAAGGAGGGCGCGACCGCCGGCGCCGAGAGCGGCGCCGTGTTCGGGCCCGTCGGCGCCGGAGTCGGCGCCGGCTGGGGTGCCGCACTCGGTTATCTGGGCGGCGTCACCGCCTCGACGACGGACGCCGAGACGATGGACGTGATCGACGCAATGGACCCGTTCGACCTGTACGGGGCGACGACACAGATGGACCCGATGGCGATGCTGAACCCGCTGCTGGCCGGGCAGGGAGAGACGGACGACGACTGAGCGGCTTAGACGAGTTCACACCGCTCCCCGGGCGGGAGCCGACTGATGAGATAGAAGCCGACGGCCAGCACCGCGAGCAGCCCGCCGTAGGCGGCCGCGGCCGTCAGTGCCGCCTCAACGCTGGCGTAGCTCGTCGTCCGGAAGGTGATGACCTTGCGGGCGATGGCGATGAGCGCGGCCACGAGGACGATACGGACGACGGGCTCGTCGCGGCTGTAGGCGACGACGGTGAGGAACACCTCGACGATGATGAACAGCAGGAGGGCGGTGTCGATGAGCCCGACGACCGCCCGGGGACTGGTGATACGGCCGGACGCCGCCAGTCCGATAATTTTCAGTCCGAAGTCGGCCACACCGACGGCAAACAATAGGACCAGCAGGCCGGCCGCGCCCAGCTCAAGAAAGCGCATCGCCCGCTCGAGCGTGCGCGTTACCGTCATCTCGTCGACGCTCATACTCTCACCTCCAGCATGCTGTGTGCGCCCGCTAACGACGGGGCATTCAGGCGGGCGAACCGTCGGCAGCGACGGCCGAGGCGGGGGCGTCGACGCCGGCCTCCTGTGGGTCGACGGCGTCGAACGCCTGCTCGAAGTGGTCGGCCGTCACCACGATATCCTCGACGGCCGCGTCGGCGTCCGACTGGACGTACTCGCGGACCGCACGGGTCGCCGCCTCCCGACAGACAGCCTCGATGTCGGCACCGACGTAGCCGTCGGCCCGAGCCGCGAGAGCCTCGAGGTCGACGTCGTCGCCGAGCGGCTTATCGCGGGTGTGGATGCGGAAGATGGCGTGCCGCGCGGCCTCGTCTGGGGCGGCCACCTCGACGTGGCGGTCGAGCCGGCCGGGCCGCAGCAGCGCGTCGTCGATGAGATCCGGCCGGTTGGTGGCCGCCACGACGACGACATCCTCGAGGCCATCCAGTTCGGTTAGCAGCTGGGAGACGACCCGCTCGCCGACGGTGTTGTCACCGACGCCAGAGCCACGCTCGGCCGCGATGGCGTCGATTTCGTCGAAGAAGACCACCGTCGGGGCGTTCTCGCGAGCCTTCTCGAACACCTCGCGGACGCCCTTCTCGGACTCGCCGACGTACTTGTCGAACAGCTCGGGCCCCTTCACGGAGATGAAGTTGGCGTCGGCCTCGTTGGCGACAGCCTTCGCCAGCAGCGTCTTGCCCGTCCCAGGCGGCCCGTGCAGCAGGACACCTGTGGCGGGGTCGAGCCCGACGCGGTCGTAGGCGTCACCGTGATCGAGGGGCCACTGGACCGTCTCGCGCAGCTGCGTCTTCGCCTCGGCGAGCCCACCGACATCGTCCCAGGTCACGTCCGGCACCTCGACGAACACTTCGCGCAGCGCCGACGGGTCGACGCCCTGGAGCGCCTCGCGGAAGTCGCTCTCCGTCACCTCGATAGCGTCGAGCACCTCAGCGTCGATGCGCTCCGCGTCGAGGTCAAGCTCAGACCGGACGCGTCGAAGCGCGTGCATCGCGGCCTCCTTCGTCAGACTCTCGAGGTCGGCACCGACGAACCCCTGCGTGTGCTCGGCGTACGCGTCGAGGTCGACATCCTCGCCAAGCGGCATCCCGCGGGTGTGGATGCCGAGGATTTCGCGGCGCCCCTCGCGGTCGGGGACGCCGATCTCGATCTCGCGGTCGAACCGGCCGGGCCGCCGGAGCGCGGGGTCGACCGCGTCGACACGGTTGGTGGTGCCGATGACGGTCACCTGGCCGCGCTCGTCGAGTCCGTCCATCATCGACAGCAGTTGCGCGACGACACGCCGCTCGACATCGCCGCTCACCTCGTCGCGCTCGGGCGCGATAGAGTCGATCTCGTCGATGAAGACGATGGCCGGCTCGTTCTCCTCGGCTTCCTCGAACACCTCGCGGAGTTGCTCTTCGCTCTCGCCGTAGTACTTCGACATGATCTCCGGCCCGGAGATGGTCTGGAAGTGGGCGTCCACCTCGTTGGCGACGGCCTTGGCGATGAGCGTCTTGCCCGTCCCAGGCGGCCCGTGCAGCAGGACGCCCTTCGGCGGCTCGATGCCGAGCTGCTGGAACAGCTCGGGATGTCGCATCGGGAGTTCGACCATCTCGCGGACCTGCTCGAGTTCTTCGTCGAGCCCGCCGATGTCCTCGTAGGTGACCGCGGGCGCCGGCGTCGGCTCGCCGGCAGCCTCGTCGCCGGCGGCGACCTCTTCGGCGGGCTGGTCGGCCACCTCGAGCGCCGTCTCCGACTCGACGACGACCGTCCCGGTCGGGACGGTGTCGACCACCTGCAGCGGGATGCGCCGACCGGTGCGGCCGGCGAGCGTCCCGAAGCCGACCGGGAACGACAGCGTCTGGCCGGCGGCAACCGCCCGGCCGACGAGGTGGTCACGCAGGTGTGGAGTGATATCGCCGCGGACGCGGAGGTTCCCCGGAAGTGCGACGGAGACACGCTCGGCAGCGTCGACGGTCGTCGGCTCGATCTCGACCCGGTCGTCGATGCCTGCGTTCGCCGACCGCCGGATGTCACCGTCGATGCGGACGAATCCGCGGCCGGCATCCTCCGCGTCGCTTGGCCACACCTGCGCGACCGCCTCGGCGCCGTCACGGCCCTCGATACGGACGAAGTCGCCGGTGCTGACGCCGAGCTCTGACAACGCCTCGCGGTCGATGACAGCCATACCACTACCGGGCTCTCTGTCCTTCAGCTGTTTGACCGTCAGACGGACACTCATGGCTGTCACCTCCGTTCAGATACGGGCAGAACCGGTCAGACGGGTGCGAACGCCCCGTCGTCAGGCCTCAATGGGGATCTCAGTGCCGGCGACGGCCGCACCCGTCGAGACCGGCAGCCGCACCTCGAGGATACCGTTGTTGTAGCTGGCCTCGATGGCGCCCTCGTCGACATCCTTCGGGAAGCGGAAGCGTCGGTGGTACGTCTTCCGCTGACCGCGCGTCTCGTCGTCGTGTTCGGCGGCGACGTTGAGGACGCCGTCGTCCCACGTGGCGGTGATCTCGTCGGGGTCGAACCCCGGTAGCTCCACGCTGAGGACGAACTCGTCGTCCTCTTCGTACAGTTCGTAGTCGTTGCTCCCGGTCTCGAAGAGCTGGTTCGGCAGGTCGAACCGCTGCATCCAGGAGTTCGCTGGGCGTCTGACGAGCGCCATGGCTGGTCACCTCGATTCCATTAGAAGATTGTCCATGATTCTATATAAACTCTTCGGAACCGACGAACATAAGCAAGGGAGAATCACCTGTAAGCCGGCGGTCAGTACTCGTGGAAGACCCGTCCACAGGACGTGCATTTCACCTTTGGGCTCCGGAGGAACGGGTTGGTCTTGATGACCGGGCCGTGACAGTCCGGACAGACGCCGGTCCCGCCATCGTGGGCTGCGCGGGCGGACATGTCGAGCATGATGTCCTCGAGTTCTTCGATGCGGGCCTGCTGTTCGGCTACCTGCTCGCGCAGCTGTTCGACCGTCTCCTCACGCTCTTGGGCGGCCTCGACGTCGAGCGTCGCCTCTGCCTCCGCGTCGGCCTCCGTCTCTGTCTCTGCCTCCGCGTCGGCCTCCGTCTCGGTGTCAGTCTCCTCGGTGGCTGGCTCCTCGTCGGTCATACCTGTGAACGTATGTGTCGGCAGTCCGTATATTGTTTGATATCCCGGAGAGGCGGCAACCTGCGTGATTTTGCGGCAGAGTGTTCACATTGTAGGTGGTTTTAAACCTGAGTCGTGTGTTATTTGACGTGTCGTATGACGATACCAGCGTTGCAAATGGGGAGCCTTGGCGTAGCGGGCGAGGGCATCTGGCTTGCCCTCGGAACGATTGGCATGCTACTCGGGATGGTCTACTTCATCTCCAAGGGCTGGGGTGTCACCGACCCCGAGGAGAAGGAGTACTACATCATCACCATCCTCATCCCGGGCATCGCAGCAGCGTCGTATCTGTCGATGTTCTTCGGCTTTGGGCTGACCGAGGTCGAACTTGTCACCGGCCGGGTCGTTGACGTCTACTGGGCCCGGTATGCTGACTGGCTGTTCACGACACCGCTGCTGCTGCTTGACATCGGCCTGTTGGCTGGTGCCAGCCGGCAGGACATCGGGGCACTCATCGGCCTCGACGCGTTCATGATCGTCACCGGCCTCGCGGCCACGCTGATGAAGATCCCCATCGCGCGGTTCGCCTTCTGGACGATGAGCACCATCGCGATGATCTTCATCCTCTACTACCTCGTCGCGGTGCTGGGCGAGGCTGTTGCGGGTGCCGACGAAGACACCCGCTCGACGTTCACCGCACTGCGGAACGTCACCCTCGTGTCGTGGGCCGTCTATCCGGTGGCATGGCTCGTCGGCACCGAGGGACTGGCGCTCGTCGGGCTGTTCGGCGAGACGCTCATCTTCATGATCCTCGACCTGTTCGCGAAGGTCGGGTTCGGCTTCATCCTGCTGCGGAGCCGTGCCATCACCGGAAGCTCCGCCCCGACGCCGTCCGCTGAGGAGTCGGCAGCCGACTAACACCACCGGCGCGATCCGTTACCGCGTCGATTCGTTTTTTGCGCCGCCGCGACGATACGAGAACACACATATGGAGCGCACACGCGACGGCGACGAGACGGACCTAGCCCCGGCCACACTGAACCGGAGTGCCATCTTTAGCCTCCTTGTGTCGGTCGCCGTCGCGGTCGTCGGGCTGTTCGTGTTGCCGGCGCTGCGGTCGTGGCTCGGGCTGGCGTTCTGGCCCGCCTTCCTGACCGTGCTCGCCGTCGAGTTCGTCGCCTTCATCGGCGTGGCCGTTTCGGTCCTCCGGCTTCACCGCGAGCCGTCCGTCGTGGTCGACTCCGAGTGACTGCCGGCGGCTGTCGACGGCGTCACCCGCTCGAGGGCCCGCTCGATGTGCCGGCTCGCCACCCGCACGGAGTCAGCCACATCGCCAGGCCGGCGGTCGCCGTCGAGCCGCTCCTCGAGCGCGAGCAGACTCGCCTCTCGGAGAAGCGCAGCGAGGTCGCTCCCGGAGTAGCCCTCGGTCCGGTCGGCCAGCGCCGCGGCGTCGAGCCCCTCGATGGGGGCGTCGCGGGCGTGGATACGGATGACCTCCGCTCGGGCCGCCCGGTCGGGCAGGGGCACGGCGACGGTACGGTCGAACCGACCCGGCCGGAGCAGTGCCTCGTCGATGCGGTCAAGCCGGTTGGTCGCGCCGACGACGGTGACCTGCTCGCGCGAGCGCAGTCCGTCCAGCTCCGTCAGCAACTGTGAGACGACCCGTTCCGGCGCCGCAGCGCCCGCTTCGCCGCGGGCGGCCCCCAGCGCGTCGAGTTCGTCAAAGAAGACAACCGCCGGCGCACTTGCACGGGCCCGCTCGAACACCTCGCGGACCGCTCGCTCAGACTCACCGACGAACTTGTCGAACAGTTCGGGCCCGTTCACGACCAGAAAGTTCGCGTCGGTGCTGGAGGCGACCGCCCGCGCGAGCATCGTCTTGCCCGTCCCGGGCGGCCCGTGCAGCAGAACACCGCCCGGAACATCGACGCCGAGATCCGCGAGCGCCTCGCCGTGGACGAGCGGCCACTCCACAGCCCGGCGGAGCTCCCGCTTCGCGTCCGCCAGCCCACCGATATCGTCGAAGGAGACAGACGGAACAGACGCCTCGATGGCCGGCGCGGCGCTGGGAGTCGTCGCATCGAGTGCCGCACTCACGTCGTCTGCAGTTACCAGCGGCCGCGAGGCGCCGTCCGTTCGGTCGAGCGCCACCTCGAGGAGACGGGCCCGGACAGCGAGCAGGTCGGCTGCGACGTAGCCGAGCGCGCGGCGGCCGACCGCGCCAGCGTCGACATCTGGGGCGAACCGCAGCCCCCGAGTCAGTGTCTCGAAGACAGCCGCTCGGTCGTCGGCGGTCGGACGCGGCACCCGGATGCGGCGGCCCAGTCGGTCCCCCCGAGTGAGTGCCGTCTGCAGGTCGTCGGCGTCGGTCGCCTCACCAACGACGACGACACCCGGCCGGTCCGACAGCTCGCCGAGGCGTCGCCCGAGGTGGCGCGCCGTGGTGTCGTCGTCGGTGAGCGCGTTGAGATCGTCAACGTGGACGAGGGCCCGGGCGGCGCCCGCCGCGCGACCCGCCGCGTCGTCCAGCCGGTCGGCGACGGCCTCGTACCCAGCACTGGCGAGACGGCCTGCGTCGACGCGCACAAGCGTCGCCTCGGCCAGCCAGGCCGCATGACGGATATGGTGGCTCTTGCCGACGCCTGCCCGACCGGTCACGAGGACGCCGCTGGCAGCGGACCCACCGTCGAGAGTGTACGCGTCAGGAGCGGTGAGCGGCCGCACGAGCGCCGAGCGACACTCCGCGACGGTCGCCTCGTAGCCGCCGACCGCCGACGAAGGAACTGGTGCTGTCGCCGCCCGCCCGTTCGCGGGCCCGGCGGGTCCGGCCTCGACGGTCACCTCCGTGTTCGGGCCGATGACGACGGCGTCGTCGGGGGTCGTCTCGCGGACGCGGACGGGAATCTCGAGAGTGCCGCCCAGAAGTGAGACGGCGACGGTATCCCCGGCGATTAGCGGTCGGTCCCCCAGCGCCTCGGCGACAGCCCGCTCGCTTCCTCGGACGGCGAGATCGGCCACCGGCGCGACGACGACATGGTCGGCCGTCGTCGGGGTGACACTCTTGAGGATGACCCGGTCGCCATCGGCGACACCCAGCGACTCGGCCGTCTGGGCGCCGAGCGCCACGGTGCCGGCGTCGGTTGTCTCGTCGACGGTGAGTTCACGGACAGTGCGACCGCCGGCGGGCGTCGTCACAGCGACGGTTTCGCCGTCGGCCGCCGACAGCGCACGCGCCACCGAGGGCGCCACAGTGGCGTGTGCATCGTCTGTGGCCGTGCTCGCGACGACCAACGACGTTCCGTCAGCGGACACGGCTACGGCCGGACGGCAGCCGGTAGCGGGTCGCCGTGGAGCAGATACCGGGCACCACAGAACGCCCCGATTGCGACCGGTGCAGCGAGATAGGTGAGATACACCGTCGCCCCAGCGAGATAGCCGGCCACGTTCCCCAGCAGCATCACCACGACCGCGGCCAACAGCGGAACCCTGTCGGCGGGAGCAATACGAGCCATTCGACGGCTGAACTCTGGAGTCACGGCGAGTAATAACTGTCGTCTATCCGCGAGACGCGACCGCGGCGGGTCCAACCAAGCGTGCGCGGCCGCGCCGGCCTCATCCCGAGGCAATCATGTGTATGTCTCTCACGGACTTAACCGTTAATTTCCCGACAGTACTGGCTGCCACTGGCTGCCGGAGGGTACGCGCGAGCCGTCCGGCGATACATCTCGGCTCTGTAGCAGATTGCCCACCGATTATGACACCGAACTCGCAGAGAGATTCCTCACCCCCAGACGAAGGCCTGTCCAGCCGACAGCGTGAGCCGGCCGCAGAACAATCACACTCGCCGGGCGGAGTCACATCGTGAGGGAAGCTCCACCGCCGAAGACTGCGTCATCCACTGCGACACAAAATATACGAAACGGCTGACCGGTAGTATAGAGCGTGTCCGACGACGGCTTCGATGGAGCGCTCGCGGCGCTCACCCATGAGATCCGTGTCGACGTGCTTCGAGCACTGGCAGAGGCCGATGAGCCGCTGTCGTATACGCGGCTCCGGGAGCGCGTCGGCGTCCGCGACTCTGGCCGGTTCAATTACCACCTCACACAGTTGTGCGACCACTACGTCCGCGAGACGGCTGCCGGGTACACGCTGAACCACCGTGGTAGCCGATTGGTGGTCGTCGCCGGTGACGGCCCACAAGTTGAACGCACGGACGAGTCAGCAGGACTGTGTCCGGTCTGTGGGGAACCCGACTGCGAACGGCTCGTCCACGTGCACCTTGACCGGCCGTTCCGCGGCTGACCGCCGGTAGTGAAATGTTCTTCTCCAAACACTAAGGCAGCCGGCGGCCGCGCAGCCGGGTATGCAGACCACACAAGTGGTATTCCGGACGACACGCGAGAACGAGCGCCCATTCGTCGAACGGTACATGCCCGATGCCTACCGGCGGCTCACTGCCCACGAGGCCGTCGCGTCGGTGTGGTTCTGGCGGATTGGCGCAGCCGGGGACCGTGGCACAATCGAACTCGCGGGCGGGGAGACAATCACCCCCGGCGACGGGGGCGCCATCGTCGTCGTGAACGGCGCCCCAGATCCGACGGCCGCGCTCGACGCAGAGACGGACCGCTGGGACGAACATGTCGACGACGGTCTGCTCGCCTCGTGGACACGACAGCCTTGGGATGCCGTCGACGCCGCGCTGGACGTCGAGACCGCTCGCGAGAAGATGTGTGAACGGTTCGGTGAGACGGGCGGGCCGCTCAACTACCGGCTCCGGACTGCGACCATCCCCACGACGCTCGAACTGCTCGAGCGGTTTGACGACGACCCACCGGCAGTCGGCGACCGGACCGACACGAACCCAGCCGGGATCGGTGCGTGGGTGCTCATCCACTATCTGTTCAAGCAGAGCGGGTACGACTGGCACGAGGAGATGACCGCGTGTCGGCGGGCCATCGAGAACCGTGCCCACTCGCTGTGTTCGTTCCACGGGGCAGCCGCGGCCCGCGAGGAACTCGACGCCGTTATCGCCGCACTTGAGGACACACGGGCAGAGTTGGGCGACTGATCTCCCCGCGGCGACCGCCGGAGTCGGCCGACCACAAGCGAGCGTCCCACGGCGGGAGAGATTCCACTCGAAGCTGGGGGTATGTGCTGTGCCAGTGTCGGCCCCAAGCAAAATATAGACGGTATTCCTCGCCGCGCGGAGTATACGGCCGCGGTTTCGCTTCAGCAGTCCACCTAATCTGGACTGTGAGTTCACCCGTGCAGTGCGAGTCGGCGGAGTTCTACTCCTCGGGGCGAATGATCGGCTCGCTACTGTCGTGAGTCAACCTATCCGGCGGTTCTGGGCCGGTCTCTCGGCGTCTCTCGTGAGCTCCGCTCGACCGACCGCGAGAGATATTTACGCCCGAATCACGTACCATGCTACCATGGCTGATGCGGAGGTTGATGCGAACGCCGAGAGCCACGAATCGCCGGCGGAGCTCCCACTGCGCGAGCTGATCGAAGATGGACTCGTGGGGGCACTCGGCGGGCTCATCGGTGTTGGCCCGCTCACCATCATCTTCATGCTACTCAGTCAGGTCGGAGCGTTCAGCCTGACGGAGTTCCGCCAGCTGGCCGACGTTCTCCGGCTGGCGGTGGACTTCTCGCCGGCAACAGCCCAACTGCTCGGCTATGTCGTCTTCGTGCTGGGTGCGATGGTGACCTGGCCGCTGGTGCTCGCGTCTATTGGGACGTTCTTCCCCGGCGAACGGTACGCTACCCGGGGGCTGTTCCTCGGCGCAGCCATCTGGACTGGCTTCGCACTCGCGTGGTACGACGGGTTCACCGGCGGCCGGCTCGTGCTGTATCTGGTGGCGACCTTCCTCGGCCACCTGCTGTACGGCTACCTGCTCGGCGCGACGTTCGATAAATTGTTCGGGGGGAACCGACCGCATCTCGCGCCAGGCGACGAGCAGGTCGTCTAAGCGACCCGGCGGTCACGGTGCCAAAAAATAAGTCCTCGCTCCGCCGATTTCGACGGGAACGGGGGATGGACCGACCATGAGCGAGACGACCGTCTTGGTCGTTGACGACGAGGCGAACCAGCGGGACCTGACGGCGACGTACCTCGAGCGGCTCGACGACGCGTTCCGGACGGTGACGGCCGCGGACGCAGAGTCGGGGTTAGAGCAGCTTGCGGCCGAGTCGGTCGACTGTATCGTCTCCGACTACGAGATGCCCAGCTGTGATGGGCTCACGTTCTTTCGACGCGTCCGCGAACGGCACGCCGAGCTCCCGTTCATCCTGTTCACGGGGAAAGGCAGCGAAGAGATCGCCAGCGAGGCGCTCTCGGCGGGCGTCACCGACTACCTCCAGAAGTCCGGCGGCGCCGACCAGTACGAGGTGCTTGCCAACCGCATCCGCAACGCAGTCGTGCGCGCGAGCGCCGAACAGCGCGCTACCGAGCTTGCCCGTATCAACGAGCTCATCCGCGAGGTGCAGACGGAGCTCGTGCAGGCCGAGACGCGCGAGGAGATACAGCGGGTCGTCTGCGAGACGCTCACCGACGCCGACCCGTATACGCTCGCGTGGGTCGGCATCCCTGACGAGACGACGGGCGTCGTCGAGCCGGTCGCAGCGGGCGGTGACGGCGTCGGCTACGTTGAGGAGCTGACCGTCCGATTTGACGACACCCCACGGGGCCGCGGTCCGGGTGGACAGGCCGTGCGAAGCCGCGAGCCGCAGGTTATCAACGAGGCAGGGGCCGACCCCGCGCTCGACGCATGGCGCGAGTTGACCGACCAGTACGGCATCGAGTCGCTGATGGTGCTACCGCTGGTCGACAACGACCAGCTGTACGGCATCATACCGGTATACGCCGACCGACCGGCGGCGTTCGACGACGAAGAACAGGCCGTGCTGACGGAGCTTGCCGACACAGTCGCGGCAGCCATCACCGCCGCCGAGACCCGCCGTCGGCTCGAACAGTACGAGACCGTCGTTGACTCCGTTGGCGATCCGATGTACGTGGTCGACACCGAGGGCCACTTCGAGTTCGTCAGCGAGCCGCTGGCGGCGCTGCTCGGTACCGACCGCGAGACGCTGCTTGGCACACACGTCTCGGCGTATTTAGCCGATGGCGAGACCGAGCGGCTCGAGCAGCGGGTGGCAGAGCTGCTCTCGACGGGCCAGCAGCGTACGACCGTCGAGATGCGCATGAAGCGAGCCGACGGCACGACGATCCCCTGTGAGGACCACCTCAGCCTCCTCCCATTCGAAGAAGAGTTCCGTGGAACTACCGGCGTTGTTCGGGACATCTCCGAGCGGTACGCCGACGAGCAGGTCCGCGAGCGACTCTACGAGATTGCAACGGACCCGGAGCCGGATGCCGAAGAGACGGCCCGTCGGCTGCTCGATATCGGCCGCGAGCGGCTTGGGCTCGCGGAAGGGAAGCTCATTCGGGTCGACCCGGAGCAAGACCGCCACGAGACGGTCGTAACGACGGCAGACGACAGCCTTGAGGGGGATGTCAGCGATCTCTCGGAGACGTTCTGTCGGGCGGTGGTCGGCGACGGCCTGCTGGCGGTCCATGAGACGAGCAACTCCGAGTGGAGCGATGTCGCCGAGCGGTGGGATCGGGAGTCGTACCTCGGGACAGAGGTGCGCGTCGACGGCGAGACGTACGGCACCGTCTGTTTCGTCGACCCGGCACCGACTACCGAGTTCACCGACCGCGACCGCTCGTTCGTGGAGCTGGTCGCACAGACGCTCGGCCACGAACTCGAGCGCCGGCGGGCCCGCGAGCAGACCGAGCGACGGGAGGCGACGCTCCGCCGGCTCCACCGGGAAGTCGCGACCGACCGTCCGCTGGCGGAGACAATCGAGGCGGTGCTCGACCTGGGCCGGGAGACGCTGGGCGCGACGCATGGCGTCGTCGCGAACGTGACTAGAGACCGCTACGAGATGGAGTTCGTCCGCTCGGACCGCGAGACTGTCAGGCCGGGAGCGGTGTTCGATGTCGAAGAGACGGGCTGTGTGTTCACTATCCGCGAGGAGGAGACGACGAGCGTCGCGGCGATGGACGAGCAAGACGACTGGCGCGAGCTCCCAATCCACACGGAGGTAGGGATGAACTGCTACATTGGGACGCCGCTGTTCGTCGACGGACAGCTGTACGGGACGCTCTGCTTCCTCGACGAGGAAGCCCGCGTCGAGTCGTTTACCGGTTGGGAGAAGACACTCGTCGAGTTGATGGGCCAGTGGGTGAGCCGACTGCTCGCTGAACGGCAGAGTCAACAACTGCTGGAGCGCGAACGCGACCGGCTCGAAGAGTTCGCCAGCACGCTCTCGCATGACCTCCAGACGCCGCTGTCGGTCGCGGCCGGACGGGTCGACCTCGCGGCGGAGGCGTGCACCTGCGGAGAGGCCACGGAGTCGCTGGACATCGCCGCCGACGCCATCGAGCGGACGGAGGCGCTGGTCGCGGACACGCTGGCGCTGGCTCGCCAGGGGAAAGCCATCGGCGAGACGGAGCCGGTCGACCTGGCCGCGCTCGTCGAGACGGTCTGGCGCGACCTGGCGACCGACGCGGCTACCCTTGAGGTAAGAGCATTGCCGACCGTCGAGGCCGACCCAGGCCGGCTGCGTCGGCTGCTGTCGAACGTCCTCTCGAACAGTATCGAGCACGCCGGCCCAGATGTGACCGTCACCGTCGGCGCGACCGACCGGGGGTTCTATGTCGCCGATGACGGACCGGGCATCCCCGACGAGTGGCACGAGACGGTGTTCAAGCGTGGCCAGTCGACCGCCGAGGATGGCACCGGATTCGGGCTCAGTATCGTCCAACGGATTGCGGAGGCCCACGGATGGACAGTCACCGCTGGAGCAGCCGCCGAAGGTGGCGCCCGCTTCGACTTTACCGGCGTCACGACCACCGAGTGAGCGCGGCGAGTAGACAGGTTCATACCAGCCACCCCCCTGCTACCGGCGTGACCGAACGCAGTCGGGCGCGCGTAGGCGCGCTCGTCGCCGGGGGCGCGCTCATTTCGGCCGGACTGGGTGCCTACGAGATTGCGCCCGCGGGCGTGACACCACTCATCCGCGAGACGCTCGGCGTCTCCGCATCCGGTGCCGGCCTGCTCGTGAGCGTCATGTTCGGGACAGCCGTCATCGCGAGTCTGCCGGTTGGTTTCGTCCTCGACCGGGTCGACTCCCGGCGGGCCGTCGCCATCGCCGTCGGCGGGGTCCTGCTGGCGGGTGCGTGGGGCTACGTCGCCGGCACGGCCGGCGCCTTCCGGTCGCTGCTGGCCTCGCGGGTCCTCGGCGGGCTGGCATACGTTGTCGTCTGGAACGCTGGTATCGAGGTGACCAGTGAGGCCACCCCCGCGGAGTACCGCGCCACCGCTGTCGGGACCTTCACCGCCAGCGGTCCCGTCGGGTTCGCCCTCGGACAGGCGGCGGGGCCCCGTATCGCCGCGGCCGCTGGCTGGCCGGCGGTATTCCCCGTCTTTACCGGTGTTGCGGCGCTGGGACTGGTTGCCTTCTGGCCGGCCAGCCGTGGATTGGGGCGCGTCGCCGCCGGCGGCGCACCCTCACTAGCCGCGTTCGGCGGCGTACTCCGGAGCCGGTCAGTGTGGCTGGTCGGCTCGCTGGGCTTCCTCGGCTACGCACTGTACCTGTTCGTCAACAGCTGGGGGCCAACCTACCTCACGGAGTCTGTCGGCCTCTCGTTGACGACCAGTGGCGCGCTCGTCGCGCTGTTCCCGGCGGTGGGTATCCTCTCGCGGGTAAGCGGCGGCGCTGTCTCCGATCGTATCTTCGGCGGCCGCCGTCGGCCGGTCGTACTCGGCTCCTTTCTCGCGGCCGCACCGCTGACGCTCGTGTTCGCCCGTGCGCAGACGGTGGCTGTACTCGTAGGCGCGCTGCTGCTAGCGGGGGTAGCCGTCCAACTCACGCTCGGGCTCGCGTTCGCGTACGTGCGCGAGTTGGTTGACCCGGCCGTCGCCGCGACGGCTGTCGCATTCCAGACGGCCGTTGGGTTGGCAGGCGCGTTCGTCGCCCCCATCGTCGGCGGCGCTGTCATCGAGACGGCCGGCTACCAGCCCGCGTTCCTGCTGGCCGCCGGCGTGGCTGCCGTCGGCGCTATCCTCGCACTGTGGGCGCCGGAGCCGGGGTCGGACGTCGGCTGAGCGAAGCCACAATGGCTTTGCACGGTCCCGACGTGGCCGGTGTATGCACACACCGCTCCAGATGGGGCCGGCCCGCTGCTCGTCGGGCTGCTCAGTTTCCTCCTCCTAATCGCCGCCATTGTGTGGACCTACCGCGACGCCAAGGAGAACAGCGACCAGCCCGCGTGGCTGTGGGCGCTCGTCGTCTTTCTCGCGCCGCTGCTGGGTATCGTGCTGTACGTCCTGCTCGGCCGGGATTAATTTTCGCCGACCCGTGGACACTTGCGGGTGCACCCCGTAGTGACAGATGAACATGGGCTGTACGCTGTTCAACGTCGAGAGGCAGGCCGCCTCGGTCGGCGCGAGCATCGGAGCGACGCTGGGCGCGAAGAGCGGGCCAGTGAGTGCCGGCCTCGGAGCCGGCTTTGGCGCGGCCGGCGGCTACATCGCCGGCGCGCTCGCGAACCCGTGTCCCACGCTGCTGACCGACGGTGGTGAGGTGACCGATGAAGATCGGACGGAGCCGGCGACCGACCCATCGGTCACCGTCGTCGAGGCGCCACCAGACCGTGTCGAGATTCCGGTGACAGAAGCGTAACCCGACCACGAATCGAAGCCTTCTCACCCCCCAGTCGACGAGAGCCGGTGTGTCTCGTTTCCCCCGCCCAGATACCGGGACGGTCGTCATGGGCGCGGCCGCAGTGGCGCGCATCCTCGGCGGCGCACTCCTCGGGACGGCACTGACCGTCTACGTCGGCCGGACCGGGTCGCCGTTTGCCGTCAGCCTGCTAGCGACGGCTTTCTCCATCGGGATGATTATCTTCGCGCCCATCTGGGGGGCGCTGGCAGACGTGACCGGTCGCCGGCGAGCTATCCTCGTCGGCACCGGCCTGGGGGCGACGGCAGCTGTCCTGCTGCTGCTCGCGGTGCCAACCTTCGAGGGAGCCATCCAGGTCGGTCCGGTGGCAGTGCCGGGAGCGGCCGTCCCGGTGGGCGTGCGAGCCCTGTACGCCGTCTTCACCGCTGGGTTCATGCCGTTAATGTTGACGGTAGCGAGCGAGCGGGGCGGCGCCGGCGGCCGCGGACAGGCCGTCGGTAGTCTCAACAGCTTCGTCGCGGCCGGCGCCGGCGGCGGCCAGTTCGCCGCGGGCATCCTGCTCGGTGCGCTCGCGCCCTCAGAATTGTATCTGGTGGTTGCGGCCGTCTCGCTGGTGGCGACCGGCTGTGTCGCCGCGCTCGATACCGGCGACTACGACCCCGACCCAGAGGCCGACCGGCTACGGACCGAGGTACGCCGGCGGCTGCTCCCGCCGGCCGGCGAGCGGAGCCACCTTACGACGAACGGGCTCGGCTGGCTCTATGTCGGCCTCACGGCCCGCCAATCGACCGTCTCGGGCGTCGGCGCACTGATGCCCGTCTACATCGTCCAGACACTCGCGCTTCCCGAGGCATGGATGGGTATCCTGCTCGCGTTCAACCCCGTCTCCCAGACTGCTCTGATGTACTATCTGGGCGGGCTCGTCGACGAGGCGGGGCGAAAACCGCTCGTCGTCTGGGGAATGGCGGGATCAGCGGCGTTCGGACTCGTGGCGGCGGCAGCCGTCGCGGCGACCGGGCGGCTAGCCGTGGCGGCCGTCGTCGCGGTCGCGTACGTATTGCTCGCGGTAGCTTTCTCGGCGATGTGGACTGGCGCGGTCGCGTTCGTCGGCGATGTCGCTCCCGAAGATCGCGAGTCGGAGCTGATGGGGCTGGCCTCTACCTCGCGGGCGATGGGGGGTGTTATCGGGCCGCTGTTCGTCGGCGGTGTAGCGACGTTCTTCGGCTACCCGGTCGCGTTCGTCGCGGCCAGCGCACTCGCGCTTGGGGCGGCAGCGCTGGTTGCGGCCGCCGTCACCGAGAGCCGGCCCGCGGTGGCCGCGACACCGGCCGATGACTAAAGCCCGAGTGGCCCAAGGTCGGTGTGTTCACCGACGAGCCGCGCAGCCGCGTCGTAGGGGTTGCGGGCGGCTGAATCGGCTGTCGGCCGGGCGACGCCCGCAGCTGCGAAGGCCCGGTCGAGGAACGCCGTCCGGATGTTCTCGTTCTCGAAGAGCCCATGAAGATAGGTGCCGAGGGTGTCGTCGACGGCCGCGCTATCGGGACCCAGCGGGCGAGCAACATCCGCGAGTGCTCGTGTCTCTCCCATGTGTATCTCGTAGCCGGTTGCAGTCCCCGTCGCACCCGCGAGCGGACCGGTCCCGTCGACCGTGACGGTCGTCTCGGCGACCCGCTTGGCCGGCGAGAAACGCGTCTCGACGGGAAGTCGGCCGAAGCCCGCAAGCGTCTCGACCTCGCCAGTTCCCTCGACATCGGCGTTCAACAGCCGCTCGCCGAGGAGCTGATAGCCGCCACAGACGCCGACGATGGGCCCCTCGAAGCTGGCGAGTCGCTCGCCAAAGTCCGCTTCGCGAAGCGCCAGCAGGTCGTCGACAGTGTTTTTCGTACCGGGGAGGACGAGCGCGTCGACATCGAGCGGGGCCTCGGGCGGGAGATACGCCACCGCGACGCCCGGTTCGGCGGCCAGCGGTTCCACGTCCGTCGCGTTCGAGACCCGCGGCAACCGGACGACCCCGACGGTCACCGCAGGGTCGTCGGCGCCGCGGACGGCCCGCTCCTCGCGGTCGGGGAGTGCGAGGCTATCCTCCTCGGGGAGCCCAGGATCATCGTACGGGAGTATGCCCACGACAGGCACGCCGGTCCGGGCCTCGAGCGTCTCGATGCCAGGCGCGAGTACGTCCCGTGAACCGCGAAACTTGGTGATAAGGACGCCCGCCACCTGCTCGCGGAGGTCGTCGGGCATCAGCTCCAGCGTACCGACGACGTGTGCGAAGACACCGCCACGCTCGATGTCGGCGACCAGCAGGATCGCGCAGTCGCTGTCCTCCGGGTCGTCGGCGAAGCGGGCGGTCTCCACGTTCGCCAGATCGCGGTGAAGCAGGTTCGGCTCCGCCGTCGAGCCGGCCCCCTCCGCGACGACGATGTCCGCCTCGCGGGCAAGCCGATTGTGGGCGGCGGCGGCCGCCTCGCGGGCCGCCGTCCAGTGGTCCTCGTAGTACGACTCAGAGGAGACGTTCGCGACCGGACGGCCGTTCACGACCAGCTGACTTTCGCCGTCACCCCGCGGCTTCAACAGGACGGGATTGTGGTCGGTGACAGGGGTGGTCCGAGCGGCTCGCGCCTGCACATACTGGGAGACGCCAACCTCACCGTACGGTGCCTCATCGACACTCGCGATGACGGCCCGAGCGTTGTTCGACATGTTCTGGGCCTTGAACGGCGCGACATCGAGTCCGCGGTCGGCGAGTAGTCGACAGAGGCCAGCAGCGACCGTGCTCTTGCCGACGTGGCTGGCGGTGCCGGCGACGAGCAGCGTCCGGGTCATCTGGCCCACATCTCGGCGCCCACCCGTATCGACCTTCCGTTCGGCACCCGGTCAGTCGTCGGCCGTCGCCTCGGCACTCGGCCCGACGCGGCGAGCGAGGAAGTCATCGAGGATACGGAACAGCCGGATTTTCTGGTCGATATCGGAGGAGGCGTGGCCCTCCTCGCCGAGTTCCACCAGTTCGTAGTCGCCCGTCTCGCCGCGCTCGTAGCCCAGCTCCTGGAGACGGTCGTCGTAGATACGCGCCTGCTCGACGGGAACCCGCCGGTCGTTGACACCGTGGACCATCAGCAGGGGACACGAGAGGTTCTCGGCGTACTCGATGGGGGAGCGCTCGCGGTACAGTTCGGGGTTCTCATCGGGTGTGCCCAGGTTCTTCTCCATCAGTTCGGTGCGGAAGTGCGGCATCGTCGTCTCGAACATCCGCTCGAGGTCGGTCAGGCCGATCCACGCGATGCCGGCGGCATACAGGTCGGGGTACTGGACGGTCTGCCAGTAGGCGGAGTAACCGCCGTAGGAGCCGCCGAAGACGACGACCCGCTCTGGGTCGAGGAAGTCGTAGTCGGCGAGGGCCCGCTCGGCGCCGATGGCGACATCGCCCTGTTCGGCGCCGCCCCAGTCGTCGTAGATCTGCTCGACGAACTCGCGACCGCGGCCAGTCGAGCCGCGGTAGTTCACATTCAGCACGGAGAAGCCACGCGAGACAAGAAACTGCGTGTACAGGTCGAAGTTACGGTGGTCGGCCGCCCGCGGGCCGCCGTGCGGGTTGACGACCAGTGGAGAGGGCCGCTCGCCGGAGTCGTACAGCAGCGCCTCGATCTCGAGCGTCTCGTAGGGGTCGTGCTCGACGGCCGCCTGGCGTGTCTCTGGGACGCCGTCCGACTCGAAGGTGAAGAAGTCGGCGTCGGCGAACGCCTCCGGCGAGAAGGGGCCGTACTCGGCGTCAAGCAGCGTCTCCGTCGTGTCGTCGGCAAGATCGTACGCCAGCAGCGACGGGCGCGTGCTCGGGGTGGTGTGGCTGACGAGCAGGCGGTCGTCGTCGATCTGGCTTTTGCCGGTCGTCGAGAACGACCCCACCCCAGTCGGCAGATCGAGTTCGCGAGCCTGGCCGTCCAAGTCGTAGACGACCGGGATGACAGCGGCGTCACGAGTCCGATGGACGAGGAACCGCTCGCCGTCCGCGAGGAAGCCGACTGGCGACTCCTCGGCGTCGCTCCCGTACCAGGTCACCTCGTCGGTGGCAAACTCGTAGACACCGGTGCGACCGAGGTCAGTCGAGTTGTCGGCGACGAGCAGTCGGTCCCCCTCGGGGCCGAAGTCGACGGGCGAGGCCTCCGCGCCCGTCTCGCCGATTTCGAGGTTCCGGGGATTCGAGCCGTCGGCAGCCATCACGTAGACATCCTGATTCTCGTAGTCGTCCGCCTCGTTCGTCGCGAAGGCGACCCGGTCGCCGTCGGGCGACAGCGTCGCGGAGCCGGCGGCCCGCTCGTAGTCCGTGAGCTTCGTCGTCTCGCCGGCGTCACGGTCGTGCCGGTAGATGTTCATCTGGCCGTCCCGCGAGGAACCGAAGTAGAGAACACGGCCGTCGTCGCTCACCGCCTGGAGGGCGTTCTGGCCCTCCTGCTTGACGACAGGCTGGGTCGTCCCCTCACGGTCAACGACGTGGATGTCGTTCTGCTCGTTGCCCCCCTCGTCCATGTGGAAGAAGACCTCGTCGTCAGTCCCCCATTTCAGATACCAGCGGGCGTTCCGCGGCACCTCGCCGTCCGTGACCTGCCGGGACTCGCCGGTATCCGTGTCGATGAGGTGGAGTTCGTTACGGCCGGAGCCATCGTAGTAGACGGCCACCGTCGACCCGTCCGGCGACACAGTCGGGTGGTGGAAGCTCGGCAGTCCTGCGAGTTCCTCAAGGACGTCGTCAACATCGTCGAAGCTCATCGTTCCTACACAGGCGCGGGCCGTCCCTCAACGTTTGGAGAACTGAATATCTGTAAACAAGCTGATGTCAGGGCCGCAGCACCTCGATGCCGTCCGTCTCGTAGTCGGTCATTGCCGCGAGCCGGTCGGAGACCGCCTCGAGACCCACCTCGCGGCCGACGAGTGCTCCGGGGTCGAGCCGGCCGCTCTCGACGAGCCCGAGCAGGTCCGGAAAGCGGGTCGGCGGCATCCCCCGCGAGCCGAGCCAATCAATCTCCCAGCGGGTCATCCAGTCGGTCGGCAGCGACACCTGCCCTTGCTCGGCGTCGGTCGTCAGTCCAACCTGGATATGGGTGCCCCGGGCACGGAGACAGCGTACGGAGTTGCGAGCCGTCTCCTGGCGACCGAGTGCATCTATGCTCACGTCGGCGCCGCCGTCAGTCAGGTCACGAATCGCACCGACAGGATCAGCTGTCGCGTCGACCGTGGCCTCGGCGCCCGCGTCGGCCGCCCGTGCGAGTGCCGACTCGTCAACGTCGACGGCGACCGGTCGAGCGCCCAGCGCGGCAGCAATCTGGACGGCCGACAGCCCCACGCCGCCACAGCCGTGGACGGCCACCCAGTCGCCACCGCCGACGGCCGCGCGGTCGGCTAGCGCGTGAAACGCCGTCATGTACCGGCAGCCGACCGCAGCCATGTCGCGGGCCGACACGTCCGACGGGAGCCGCTGGAGGTTGTAGTCGGCAGCCGGCACGGCCACCTGCTCGGCGAACGCACCGGGGGCCGCCCGCTCGAAGCCGAGCGCCAGCCCGTCGCTGCAGGTATTGCCGTGGCCCGACTGACAGGCCCGACAGACCCCACAGCCGAGGTTGAACGGGACGACGACCCGGTCGCCTTCTCGGATTCGCTCGATATCCGGGCCAACCGCTGCGACCCGGCCGGCCGGCTCATGGCCGAGCACGTAATCGAGAGGTGCCTGGTCGTCGGCCCATTCGCCGTGGCCCTGCCAGGCGTGCCAGTCCGACCGGCAGATGCCGCAGGCGTCGACGGTTACAATAGCGCCGTCGGCGGCCGGCTCCGGCGTCGGCCGGTCCGTCACGTCGAGCGGTTCGCCGTACTCGCGGAGGACGGCAGCGCGCATACAGCCGCCACGACGGCGACGCTCAAAAACGGGGGGTTCCGCTCTCACGGATATCTAGAGCGGTAGAGACGACCCCGTACGACGCCTCCGCAGGTCGTTTGCCGGACCCTACGGGAGGTTACCGCACGCTGTAGCGCGGGACGGATATCAGGCCGGGCGGTACCGACCGCCGTCCTTCTGCACGAGCCCCTCGCTCTCTAACGTCTCGAGGATGGGCAACAGCGTCAGCTGTCGTTCGTCCAGCGCGCTCGACAGCTCGTCGGCCGTTGCCGCGCCACGCTCGGTCAGGTACAGATACACCAGTTTTGCCGTCCGCGAGGACAGCCGGTCCAGCGTCGTCATCCTACTACAGTCTACGGAACGACGAAGTGTAAATCCTTATTCAACGATCGTCGAATTCTGCCCAGAACGGCCGCAAACGGGCCATCTCGGTCGGAATGGTCGACCGTCTGCCGGCGATTCTCTGCCATCAGCACGCGGGGATGGTCTGCCCAGGCGTGCACCGGTAGGTTTAGTGACAGGGGCAGTGTGGAGTGGTGTTTGAGCGATTGAATCGCTTGATTTCGAGCGGAAGCGGCGTTCTTCGGGTCGGAAGAGCTACCGCATCTGCGGTGGGGATTCGTCGTTTGTGAACCGCCTCGGGGTCACGCCCCGAGGCACTCGCCTTGCTTTCTCTGTAGAACCGCGCTCGACCCGAAGCAGGGGGCGGCAGGGCCGACAGCTACCTGCCGGTGACGACCGCAGGCAAGGTATGACCAGCGACACCAGAGAATCGGGCGCGGCCGGCTCAACCGTCCCGGAGTCTGACCGACGCCGCCGCAGCGTCCGCCAGCTACCATTCGTCATCGCCGGCTCGCACACCGGCGCGTTCATTGGAAGTACCGTCCCCTCGTTCGGCTTGCCGGGTGACGTCTTCTCGTTGCTGCTGGTGGCCGTACTGTTCGCGCTTCCGTTCGTCGTCGACGCGAACTGGGCGCGAATTGAGGCGACCTACGAGCGGCTCACCTCACAGTAGCGGCGCGACTGCCTCCATGATCGCCTCCTTCTGGGCGGCGTTCATTCCGCTCGCGAATCCAACCCGGATGGCGTCGACACCGTCGACCGACCGGTGACGCTCAAGTCGCTCACGCACGTCCTCAGGGGTGCCAGCGGCGGCGAGCTGATCGAGCAGCTCATCCGGGAGCGCAGCGGCCATCGCCTCCGTGTCGCGGTCCTCCTCCCAAGCGGTCCGGATCTCCTCGACCACCTCGGGATAGCCCTGCTCGGCGACTGAGTCACCGTAGAACGGGCCGTACGCGCCCACGAGGAACGCGACCATCGAGCGGGCCTGCGCGCGAGCCCGCTCACGGTCCTCGTCGGATACGGTCCGGACGATGGGCGTCACACGGACATCGTCAACCGACCGGTCACCGAGATCGGCACCCCGCCGTAGGTCGGCCATCCGGTCGGCCAGCCCGTCGGGAGTGAACAGCTGCGGGACCCAGCCGTCGGCGAACCGGCCGACCAGCTCTGTGGCCTTCGGGCCCAGCGCGGCCACGTCGATGCCGGGCGGCTGCTCGGGGACCGGTCGGTCATACGAGAGACCGCCAACATCGAACACCTCGCCGTCATAGGTGACGTCGCCATCCGCGTATACCTCGCGGATGATGTCGATAGTCTCGCGGAGCCGGCGGAGTGGCCGGTCGAACGGCTCGCCGTGCCATCCTTCGGCGATGGCCGGCGACGACGTGCCCAGCCCGAGCCGGAACCGGCCGTCCGTCGCGTCATGCATCGTCAGCGCCGCCTGCGCCAGCACCGTCGGTGCCCGCGCGTACGGCGAGAGCACATCCGTCGAGATGCCGATACGCTCGGTCCGTTCGCCGACGACAGTGAATGCGCTCACCATCTCCCAGCCGGTCGTCTCGCCAGCCGATACGCGGCCAAACCCCAGCCGCTCGGCGCGGCGTGCCCGCGCGGCCAGCGAGTCAAGCGAGTCGTGGTCCGCGGTCATCAACACCAGCTCGTAGCTCACGCTCGCGGAGGCGCCGCGCGAGGATATAAAACCGCGCGGCGGGCCCCGACAGTGAAGGCTATCAGTCGTCCTGTGCGTCGACGACGGCGACGCTCGCCAGATTGACGATATCTTTCACCTCGTCACCCCGCTGAAGCACGTGCACCGGCTTGTCCATCCCCACCAGCATCGGCCCGATCGCTTCCGCACCCCCCAGCCGCTGGAGCAGCTTGTACGCGATGTTGCCTGCCTCCAGATTCGGAAACACCAGCACGTTCGCCGGCCCCTCCAGCGTCGAGAACTCGTAGTCCTCCGTCAGGAGCTCCTCAACGACGGCGGTATCTGCCTGCATCTCCCCGTCGACGGGGAAGTCCACGTCGGAATCAGCCCGCAGACTGGCGGCGGCGGCCCGCGGCTTCCGTGTTCCCTCGTTATCGACAGTGCCGAAATCCGAATACGAGAGTAGAGCCGCCCGTGGCTCCACGTTGAACCGCCGGGCCAGCTTCGCCGTCTGCTTGGTCACCTCTTCCAGCACCTCCGGGTCAGGGTCCTGGTTGACCGTCGTGTCTGCACAGAAGACCACCCGGTCTTTGAACGTCAGCATGTACACCCCCGCCGCGTACTGCGCGTCCGCCGCAGTGCCGATGACCTGCAGTGGCGGGCGAAGCGCGGTCGGGTAATGGTGGGTGAGGCCAGTGAGCATCGCGTCGGCGTCGCCCAACTCGACGAGCGTGGCTGCCAGCCAGTCGCCGTCGCGGATGAGTGTCGCCGCCTCGCTGCGGGTGATACCCTTCCGCTGACGCAGTTCGTGGAGCCGCTCGGCGTACGGGTCGAGCCGGTCGGTGGCGGGATCGACCACTTCAGGCGCAAAGTCCAGGCCGAGTTCATCGGCCGTCCGTCGGATGCCCTCGCGGCCACCCACCAGTACCGGCTCCGCGATGCCCTCGTCGGCCACCTGGTAGGCCGCTCGGAGGATTTTCCGGTCGTTTCCTTCAGCGAAGACCAGCCGTTTGGGATCGGACTTCGCCTTGTTGAGGACGACACGCATCATCTCACGACCCTTCCCCAGCCGCGCCTCGAGTTCGTCGCGGTATGCCTCGAGGTCCCGCTCGACCCGTGCCACTCCGGAGTCGACGGCCGCCTCTGCGACGGCCGCCGATACTTCGAACAGCACGCGTGTGTCCAGCGGCTTCGGAATGAGGTATTCCGGGCCGAACTGCAGCGGCTCGTCGCCGTACGCCTTTACCACCGCGTCCGGCACGTCCTCCTTCGCCAGGGCCGCAAGTGCCTCCGCCGCAGCCCGCTTCATCTGCTCGTTGATTTCGGTTGCCCGGACATCGAGTGCCCCCCGGAAGATGAACGGGAACCCCAGCACGTTGTTCACCTGATTCGGGTCGTCAGAGCGGCCCGTCGCCATGATGAGGTCCTCACGGGCGGCGGCGGCCGTCTCGCGGTCAATCTCTGGGTCGGGGTTCGCCATCGCGAAGACGACGGGATCGGGCGCCATCGACTGCACCATCTCCGGCGAGACGATTCCACCGACCGACAGCCCCACGAACACGTCCGCGCCCGCCATCGCGTCCGCGAGATTGCCGCCGGACTGGCTCGCGAACGGTTCGACGTACGGATGGGGGTCGCCCGCGGCCGCCCGCTCCTCCGTGATGACGCCGTCGACATCGACCATCGTCACGTTGTCGGAATCGACACCGAGGTCGGCGTAGAAGCGGGCGGTCGCGGTGGCAGCTGCGCCGGCACCCGAGAAGACCACCTCGAGGTCGGCAAGCGACTTGCCCGTCAGTTCGCAGGCGTTGAGCAGGGCCGCTCCGGAGATGATAGCGGTCCCGTGCTGGTCGTCGTGGAACACGGGAATGTCCATCTCCTCGCGCAATCGCTCCTCGATTTCGAAGCAGGCGGGCGCAGAGATATCTTCGAGGTTGATTCCGCCGAACGTCGGCTCCATCCTGGCTACCGAATCACAGAAGGCGTCGGGATCGTCGGCCTGAAGCTCCACGTCGAAGACGTCGATATCGGCGAATCGCTTGAACAGGACGCCCTTCCCCTCCATCACGGGCTTGGACGCCTGCGCGCCAATGTCGCCGAGGCCGAGCACCGCCGACCCGTTCGAGACGACGCCGACGAGGTTTCCCTTCGTCGTGTAGCGGTAGGCGTCGGCAGGGTTCTCCGCGATGTCGCGACACGGCGCGGCGACGCCGGGAGAGTACGCCAGCGAGAGATCACGCTGGGTGTTCGTCGGCTTCGTCGTCGAAATCTCCACCTTACCCGGGGGGTCCGACGCGTGATACTCGCGTGCGTCGTCGTCGAGGCCCATGACGGGGGGTCGGTATGGGCGCGTATACGGCTACCGCCCACAACCCGTGGGCGAACCTGTTCGGGGAAAGCTACGACCAACGACCCTGCGTATCAGTAGATGGGTCGGTTGGACACGACCCGTTGCCAGCGCGTTCCCCCCGTGTTCCGCCGCTCGTGCGGGACAACCCCCCTGCACCCGTCCCCTGCTCCCCTCTCCCCGCCGCCGGTCCCCGCTCAGTCGAGCGATCCCGAGCGGGCAGCCCCGGCGAACCGCTCCATCACGGCCCCTTCGGCCCGGTGGAGCGTCTCCGAGGCCGTCGACTTCGCCACCTCGACGGCCTCTGCAAGTTCCGTCAGCGTACAGTCGCGCGGCGTGTCGTAGTAGCCCATCTCGACGGCGGTCAACACAAGTTCGCGCTGGCGAGGCGTGAGCGTGCTCTCGAGGTCGATCTCTTGGGTGAGTGACTCCACCTCAAAGCCGACGCCGTACTGCTCGAAGTAGTCTGTCAGTTCGGAAAGGGCGGGGTCGGGAGCGGTCACCTGCAGCGAGCCGGCCCCGTCTTGGCAGCCGAAGGGCGGTTCGAACGGGATGTCCGCCCGCCCGAGCACGAACAGCGCCAGCGGTGTTTCGGCACGGAAGCGGACGACTGCGGTGGCGTCGGCCGACTGCACCAGCGAGAAGGACCGAAAACCGGCGGCCTCACGCATGTACTTGACGGGCGGCTCCGGCTCGGAGGCAGTCACGCGGACGAGTTGGAAACACGATAGCTCGCCCGGCTCGACGGCCATCAGCTCGAACTCGGCATCGGGAAACTGCGTCGAGACATCGTGGGCCCACTCGCTGTCAGACAGCTGCACGACGAGATTCGCTCGGGGCACCCGTATATGTTCGGCTCCCGAAGCCAAAAAAGGCCGGGCCGGCCAGTCGACGGCGTCCTCAAGCCGCCAGTCTTCGATGCACTGCCGGGGGTCCGCCGGCCTCGGCACCTATCGTCCGGTAGACTGCCACAGACCCCTTGCTAGCGGGATCGACCATGTCCAAGACGGTCAGTAGGTGGGAAGTCGCGCCGACCGCGCGGAGCCCTCGACGAACGGCAATTCCTCGTGGTTTGCGGGGACATCTTCGCCGTCGACCCGCACCGTAGCGTCCGAGAGATCCGCCTCGTAGCCAACCAGTGCGAGCGCGAGCGGTTCCTCGCGAATCGGCGACGCGGCGGCGCGGGTCACCTCCCCGACGTGGCCGTCGCCGACGTGGACGGCCGCACCTGCGTCCGGCAGCGCGTCGGGGACGAGTCCGACCAGCCGTCGAGAGGGCCGACCCTGGTTTTCGATCTTCGAGACGACCTCCTGACCCACGTAACACCCCTTGGAGAAATCCAATGCGTTGCGCACTCCCAGCACGTTTGGGACCGTCCCTTCGAGTTCTGTCTCGAAGAGAGGGGTACCGGCCTCCAGCGTCAGCGCCTCCCACGTCCGGTATCCGAACGGGACGGCATTGTTCCCCCGGGTGAGGAGCGTGTCGAACACCTCATCGGCGTCCTCGGCGGCACACACCACCTCGTATCCCTCCTCGCCGGTGAGGTCATCGGTGCGGACGACGCTGACACCCGCCTCGCCCATCGATCCGCGGACGAACGACAGGCGGTCGTCGGGCGTGCCGATACCCCCGTGGAGCACGCTCGCCACTTTTTCGGTCGCGGTCGGGCCGTGGACGCCGAAGACGCCGAGTTCGGCAGTGATAGCCTCGATGGTGACATCCTGGATGAACGTCTTCTCGCGCCACTCCTCGGCGAGCGGCGCGGCATGGCCCGGTGGGGTGAAACAGAGCAGTCGCTCGCCAGCGTTGTACACGTATAGGTCCGTCTCGATACCGCCTTGCGGGTCGAGCAGTAGTGCGTATACACCCTGCCCGTCATTTGCGGGGACAGCGTTAGAAACAGCGTTGTCGACGAAGTCGACGCGGTCGTTGCCGGTCACTGCAACGACGCCGTAGCGGGTCTCGATTACGCCGACACCGTTGCGGACAGCCCGGCCCGTCCGCTCGGGCCGGCCATAGTGGTCGACGACGCGCCGGCCGTCGACCTCGCGGAATCGCGCGCCATGTGCCTCGTGGACGTCCGGAATGACGGTCATGGCCGGCCGGACGGCGCCTGGCCTCAAAAGCGACTCGTGTGGGCCGGCACAGCCGCTGTCGACCGACGCTATGCCGGTCCGGGCCTCAGTCTCGGCACACGTCGAGTTCTCGCTCCTGGACCGCCCCGCAACTGGGACATTTGTGGCGGTAGCTCACCTGCTGGCCGTCCGTGCGGCCGGTCCAGCCGGTCGCTTGGTCGACATAGCCGCAGGCTGGACAGGTCGGCTCCGCCTCGTCGTAGTACTCCCGTAGCCGCCGGAGCGGCGACTTGGTGCCTTCGGCCGCCATCGTTAACGATTGTTAATGAGCAATAATAAGTCCGTCGCCGCGCCCGTCAGAAGGGGAGTCGCTCGCGAATGGCGTCGACCAGCGACGGATCAGGGCGGTCATCTCCTTCGGGGATGACCTGCTCATCGGGGTAGATGCGGGTGGTTTCGCCCGCCTGTTCGACCCGGATGAGCCCGGCTGCCTGCAGTGCCGCGAGCGCTTCTTCGATGTCGTCGATGCGGGCGTCGACAGCGGCCCGAAGTTCGAACACCGTGAGTCCCTCGGCCTGCTTGTCCACGAGCGCGTCGAGCACCGCGACCTGTGTTTCCTCGCGGTCACGGAACTCCCGCTTCGCCTGCATGTCAATCGGTACGACGGCACCCTGCATTAATGGTTCGTGGCGGCGCGCCGGCGGGGCGTCGGTACGCTTTTATTTGCTACGCCGGGAGGGTGCGGTAATGGGACTCACGTGTTCGCTCCTCGGGCACGCGTTCGACGAAACAGACGTCGACCGGGAGCGCTCCGAACAGGGGAGCGAGGTGGTCACCGTGGTGCGCGAACTGGAGGTGTGTCGTCGCTGCGGGGCGACCCGGGTCGTCTCCGAGAACAAGGAGGTCACATCTATCGTCGAGCCGGACGACGACGGACCGGCCGGCTTCAGTGCCGACCCGCACGCCGACACAGAACCGGCCGCTGTGGAGGATACGGGGGCGACCGATTCGGACGAGGAACCGAAGCCGGACCCGACCGCCGAGCCTGACGAGACCGCCGCACCGGCGGCCGACTCCAAGCGGGACCCCGCCGAGGAGGACGCAGAGATTCTCGACACCGACGGGGAGCCAGAGCGGGCGCCCGGCGAGTGGCCTGGTAGTCAAGAGACCGACGAGCAGCCACAGGAGTCGGAGGCCGACGGCGGACCGGTTGATCTGACGGCAACGCCGGAGACAGATCTCCAGCCAGCCGCGGGGGGTGTGCCGGACGGCGACTACGTCTGTCCAGCCTGCGGGTTCAGCGAACCCATCGAAGGATCGTCGCTACGGAGGGGCGACGCCTGTCCGGAGTGTCAGCGGGGCTACCTCGAGGCCGAGTAGCGGGTCCGAAATCCTAAACCGTCCTCCGCCGAACCCGACTCTATGGAGGAGTACAAGATGCGGCGCGGGGAGTATCTCGAGGAGCGACTCCCCGACATGGAGGCGACCATCGAGGAGTACTTCGGCCCTATCTCCGGCACCCAGGAGTACAAGGGGTCGGACCTGTACGTCGTCGGAGAGCCCTCGAACCCGGTGTTCGAGAAGGTCGTCGCCGGCGCGGTGGCCTACGACGGCAAGAAGGACAAGCTCGCGGTCGACTTCCACGAGCGCTCGCTTGACGAACTGATGGAGACAGGCGACGTCGACGCCGCCGGTGACGCCAACGAAGCGAAAAACGAGTTTCTGCTGGAGGCGACCGGTCGCGACGCGAAGGCGCGCCGCGAGTCGATGAAGCGGGACGTTGAGGACGACGCCGACACGCCGGACGGCGTCTCGTAGCCGGCCGACTGGCCGTTACATCACGCCAGGCTGGTCGTCCGCGTAGGCCCGCTCTGTCAGCAGCGCCTCGAGGTTCGCGTACGGCACGAACCCGAGCAGTTCGCCTGCCTCGTTGTACAGTTCAACGCCGTCCTCGACGTGTTCATACCCCGCAGCCTCGAGCTGTCCGTTGGGCAGGATGGCTCGGTACATACGTCGACGTACGCGCCCGACCGATAAAACTCCAGGCGGCCGTCAGCCGAGCAGGTAACGCAGCGCCGGCACCCGCTCGGTGAGCCGCGGCTCGAGCACGGCGTCGAGGCCGAACGCGCGACCGGCACCGAAGGCCCCGAGCCCAAACAGCAGCGCCGCGTACACTAGGTGCGAGTCGACGACGTAGCCGTGGGCGACTGGGAGGCCGGCCGCCAGCCCACCCTTGAGTGAGGCCGCCCAGAACAGCAGCATCATCACGG
Source organism: Halosegnis sp. (assembly GCF_042216475.1). Classification (NCBI taxonomy): domain Archaea; kingdom Methanobacteriati; phylum Methanobacteriota; class Halobacteria; order Halobacteriales; family Natronomonadaceae; genus Halosegnis; species Halosegnis sp. Next base: position 97,425 of record NZ_JBDGTV010000009.1, read on the forward strand.
CGCCCCAGAACGCGTTTCAGCGGACGAACGTGCCGAGGATCAGCCCGAGGCTCGTGAGCGTCAGCCCCCACATCACGAGCCAGTCAACGGCGGCGATGCCGGCCATCGCGGCGAACACGTCGGCAAAGGGGTTCCCTGCCGGAATCGCGTTCTGCAGGAATCCCGCCGCAGTCCAGTCGTTCTCGGGGGTGGCATCGAGGTAGGTGACGAGCTTCGTCAGCCCACCCTGCAGCAGTATCCACCCCATGGTGAGCCGCATCGCCACCAGCGCGTAGCCGACCCCTCGCGCCGAGTAGGAGACGCGCGTCTCGTGGCCGAACAGGTGCGTGTCTAGTTCGCGGTCCGTCGTTGCCATGGTTGAACCCTCCAGGTAAACAGTGAACGCGTTGGGTATTGAACCGGAGGGAGCGGTCCTACGCGGCGAGACTCAACCAAACGTTTTTATATCAGCCATCGAGCTTCTCGCGAGAGATGCCGACGCCGCCGGGCGTGATGATGAGCTGGTCGTCGTCCTTCTGGATGATGTCGCCACCTACCTCATCAGCCACCTGCTTCAGCTCGTCGGAGATGTGCTCCATCGTCCGGTCGGTAGTGGTGTGTCTGGTGATGTCCGCAACGACCATGTCCCCATCGTAAACGGCGTCTTTGATGGGGATGACGTCACCCTTGTCGCCGATGGTCGCGATGTGAACCTGAGTGCCGGCGCTGGTGCCCGCATCGTCGAAATCGTCGATGTCGAGCTCGACGTAGTCGCCAGTATTGCGGTCGCCCCCGCCGAGCAGCTTGCTCATCAGTCCCATACGCCAGAATCCGGGCGGGCGCCGCCTAAACTCTTGCGTCAGACGCGACCACGGCCCACGTACTGGAGGATGCCGGTCGCAATCCACACCTCGGCCAACGCACGGCGTTGTCCACGACCGACATGGCGCAGGACGCGCTGAGGCCGGCTGCCGAAGTCCTCGATTGCTCGCTGAACAGCCCCAGCAGCGGCCTGCTTGCTGTCGCGGTGGCCGTCGGCCATTTCCCAAGCGACGACGGCACCGGCGACTGCTGACCGCCTGTTTTTTCGCCGCCCGCGCCCACGCGCCGACGTGACCTTCAGCATCTGCGTGCGCGAACCGTACGAGGACAGCGAGGGGACCGAACAGATTCGCTACGGCGTCGCCGTCACCACTCGGCTGGCGGCGGTGGGGACACTGTGTCCGTTCGCCAACGAGCACGGCGCAGTCGCCACTCAGTCGCTCGTCAACGTGGAGCTGGGCCGGAAGGGTATCGAGTACCTTGCGGACGGGCTGGCCGTCGAGGACGCGCTATCGGCGCTGTTGAACGCCGACGACGGGAAGCCGAACCGACAGCTCCACGGCGTCGACGCCGAGGGTACCTTCGCGTTCTCTGGCGAGGAATGTCAGCCATGGTACGGCCACGTCGAGCGGGAGGGGTTCACGGTTGCCGGCAACCTGCTGACCGGCGAGTCCGTCGTCGAGGCGACAGCCGACGCCTATGCCGAGAGCCGTGGCGAGGACCGCCCGCTCGCTGAGCGGCTGATCGACGCGCTGGCGGCTGGCCACGCTGAGGGCGGCGACAAGCGCGAGGATCTCGAGGTGCAGTCGGCGGCCCTTCAGGTGACAACGACCGAGGAACGAGAACCAGAACCATACTACGAGAATCTGCGGGTCGACGCCAGCCGCGAGCCCATCGCGGACCTGCAGACGACCTACGAGCGGGCCGTCGAGAGCTTCGAGGCTGCCCTCGCAAAGTACGAGGACGCCTACGAAGAGGACGACCTTGACGCCGCGGAGTAGCGAGGCGAGTGCTGTCAGCGTCCAAATATACTTGATAATGGCTCGCATACCACATGCTAATTCGTGACGGATGGGGGGTGGGCCACCGACCAGCTCGAGCTCATCGCGCGTCGGGTCGACTTCGTGGGCGCGCTGGCCGATGGCGCCGCGCGGCCGCACGAGCTGGTAGAGCAGCTCGGTGTCTCTCGGTCGACGGTGAGCCGGGCGCTACGCGAGCTGTCGGAGGCAGGGCTGGTCCGCCGCACCGACGACGGATACGCCGCCACCGTCGTCGGCCGTATCGCCGCGACACAGTACCGCTCGTTCGCCGAGGGGACGACGGCGGCCGTCGAGCGCCGCGAGGCGTTGGCACCGCTGCCGCCGGATGCCCCGCTCGGGGCCGACTTTCTCGACGGTGCGACGACGCATCAGCCCGGTGAGGACGCAGACCCGACCGGCCAGCTCGTCGACCTGCTCGCCGAGGCGGACCGTGTCCGCCTGTTGACGGGCGTTGCACCGCCGACACCAGTCGTGCGCGCCTGTCGCAAGCGGGCCAGCGAGGGGGCGACCATGGCGCTGGCAGCGCCACCAGTCGTCCGCGACACTGCCGAGATGACCGACGAGACGCCGGTGCGCATGCCGGACCTCGCCGGCGACGTGGCCCCGTTTACCCTGCTCGTGGTCGAGGCGCCCGTCAGGACGGCTGCGGTGGTCGTCTACGACCGACGGGCGGTCCACGCAGTGCTGGTCAACGACAACGACCAGGCGGTGTCGTGGGCGGAGTCGCTGTACGCGGCCCGGACCGACGACGAGGCGAGCGCGGCCGCCTCTCCGACAGAACTCCCGCCCGCGCTGCGTGATGAGGGATTCGTCCGCGTGGCGGCGGCCGTCGACCGCCACGAACCAGCCGCGCCAGCGACGGCCTGGCGGACCGGCTTCGGACTGGCGGAGGTGTGTGCCGGCCTTGCGGTCGATCGCACCTACCCTGACGGCGGCGAGCGGCGTGTGCTCGCCGACGAGCTTGTCGAAGGACTGCGTGACGGGACGGCCCACGCGCTCGTGGGGCCGCCGGGGGCGGGTAAGAGCACAGCGTGCAAGCTGGTCGCCTGCCGGTGGTACGAGGCGGAGTTCGGGCCGGTATTCTACCGAGAGGCAGGCCACGGGAGTGCCTTCGAATCCGTCGCGCGACTTGCAGACCGCGCGCGGACGGCGCCAGGCCACGCGCTCGTCGTCGTTGAGGATGCGGTGCGCCGCGAGACAAACGCTGTGTTCCGCCTGCTGGACGCCTGTCGCGACGATCCAGACGTGAGCGTGCTTGTCGACACCCGTGAGCGAGAGTGGTACGAGTCTGGCGAGTTCCCTGCTGACGCCCGTCTGCGGAGCTACCGGACGGAAATCGAGACGGTCCGGATGCCCGCCGTCGACGAGCGAGAATGCGAGCGGCTTATCGAGGCGTTCGAGACGGCCACCGGCCGGACGGTGCCGACGGCCCCGGCGGAGCTGCTCGCGGGAATCCGGGAGGCGAACCCCGCCGGCGACGGCGAGAGCGCACCAGGGGAGCTGTTCCTGCTGTTCCACCGGCTCGCAGCAACCGGCGACCACGGCTCGCTCGGCGAGCAGGGTGCACCGTCGGCGCTCGAGGCGGATGTCCTCCGGACGTACCGGGCGCTGGCTGACGCCGGGCCGGCCGCGCTCACTGTCGGCGCGCTCGCGAACCTGCTGAACGCCGCGGGCGTCGGCATCCACCCGGAGTATCTCCACGCGTTAGCGGTCGTCCCGGAGGGCCCCGGCCGGACAGCTGTTGACAAGGCGCTGACGATACTCGACGGGCAGGTGTTGTTCGGCGATAGCGGCCGGGGCCCGTACCGCTCAGTCCATGGGATGTGGTCGACGGCGTTCCTCCGACGGCTGCTCGCCGAGACGGGTGAGCGGACCGCCTGCCGGCACGTCACTGCCGGGTTAGATGCTGTGCTCGCGCTGGCGGACGATCCCGACCACTGTCGGGCGGTACGGCGAGTGGTGGCCGGCGAGACGACTCGACTGGACGACGTGGAGACGGCCCCCGGGGAGTGGGCGGAGACGCTTCTCCGGCGAATCTTCCGGGTCGGCCGCGACCACCCCGGGCTGGCGCCGCTGTTCGGCGGTCCCGATGGGCTGGTGGTGACGGTACCCGACGCGGCGCCGCCGTCACTGGCTGTCGAGTGTCAACTCTGGCACGGCCGGATGTACACGCTCGCCGGCGAGTTCACAGCCGCCGAGCGGGCGTTCGACCGGGCCGAGCGCGCACTCGGCGCTGCTGACCTCGAGAACGAACAGGCGTTGCGGGCCGACTGCCGGCTGGAGCGGAGCGATCTCGCACGCAAGCGCGGCGACTTCGACGCCGCTGACGACCACGCCAGTGCGGCGCTCGAGCGTTACCGCTCGCTTCAGGAAGACCGCGGGCGGGCGGACGCGCTGGTGAAACTGGGGGCGGCTGCCCGTGGCTACGGCGACTACGAGACGGCCCGCCGCTATATCGAGGAGGGGTTGCGACTCCATCGCGAACTCGGGGCGACGCGGGCGGTCGCCTCCGACCTGCAGTCGCTTGCAATGGTCGCGTGGCTTCGGGGCGACCTCACAGACGCGGAGGCATACGCGGAGCGAGCACTCGAACGGGCGCGCGAACTCGGCCACGAGCGGGGACGGGCGACCGGGCTGATGACGCTCGGGCTCGTCGCGCGCATGTTGGGGAATCTCGGGGATGCAGAGACGTACACTCGCCGCGCGCTGGAGCGTTACCGCGAACTCCGGGACGTGCAGGGGGAAGCCGACGCACTGGGCGACCTGAGCGCGGTCCTGCGCGAGCAGGGCAATCTCGAGGCGGCATCGACAGCCGCCGAGGAGGCGCTAGCGCTGGCCCGCGACATCGGTGACCGACCCGGTGAGGGGCGGTGTCTCGCGCGGCTGGGTGCTGTCGCTCACGAGCAGGGTAACCTTGGGGAAGCGACTGACCGGCTCGAGCGAGCACTGGCGGTGATGCGCGAGACGGGCGACCAGCACGGCGAAGCAGAGGCACTGGTCCTGCTGGCGAGTATCGACCGTGACAAAGGCCACACCGAGCGAGCGGCCGACCGGCTGGAACAAGCAGTCCGGCTCCACCGGACGGCGGGGGCGCGCCGCGATGCACTCGATGCTATCGAGCAGCTGGTGGATGTGCTGGCGGCTGTGGGCGACAGACGGGACGCCTGCGACTGGTGTGACGAGGGGGCCGACCTCGCCATGGAGTACGGCATCGACGAGCGGGCAACTGCACTGGAGGAACGTCGGCGGCGGCTCGTCGAGACGGAGAGCTAAACGGAAAACTCGAACAGTTCGTCGCCGACATGGTGGAGTGACTCGACGACACGACCGCTGTCGCCGGCCATCTCATCACCGTCGACCAGCGCGCGGCCAATCGCAAGCACCTTCCCGTGGGTCTCCTCTGCGATGGCGACCAGCTCCCCCTCGGTGATGTTTTCATCGGCCGCAACGATGCCCGGTCGCATCACGTCGGCGCCGTCGGAGACGAACGAGACGGCGCCGGCGTCGACGGTGACGACGTGCTGCTCGGGGGGGAACGCTTCCGCGCCCTGAACGGTGAGGAATGGGTCGTCGCCGAAGAAGGCGACGTACGGCTCACCGTCGACGAGCACGACCTCGCGGTCGGCGTCAGTGAACTCGACGCGCTCGAAGGCGTCACCCTCGACGGAGACCCCCAGCCCGGCTTCAATTGCGGCCACGATGTCGTCGATCTCGTCGCCCCGGAGGTGATGTCGCGACTTGACGTCCATACCGGCGGTGGGGCCGGTCCGCGAATAAATCCGTCCCTCTACCGGACGAGCGACTCGACGGTGACGTCTCCGCCCGCGGCCTCCGCGACCATGACAGAGGCGTCGGGCGCGGGATCAGCGCCGGTCGCACTCCCGGGGTTGAGCAACCGGTAGCCGTCGTGGTCGTCGTCACGGCGCCGGTGAGTGTGTCCTGCGATGCCGACGGTCGGTCTGTCGTCGGCCGCGTGGTCGGCCGTCACCCGCGCCACCCGGTCGTCATACGTCGCCAGATCGCCCGTGCCGTGGGTGACGACAAACCGGACGCCGCCGGCATCGAGGGTCGCTGCCTCCGGTAACTCGAGCGTTCGTGGGTCAATATTCCCCCGGACCGCCGTCAACGCGGGCGCGTACTCACGGACGGTCGCGAGCGCATCCGCAGAGTCGAAGTCGCCCGTATGGATGACGTGGTCGGCTGCGCGCATCTCGTCGACGACCCAGTCCGGGATGGCCGGTTCACGCGACGGGACGTGCGTGTCGCCCATGACGAGCAGTCGCATGTTCAGAGGTCACACTCCGACCGCAAAAGATTCTGGTCCGCATCCCCGGCAGCCAGGTGTGGCGCCTCCCGAGGACCCCGTCGCGCGGCTCGCCGCCGACGAGACACACGGCTCGACGCACCTGTCGCTGCGCGCGCTCGAGGCGCTCCGCGAGCGAGCCCGCGAGACGGCCGAGTACGACGACATCGCCGCATTCGCGCGCCGCCTCCGTGCGGCCCGCCCGTCAATGCACGCGGTCGCGACCCGGGTCGACCGGGCAATGGCCGAGGCCGACCAGACGCCCGCGAGCGTGGCACGCAGCGCCGAGCGCGTCCGCGAGATGGCCGAGCAAGCCGACGAGGCAGCCGCCGAGCACGCCGCAACTCGGATCGACGGTCGGCGTGTCTGCACGCTCTCGCGGTCCGGTACCGTCCGGGCGACGCTCGCGCAGGCACCGGTCGAGCGGGTGTATGTGCTCACATCTCAGCCCGGCGGGGAGGGCGTCGAGACGGCCGCCGCGCTCGACGCCACAGTGACGCTGGCGGCCGACGCCGCCGTTGCCGACCTGTTCGCCGAGGAGGCTGTCGACGCACTGCTCGTCGGGGCCGACACGGTCTTTCCAGACGGGAGTGTCCTCAACAAAGTTGGGACGCGGACGGCCGCGACCGTCGCAGCCCACACGAACGCCGAGACGCTCGTCGTCTGTGCGGCCGCTAAAATCGCCCCAGCCGGGACGACCGACGCCGACCGCGAGCCGCGGGACCCGACAGAACTGTATGACGGCGAGGCCGATGTGACGGTCCACAATCCGACGTTCGACCGGACACCGGCAGCGCTGGTCGACGCCGTCCTGACGGAGCAGGGAGCGCTCGACACGGCCCGGGTTGACCGGGTTGCCGAGGAACATGCCGCGCTGACGTGGGACGGGTAGCGATGTCGGTAGCCGAACCGGTTCGGGGAACGGTTGACCGCCGCGTGGCGCGTTCTCCCACATACCTCGTTCCGGAGGCCCGAACGGGCCGTCGACCGGAGCGAGTGTCGCGAACCGTCCGACAACTGCCCCCCAACGCCCCTGCCGCGAGTCGCCCGTGCCGGTCTGCCCGATGCCGGCACGGGCGTTCCGTTGCACCCACCCGGGTCGTCGCACCCAACCTGAACCGAACAGGTTCGGGACACGAGCCACACGGCTCGACCACATACATACGGATGCGTCCCGTCGCGGGGCAAGCGCGGCCACGAACCGGCGTCACGCCGGGTGTCGGCTTCCCCCGACGACACCCGACAAGACGCCAGGGCCGGTCCCGCGAGAGTCCCCCCCACACCCCCACCGCCCGCGGCGCCGGCAGCCCCCCGACGGGACGACCGCACGGTTCGACACGGGTAGGGTCGAACCGTGTCGCTGTGCCATGGTGCTCGCTCATCGCGTCCGTGTTCCGGCGGTCGGCGACGGCCGCACGCCGACCCCGGACTTCCCCCCTCAAGTAGGAACGCTTAGTTACTCGACCACACAAGCGGTAATCGGTGGCAGTGAGGAGAGTTACCCCCTCCGAGCCCCATGTGACGAGGCCTCAATCCGAGCCACCACCTCAATTTACGCAAATTCTCGCCCGGCCATTACTCGACTGCTGGTGCCTCCTCGTCCGTGCGGCCAGGGAGCGTCAGTTCTACCTCGAGCGTCGGGTCACCGACCCCTTCGAAATCGATCTCGAGTTCTGCCGGCTCGCCAAAGGCGAAGGGAAGCTCCCACTCGTCGTCGACAAGCGTCAGGTCCTCGCCGTTCTGGAGCTGTTCGCCCAGTGCGACGAGGAAGTCCCCGGCCTCTGTAGCGGACAGCCGATACTCCCGCTCGAAGTCACGGCCCGTACGAACGGTTGTTCGGTCCGACTCGTCGGTGTGCTCGTTCGTCTCGTGGTCGGGGTCCATCTCACTCATACCGATCGATAGCACGGCGACAGTCGAAAGTGTCTCGGTCGGCAGGTGCTCGCGTGTACGGCGGTTGCAGTTTCGCGGGAGTGTCATGTATCGTCGGAACACACTACGGGTATGCACCGGCGTGGGCTGCTTGCGCTGCTCGCGAGCGCGCCGGTCGCCGGCTGCGCGGTCGGCTACCGCGGCCAGAGCAGTACGGATACGGAACAAGCAGACATCGTCTCGCTGGGGACGCCGCCGGATGTCTGTGCCGAGCCGGTCGATCCGGGCGGGATTCAGCCCATCGTCGATCCGGCGTTTGGACGAGACTGGGCGGGACATCCGGTTCCGGACCGTTACGACACCCTGACCGACGACACGGTCGTAATCGGTGTAACGGCTGGCGAGCGCGCTCGTGCGTATCCAATCTCCGTGCTCTGGTATCATGAGGCTGTGAACGACCATTTCGGTGGGCCACTACTCGTCACATACTGCTCGCTGTGTCGCAGTGGTCTCGTCGCGCGTCGCGTGGTCGATGGAGCGCCGGCGACTTTCGCTACCTCCGGCCTGCTGTGGGATCCGCCCCGCGAGTACGCCTACGGCGCGGCCGCCTCGAACACGACCGTCGGGGCAACCCGCACTGACCCCGACGCTGATATTCGCGTGGCTGGGAACGTCGTCCTCTACGACGATCGGACCCGGAGTTACTGGTCGCAGATCATCGGACAGGCGATCTGTGGGCCGCTGGCCGGCACAGAGTTCGACATCGTCCCCTCAACCGTTGCACGGTGGGGCGTGTGGCGCGAACAGCACCCAGAGACCGAAGTGCTGTTGCCGCCACCCACCTCAACGCTCGGGTGAGTGGTGCGAGGCTCTCGGGGAACGGAGGGAAAGGAAGGGAGAGTGGCTCGGGTCAGAGTACCTGCCGTTGACAGCTGCCACAGAGGTTCTCCTCTTTCACATCAACCTCGCGGACAGTGGGAGAGAAGTTCATCACACAGCGGTTGTTGTCACAGTGTTCGAGCCCGAGCGTGTGGCCAATCTCGTGGACGACCTCCTTGCGGACGCGGTCGGAGAACACCTCGCCAGCGGGCTTGTCTGCGAGCCCGCCGTCCGAGGAGGTCTGGAGCCGGTGGGTAGAGATGACGCTCCCGTTGCCCGAGAGATACGCCAGCCCGAACACGTAGTTGCGCCGGCGATAGTAGAGGTCGTGCGGCGTGATGGCGATGTTCTTCTCGCCGCTCCCGACCCGGGAGGCAAGTTCGATGAACTCCTCCGCGCGGTACTGCGACCGAGAGGTATCGTAGGCCGTCTCCGGCACGGACTGGGGCTCGTGGATGGTCACCTCACAGTCGTAGACCGACCGCAGCCCCGAGGACGCCTCCCGCTTCACCGGCGCGGGGACATCGCCCACCGGAACGATGTCGACATGCATACGAAACCGTTAGGCCAGCGGGGTCGTAAGGGTTCTGCCATGTCTAGCCCGCGGACGCTCGCCGACGCGCTGGCTGCCCGGGCGCCTGCACGTGCCGTTGAGGTCGGCATCGGCGAGCGGCCAGGCGTCGCCGCCACCCTCGCCGAGCGCGGCACGACAGTGACGGCGACGGATATCGTCGATCGGTCGGTGCCCGCGGACGTGACGTTCGTACTGGACGATATCACCGACCCGACGCCGGCCGTCTACCGCGGCGCGGACCTCATCTACGCACTGAACTGCCCACCGGAGCTCCAGCGCCCCCTCACTGCCACCGCCGACCGAGTCGGGGCGGCGTGGGCATTCACCACGCTGGGGGCCGATCCGGCAGTCATCTCGGCGAACCCGCGAACGCTGCCGAAGGGGACGCTCTTTACACGCCCGGCGCGGAACGGCCCAGTAGGATGATACGGGCGGATGCGGTCGTGCTCGACGTCGACGGCGTGCTCGTCGACGTGGCCGACTCCTACCGGCGCGCCATCGTGGAGTCGGTCGAACGGGTGTACGGGGACACCATCGACCGCGAGACAATCCAGTTGTACAAAGACGCCGGCGGCTTCAACAACGACTGGGAACTCACCTACGCGGCCGCACTGTATGTGCTCGCGCGGCGCGTCGGCTTCCCGCTGTCCGTGGAGACGTTCGCCGATAAGGTGGCCGCCTCGGGGGGTGGACTCGGAGCCGCCGAGACGGTGGTGGCCGACCATCTTGACCCGCACGACCGCGAACAGGTGTACGCCGAGTGGGACCGCGAGCAGCTCCGCGCGGCGTTCCAGGCGCTGTATCTCGGGGCAGACCTGTACCGCGACATCGAGGGTGGCGAGCCGCCCTTTGAGACGCGGGGCTACGTCCACGACGAGCCGACGCTGTTGGAGCCGGCAGTCCGCGACGAACTGCGATCGCGGTTCGACGTGGGCGTGCTCACCGGCCGACCGGCAGCGGAGGCAGACATCGCGCTCGAGCGAGTCGGGCTCGACGTGCCCGAACCACACCGGTTCACGATGGACGACTGGCGGGCGGGCAAGCCGGACCCGCACGCACTTGTCCGGCTGGCCGAGCGGTTCGACGCGGACGATGTCGTCTTCGTTGGCGACACACTCGACGACGTGAAGACGGCCGTCAACGCCGCCACCGCCGACCCCGACCGGAGCTACCACGGGGTCGGCGTGCTGACCGGCGGGCTCTCGGGCGAGACAGGTCGCCAGAAGTTCGACCAGGCGGGCGCCCGGGCCGTTCTCGAGTCGGTGAACGACCTGCCAGAGCGGTTAGCGTAGTCGGTCAGCTCAGCCAGGGCGACCGACCACGTCCTCGACGGCGTCGATGACGGCCGGGACGGAGGTGTCGGGCGCAAGCGCGAGATACAGCCCCTGTTTGTCGCTGATGATGCGGAGCAGCGTCAATTCAGCCATGTGAGTGACGATGCCACGGACTGGGCCGGCGTTCGGCAGGAGCGACTCCTCGTACACCTCTCGTTCGAGGATATCCATCTCGAGGTGCGAGAGCACCTGCGCATAGTGGCGCCGCAGATGCTGTTCGTCTTCGTACAGCTCGAGCACCTCGTCGGCAACATACAGAATCTCGTGGTCGTCACTGGTGAACGCGGACACCGAGAGCACGCCCTCGACCTCGCGTGCGGCGGCCGTCGCCGCGTCGCCGTCGAAGTCGACAAGCGTCGACTCCCCCGTGAGTGGCATACCCACACCACGGCCGTACAGGGTGAAAAACACACCGACGCCTGGCGTGCACACTCCGCCCGATTCGCTCCCGGTGGGCGTTGTGTTGCTCCGTGAGAAAGGAGAGTCGCATGTAAGATTTAATACACGCGGGTGTGCAACCGCATGACATGGGCGATGCCGCGCAGCTGGGGGAGCGGCTCGGCGACGCCGGGAACGTCCTGTTTCTGGGCCCGTCGGTGACGCCGGCGGTCGACACCGCCTGCATGGCACACCTGCCAACCGGGGCACGAGCGCACGTCATCGCGGTGAACTTCTCGCCGAATCCGGGGACGTGGCTCGACCGCTACGACGAGCACGCAGGGGAGTCACCGGCCGGGGTAGTGCTCGTGACGACCAGCGACACGAGTATCGACGAGACGGCCTACGACTGGCCGGTCGCTGTCGAAGGCCTGTCGAGTCCGGCCGACCTCACGGGTATCGGGATGGTCGTCAGCAAGTATCTCGAGCGGTGGCAGGGCCGTGAGACGGTCGCTCTGTGTTTCGACTCGCTGACCGCCTTGCTCCAGTATGAGGACGCGAAGGATGTCTACCGATTCCTCCATATCATCTCGACCCGTCTCGCCGGGACTGCGGCCCGCTCGCATTTCCACCTCGACCCGATGACACAAGACGACCAGACGGTGTCGACGCTTCGCTCGTCATTTGATGCTGTCGCGACGTTCGACCCTGACGCAGAGACGTGGGAGGTGGCGCGGCGCTGACCGGCTCAGTCGCGCAACCCTTAGGCCGACCCCGCCCGCAGGAGAGGTATGCGAATCGCGCTACTCGGCGGTACCGGCGACATCGGACAGGGGCTCGCGCTCCGGTGGGCCCGCGACTCCAACCACGACGTGATCATCGGGTCACGGGATCCCGACCGGGCTCGCGAGAAAGCCGAGGAGTACGAGCGGGAACTCGCCTCCGTCGGTCGCGAAGTGAAGGTGACCGGCTTCGCCAACGAGATGGCCGCCGACCGAGCGGACGTGGTCGTGCTCGCGGTACCGGCTTACCACATCTCCGACACCGTCGAGGCCGTCGCCGATCGGCTCGAGGAGACGGTACTCGTCACGCCTGCCGTCGGGATGAGCCGGGATGAGGACGGATTCCACTACAACCCGCCGCCACATGGCTCGGTCGCGGCACTCGCGGCCGAGGCGGCTCCCGAGGGCGTTCCCGTCATCGGCGCGTTCCACAACCTCGCGGCCGGGCGGTTGGCGAACCTCGAGGCGGACATCGACTGGGATACGCCTGTCTTCGGCGACGACGAGGACGCCAAAGAGACGGTCACCGCGCTGGCCGACGAGATAGCGGGGCTGCGGCCGCTTGACGCGGGCGGGCTCGCCAATGCTGGGGAAGTGGAGTCGCTGACGCCGCTGCTCATCAACCTCGCAAGCGAGAACGACGGCCTGCACGATCTGGGCGTGAAGTTCTGGTGACCCGCGACGGGCCGCGGGCGTATGCTCGCCCATCGACGAGGTGAGCCCCGTGACCGAGACGGTGCGTGCCACCGCACGGGTGGTCGCGCTGCTGGCGGTACTGGCAGGGATAGCATGGATTAGCGGCCGGCCGTTCGTGTTTCCGAGTCTCGGCCCGTCGGCGTACGCGCTGGCGGTTCGCCCGGGCGCCGAGACGAACCGACCTCACCGCGTGGTCGGCGGCCACGCCATCGGGTTGGCCGCGGGGCTGGTCGGCTACCACCTGTTCGCCTCGGGGACCATCCTCACCAGTCAGCCGGCCCCGCCGTCGGCCGCGGGGCTCGGACTGGCCGCGAGCGCGGTCGTCGCAGTCGGACTCACAACCGCTGGGATGCTGGCGAGCGATCTGCGACACGCGCCGGCATGTGCGACGACGCTTATTGTCGCGTTAGGACTCCTGACCGGGCCAATCGAGGCCGTCATCGTGGTGGCCGCCGTCGTCGGGCTACTCGCGCTCGACCGGCTGCTCGCGGCCGTTTACTCCCCGTCGAACGGTAGCTCGACGTCGTAGTCGACGGCCTCCACGGCCGCTGTCACGACCGCCTCGACCCCCTCACCCGTCTCGACGCTCATGTGGTGAGCGGCGGTCTCGGTGCGGGCGCGGTCGGCCTTGTTACAGACAGTTAGCACGGGCACGGCTTCGCCGAACAGGTCCTGCACCTCGTCGCGCAGGGCCAGTTGTGAGTCGAGCGGATAGCCGCAGTCGCCGCTCGCGTCGAGGAGGAAGACGACGGCGTCCGCGAGATGGGTCAGCGCCGAGACGGCCTGTGCCTCGATAGCGTTACGCTCGTCGGCCGGGCGGTCGAGCACACCCGGCGTGTCCACGAGTTGGTAGCGGATATGGTCGCGCTCGAGGTGGCCAACGCGAATCTGTGTCGTCGTGAACGGGTAGGTGGCCACCTCATTGGACGCGCGGGTGACGGCGTTCACGAGCGAAGACTTGCCGACGTTCGGATACCCCGCGACGACGATTGCCGGCTCGTCGGCGCGGATATCCGGCAGTGTTCGCAGTTCTTCCCGGGCGTCCGCGATGGCGAGCAAGTCGCCGGCGACCGACTCGGTGACGTCGGCGTAGCGAGCGAACGCCTGCTTGCGGAGTTTCCGGGCGGTGTCGGTGTCGGCAGTGCGGATGCGGCCATGGTATTCCCGCTGTATCTCTTCGATCTGCCGGGAGGCCCACATCACCTCATTGAGATGCTGGCGGAGCGCGTCAACGTCGAGGTCCTCGCGGCGGACGATGGCGTCCGCAAGTTCGCGATAGAAAGGGTCGATCGCGTCGAAGTCCGGCCAGGAGGTGACCACATTGCCGAGGTTGTCCGAGAGGATGTTGCCGGCCGTCTGGAGCATCGACTCCTGGGCCTCGATGCCCTGCTTGGCGCGGCCGGCCCGCGAGGCCCGTGAGAAGGCCTTGTCGATCAGCTCTTCCGACCGGGGGGTCGTCGGAAGCGACTCGAAGACGGTCATTAGACCGGATTGGCCGCCGACGCGTAAAAGCGCGTCCGTCCAGCCCCGTCGCCCGAGCTTTTAGACGCTGGCGCGTCAACACGCAGTATGGCAGAGATAGACGTCGACGCGCTGTTGCCGAACGGCCACGTGAAACAGGCCGTCCAAGACGGCGAGATAACACAGCTGACGCGAGGGGCGGGCACCCAGTACGCCGAGGCCGGTGACACGTTCCAGCTCGAGGGAGACACCTTCGAGGTCGTCGAGGTGGAAGCACGGAAGCTCGGCGATATGACCGACGCCGACGCCGAGCGCGAAGGGTCACCGACGCTCGATGCCTACAAGGCGCGGATGAAGCGCGCCCACGGTGGCAACTTCGAATGGGACGAGGACGCCGACGTGCTCACCTATCGGTTCGAGCGGCGCGAGTGATCACCGTCGCGCTTCCAGTTCCGCGAGCAGGTCCTTGAGGCTCATCTCCTTCATCGCCAACAGCACGAGCAGGTGGTAGACATAGTCGGCCGCCTCCGCGGCCAGCGCCTCGGGGTCGTCATCCTTCGCCGCGAGTATCGTCTCGGTGGCTTCCTCGCCTAGCTTCTCCAACACGTAGTTCTCTCCCTTCTCGTGGGTGAACAGCCGCGTCGTGTAGGAGTCGTCCGGGAGGTTCGCCCGCCGGTCCTCGATGAGCGCAAACAGCTCCGCCAACGCCTCCGGCGACGGCTCTCTGTCAGGCATCTTCGACCACCTCGCGGATATCGTGGAGTTCGTCGAATTCTTCAGGGAGCTGCTTGCCCGCCTCGAACACGTCGGCCGCCACGCCGATGGGGGCGTTCGTTCGGGCGGCGAGCGCGAGCGCATCGGAGGGGCGCGCGTCGACGACCGTGTCCTCGCGGGGCGTCGCGAGATGGAGGTCGGCGATGTAGGTCCCGTCGCGCAGTTCCGTGATCTCGACGCGCTCGACGCGGCCGCCCAGCTCCTCGGTTACGTCAAGCAGGAGGTCGTGGGTGAGCGGTCGGCCGATGTCCGCCGCGTCGAGCCCGCGACGGATGGCCATCGCCTCGTCGAAGCCGACGAAGATGGGCAGCAGGTCCGGCTCGCCTTCGACGCCGACGAGTACCACCGGGACAGTGCCGGTGGGCGTCTGCGCGATCTTCACCCCGTCGATGAACGCGTCCATGCCGAGGGGAAGGTGGCCGGCGGTAAGCCGATTACGGCTGGCGGGACGTGCCGGCCTCGGCGGGCCGGTCGCGGGGCGCGAAGAAGGCGAGCTCGTGAATGCGGGCGTCGTCGGTGAGTTCGGGGTGGAAGGCGGTGGCGAGGACAGGACCGTCACGGACCGCGACGGGTCGACCCTCCCACGTCGCCAGCACCTCGACATCGGGACCCACCTCGTCAACGACGGGGGCGCGGATGAACACAGCCGGGAACGGTTCGTCAAGCCCGACGACGTCCAGTGGCGCCTCGAAGGAGTCGGCCTGCCGGCCGAACGCGTTGCGGTCGACGGTGACGTCGACCAGCCCGAGCGTGTCGACGCGGTCGTCGCCAGCATCCCGGGCCGCGACGATAAGGCCGGCACACGTCGCCAGGATAGGTTTGCCAGCGGCGACGTGAGCGCGGAGCTCCTCGTCGATTCCCTCCTCGGCCAGCAGCGTCGAGATGGTCGTCGACTCGCCGCCGGGGACGAGCAGGACGTCACAGTCGGCTACCAGCCCTGCCTCGCGAATCTCGACGATTGTCGTCTCGTGGCCGTGTCGGGCGGCGGCCCGGTCGATGGCTGCGACGTGTTCCGAGACGTCACCCTGCACGGCGACGACGCCCACCCTCAGTGTCATATATGCTGGTAGGAGACGGACGGCGAAAAGTACCGTGTTCAGGCGACAGCGTTCAACACGAGGACGAGCGCGCCGAAGAGGAGACCGAAGGCGACGACCGTCCGGGGGTCGATGGTCGGTGCGTTGCGGTCCTCGCTGTCGAAGTAGCGGACGAGTCCCGCCGAGGACATCAGCCCGCCGGAGTTTTGGCCACTGCTCATACCCGTAGTGGACGGGTTGCGGTGGTAAGTCTTCCGGGACGGCCGGCGTGCGTGGCCGGCGAGCAGGTGGGAAACACTTTACACCGCGGATAATCTACGGTTCGCCGGTATGAGTGTCAGCCTGAAGGACTTCTACGCCGACTGGTGTGGCCCGTGCAAGACCCAAGACCCCATCCTCGAGGAGATTGAGGAGGATTACCCGGACGTGAGTTTCGAGAAGGTGAACGTCGACGAAGAGCAGGAGGTCGCCAACGAGTACCAGGTCCGGTCGCTGCCGACGCTGGTCATCGAGAACGACGACGGCATCGTCCAGCGATTCGTCGGCGTCACACAGCGTGACGACATCGAGGCGGCGCTGGCCGAGGCCGGCGCGTAGCCACCCCCGGGCTTAACTCCCCGTACCTGCACCGACGCGTATGGACGGCGAAATATCGGTCAGCGAACTGGCAGCCCTCCTCGAGGAGGGCGTAGACGTCGAGATTGTCGACATCCGGTCGCCCGCCGAGTACGAGCGTGGCCACGTGCCGGGGAGCCGGAACATTCCCTTTGCGGAACTGCCGAGCCGGGTCGAGGAACTGAACGGCGCCGACCGCGTGGTGACGATCTGTCCCCACGGGAAGGCCTCCGTTCAGGCGGCCCGGCTCATCGCCTCCTACGAGGGGGCGACCGGCACGGTGGAGTCGCTTGTGGCGGGAATCGAGGGCTGGCAGGAGGCCGACGAGCCGCTGGCGAGCGAGGAGTCGACTAGTCCGGACGCGGACGCGCCGTTCTGACTGCGAAGACAGAAGAAGAGCCGAGACGTCAGGCGACGTTGAAGCCTTTCTCGCGGAGGAACTCCTCCACGCGGCCCGTGTGGTTCCCCTGGAGCTCGATGGAGCCGTCCTCGACGGTCCCCCCGCAAGCGAACTTCGACTTGAGGTCCGAGGAGAGCGAGTCCATGTCCACGTCCTTGGGGTCGAACCCTTCGATGATCGTTACCTCCTTCCCGTATCGGCGCTCGTCGATGCGGATCTCAATCTCCTGGGACTCCTTGGCGACGTCCTCGCAGACGCAGAGTTCCTGGGGCAATCCACACGTCGAGCAGACTTCCGACATTACGCTGAAAGCTACATAGTCGCCGTATTAAACACTGTCGGGAGGGCGTACAGGACGCTCACGACCCCACAAGCTCGTCGGCCAGCGCCACCGCCTCGTCGGCCTCCGCCTCGGTGACACCGCCAGCGTAGGTTGCTCGCTCGTACAGCCGAGCAACCCGGCGGGCTCGCTCGTCACCAACCTGCGAGACGTACGCGCGGACCGTCTCCCCGCGCCGGCGTGGCCGGACCTGCCGTGAGAGGACGTACTCGACCCGTTCGTAGGCGCGCCGCGTGTCGGAGACGGGATCCGAGCGGGGCTGGTAGCGGAGCCACACGGCCCGGTAGAGGCGGTCAGTCAGGCCGGTACGGCGGGCGCCCGCGACGGCCCCCAGCGCGACGATGGCGCCGAGGGCTAACTGTTCGCGGGGCGGCAGCTCCGGCAGGTCGACGCCGCCGCCGCCCGTCGCCGTCCCGCCGCCGTCGGCCGGGACAGGGGTGTTCTCGGAGATTCCGTTCGGTAGGCTCGGCGTCTGCTGGACGGGGCCGCCGCCGGGCGTCGTCCCAGCAGGCGTCGTCTCTCCACCCTCGGGGGTGGGCGTGAACCCACCAGGGCCCGTCTCGTTGGTGTCGACGTTCGTCTCGTTGAGTGCACGCGCCTCCGAGAGGCGATCACGCTCGGCAGCCTGCCGGGCGCCGCCGGGTGTCGGGTCGAACCGGTGCCAGCCGTGGCCGGGGAAGTACACCTCGACCCAGGCGTGGGCGTCGAGGCCGCGAGCGACCCAGCGGCCCTCGCTCACCTGTTCGCCGGGCGTGTAGCCGACCGTGAACCGCGCGGGGATGCCCTGCGTGCGCAGCATGACCGCCATCGTCGTTGCGAAGTAGGTGCAGTAGCCGGCCGACATCTCGAAGAGGAAGGCATCGGCGATGGTGCCCGACGGCTTCTCCACGTCCAGCGAGTAGTCGCGGTTGTTGGAGAGCCACTGCTCGACGACGCGAGCGGTGTCGAACGGGTTCGTCGCGTTGGCTGTGATTCGGGCCGTCCGCTCGCGCACGCGGTCGGGGACGTTCTCCGGGAGCACAGTGTAGCGGTCCCGTATCCTCTCGGGGTAGTCGGTCCCAGCCTGTCGGAGTTGGCGTGGGCCGGCGACAGGTACCCGTGACTCGACGGTGTACGACTCCGCCTCGGTAAACGCACGGACTGGCTGGAGGCTCCCATCCGGAAGGACGTTCACGCCGGTGTCACTTCGATCGACTGTATAAGGACGCCACAGCGCCGGCATATTCCCCATCTTCCCCTCGAGTTGGACCGTCTGGGTAGCCTGGCGGCTCTCGCCGGGAGGTCTCGTCAGCGTGTCACCGTCGTAGGGACGACTCTCACCGGTCCGGACCCAGCCATCACCGGTGAACCGGTCGAACGAGCCGACCCGCCAGTAGCCGCGCACGTCACTCTCGATGGTGAACCGCACCGCTGGCGACAGCGAGATGCTCCCGACGATATCGACCTGTTCGCTGCTGCCAAGCAGGTTCGCCTCCGTCGTCCCGGCGCTCAACCCCGTGTCGAGGCCGCCGAACCCGAGTCCGAGTTCACCAGGCACTAGGTCGACGGTGCTGGTGGTCGCGACGACGGTCCCGAGCCCCAGCAGGACGTCCCGACGGGCGTCGTCGACGGCCCCCGACGCGGCCCAGCTGGGTGCGTCATCGGCGCTCGACGCGGCAGAGTCGGCAGTATCCGCGGTACCGGCGGTATCGCCGAAGCCGGCTGCGGCCGCCACGCCGACGGCGCCGATAAGAGTCGTCGCCGGGGCGGCGTTGCCCGTCAGGACGAGCAGGCCGAGCGTGAGGCCAGCGACGGTCGCACCCGCAAGGTAGTGGCGGCGGACAGCCAGATACCAGGTGAACAGTGTCGGCGCGGGCGTGATGGCGAGCGCCCAGTCGCCGGCGTTGACGATACGCAGGATAGACAGGCCCGACAGCATGGAGATGGCGTCAGCGACGAGTGGGCCAATCGTCTCGTATGGGTCGACGGTCGCTGGCAACGTCGACAAGTAATAGTAGCCGCCGGCGACGAACAGGGCGGCCGTCACAAGCACCGCAATCCGCGGGCGGACGAACCGCGCGAGCAGCGTCCCGGCTACGAGCGAGCCGGCAACCGCGAGCATGAACTGCGGCGGCTCACCAGCCACCGTGACGATGCGGTGGAGCACGCTGAGATACGCGCCCATCGTCACGGCGACGGCACCGGTCGCGAGGAGGCGGCCGGCATCGACCCGGTCGGCATACTGGAATCGAGCAAGCCGACTCACGGCGAGACCACCTCTTGGCGCTCATCGTGAGCGGCCTCACTGTCGTCGTCGGCCCGCAGGTCAGCGAAGGGGAACGACTCGCCGCGGGTAGCCACACGCACCTCGTCGGTTCCTGCGGGCGCGGCCAGGCGGACATCGCCGTCGACGCCCGGCCGGCCGGCGCCCGTCCGGGCCAGCAACTCCAGCGCCTCGTCGCGGGCATCCTCGCCGCGGCCGCGATCAGTCGTCCCGTCGGGGGCAACCACCTCGACCGCGATGCCGGCCTCGAGGAGGTAGACGACGACGCTGGCGGCGGCCGACGCCATCGCGTCCGCGCGGCCCTCAGCCGCCTCGGCGACGACAGTCACTGCGCCCTGATCGGGGGTGGCGTACTGCGTGACGACCAGCTCGCCTGGTTCACGTTTGGCCGAGGACTTCCAGTGGACATCACGGAGCGGGTCGCCCGGCGTGTACTCGCGCAGCGACTCGAAGGCATCACGGTCGGGCGAGCCGGCGCGGTCGACCAGCCCACGGAACGCCCGGTTGGGGACGAGTGGCTCGACAGGCGGGTAGACGAGCAACTCCGTCCGGCCGCCGGCAGTCGTCTCGGTCGCAAGCAGGCCGAACGCATCTGTCTCCCGGACGGTTGCCGGGCCAAGCCGCCGAGCGCCTCGCTCGCGGAGTTCGACGGAGTAGCCGCCTGGCTGAATCGGACCGACACGGGCGAGTCCCTCACCGACCTCGTCGGTCACCTGCGCGCGGCCAGCGGCGTCGACCCGGAGTTCGATCTCGCGTGTCTCGCCGGGGAAGCCAGGGACAGGGCGACGGCGGGTAACCGTCGGCTCACGGCGCCGGCGGAGCGTCAGCCAGGCGAAGCCAACAGCAACCAGTGCCGGCCCGGCGACGGCGTTGAGCGATCGGGGCCCAGAGTGGGCGGCAAAGCCGACCGCAATCAGCGCGACGGCGAGCGTAGCGTAGCCGCGACGGGTGAGCCGCACGGTCACTCGATGGGGACCGCAGACAGCGCCGAGCGAACCAGTTCGCGGGCCGACCCCTCGCCCCGGCCGACCCGGATTCGGTGTGTCAACACCGGCTCCGCCTCTGTCTGGACATCGTCGGGGACGACGTAGTCGCGGTCGTCCAGCACGGCTCGCCCCTGTGCGGCTCGCAGCAGCGAGACAGAGCCGCGCGGTGAGACACCCAACTGAGCGTTTTCGCGGGTGTAACGGGCCAGCCGGGTCACGTACGACCGGACCGGTTCGCCGACAGTCACGTTCGCCGTCGTCCGGCGAGCAGCGACGAGATCGTCGGTCGTCGCAACTGGCTCTAACGTATCGATGGGATGGTCGCCGACGACGCGGCCGAGCACCTCCTGCTCTTCTGTCTCGTCGGGGTACCCCAGTGAGAGCTTCATTGCGAAGCGGTCGAGTTCGGCTGCCGGCAACTCGTAGGTACGGTCTCGTTCGACGCTGTTCTGTGTCGCGACGACAAAAAACGGGTCCGGCAGCCGGCGTGTCTCGCCGTCGACGGTAACCGTCTCTTCCTCCATCGCCTCCAGCAGGGCGGTCTGTGTCTTCGGCGGCGCGCGGTTGATCTCGTCGCCGAGCACGACGTTCGCGAACACCGGCCCCTCGCGAAACTCGAAGGTCCCCGTCTTCTGGTTGTAGACGTTGACGCCGGTGATGTCTGCCGGCAGTAGGTCAGGAGTGAACTGGACGCGATTGAACGCACACTCAAAGGAGGTGGCGACAGCCCGCGCGAGCATCGTCTTGCCGACGCCAGGGACGTCCTCGAGGAGGACGTGACCGCGGCCAAGCAGCGCGACGACGAGGTGTTCGACGGTCGTCTCCTTCCCCACGATGACCTCGCCGACGTTCTCCACGACGGCACGTGCGGTCGCGCCTGCGTCCGAGACATCCTCGACGACGGCCTCTTCGGCGTCGCTCATCGCTCCTCCGGGTGTGTGGTCGGTCGTGCGGGTCGTGTACCCGCGGCCCGGGTTTGCGTGGTCGCCTCTGACAAGAGACGTGTCATTACACCCCATGATGGCCCGGGACGACGTAAGGTTGACTCTCGCGGATGTGGGGCGCGCAATCGAGCGAGACGCGGTCGGAGAGTGCCGCCAAGAGCCGCTGGCCAGCGTCGCACCAGTGTCAGCCGGGCGACCGAATCGCAAGCGTGACCGGCACCGCGAGTGAGCGTCATGATTCCCAGAAAAGCCGAGACGTTACCATGATTTGCACGTCCCGCACACGAGTTCGCCGTCCTGCCGCCAGCGTCGCTGGACCATCTCGCCACAGGCCGCACAGGTAGCACCCGCAGGGTCGAACCGAACGGTCGGCTGGGCTGGAGCGTCCGCATCCTCGTCATCGGGGGCGTCGCTCGTCGCCTCCGCGTCGGCCCCCCCGTTCTCCGGGGTCTCGTCGACTGGCTCCTCGTCGACTCCGTCGAGGAACTCGTCGAGCGAGCGGTCCCGCATATCCGGGAGTGACTGTGCCAGGAAAAGAGCGTGACGAACCCGGAAGTGGCAAGTAGCGCGCGCCGAAGTCTCGCGCATGGCAGGCGAGAGCAGCGGACTCCTGGAGAGCATTATCGACCTTCCGGTTCGGTTCGCCGAGATAGCCGCCCAAAGCCCAGAGCAGGCAATCCTCCTGCTCGTGGGCGCGCTCATCACCGCGGGCGCGTCGGTCGTCTTCGGTGTGCTGTCGTTCGGTGGGCTCGCCAGCGTCCTCGCACAGGTGCTCCCGAGCGGGGAGCCACCCGAGGAGTACCGCGAGTCAGGGCGCTGACAGCGCCTCGCCCGCGAGGTCGATTGCGGTCTCAAGGTCAGGGCCAAGCGGCGACCCCGCGACGATGGCGTCAGCGTGCTCGAGCAGTGCTTCAGTCCGTTCGCGTACCTCGGCGGGGGTGCCGGCGGCACAGAACGCCTCGATCATCATAGGCGTGACCAGCCCGAACGCCTCCTCGAACTCACCAGCGGAGATTGCTTGACCGATGCGGTCGGCCCGGTCTGTATCGATGCCGTGTCGTTTTAGCACCGGCGGGGCCGCCCCAGAGGCGATATACGCGACAGGGGGCCGGGCAGCCTCGCGGGCGGCCTCGGCATCCTCGGCCACCGAGACGGACGCATATGCTGCGAGCGTGAACGACCCGCGGTCGGCCGGTCGGTCTGTTTTCCCCTCCTCGACCCGGTCGCGGGCCCATGCGAGGTCGTCCGGGTGTGAGCCGTTGAACAGCAGACCGTCAGCGTGCTTGCCAGCCATCCGGCACATGTGTGGTCCCTCGCCACCGACGTGAACGGGGATAGAATCGCCCTGTGGCGGCTGGAAGTTGAGGCCCGCGTCGTCCGTAACGTGGACGCCGTCGCGAGAGACCCGTTCGCCGCGCCAGAGTCGCTGGGCGTCCTTGAACGCCTGCAGCACAGCGGAGAGCCCCCGCTCGCGGTCGACACCGAGGTTGCGGAGCGTCGAGGGGTCGCCCGGGCCGATGCCGAACACGGCCCGGCCGTCGGAGGTCTCGTCAAGCGTCGCTACCTTCGCCGCGAGCGCGGCGGGGTGGGTGTCGTACGGGTTGGCGACGCCGGGACCGACGCGGGCTGCCTCCGTCCGCCGGGCCACCCGGTCGAGTGCGACAAACGGGTCACGGTTGTTGTAGTGCGACGAGCAGAACACGGTGTCGAAGCCCGCGCGCTCGGCGCGCTCGCCCAGCGCACCGACCCGGTCAACCGGGTGTTCGGGCGTGAGTTCGATTCCGAGCATCCCTACCGGATAAGATGCCTCCCAACCCCTCGGCCTGTCGGTAACGGCAACAGGTCAGAAACTCCAGTCGCGCAGCGCCGCCCGGACGATATCGTCTTCGTCGGCTCGAAACAGGTTGTTGGAGCCGTCGTGGTCGCCGAA
This sequence comes from Halosegnis sp., assembly GCF_042216475.1. Lineage (NCBI taxonomy): Archaea > Methanobacteriati > Methanobacteriota > Halobacteria > Halobacteriales > Natronomonadaceae > Halosegnis > Halosegnis sp. The sequence continues at coordinate 120,834 of NZ_JBDGTV010000009.1, forward strand.
CGACCAGTCGCGGACGACGACAGCCGGCGTCCCGTCGTCGCCCTCGCCGGCGACGAGGTTGGCTGCGCCCGCGAGTTCGTCCACGACTGACTGGACCGTCACCCCGAGTTCGCGGCCATCCCGGTCGCGCTCGCCTCGCCAGTCGCGGGAGGCGGGCAGTCCCGCCCAGCCGACGGCGACGCCCCGCTGGCCGTAGCGGAACGGCCGGCCTGATGTATCTGTGACGACCACCGGTACGTCGAGCCGCTCAGAGAGCCGCTGGGCCGACGCGGAGGGGTCCTCCGGGAGCAACAGCAGGTCGCCGTCAGGCACGTTCGAGCGGTCGATACCGGCGTTGACCGTGATGTGGCCGAACCGGGTGACTGCGAGCAGGAACGGCGCCTCCGTCAGCAGCTCTTCGCTCTCCTCGAGCACCGCCTGCGCGAACCGAGGGTCCTTCTCATCGCCCGTCACCGCTTCGAGGTGGTCGGCGATAGCGCGGGCCCGCTCGCCGGCTGGGAAGTCGGCGTACTCGTAGACGCGCCCCTCCGCCTTCGAGACGACCGTCGAGGCGACACATAGCACGTCCCCGTCCGCCAGCTCGGTGCGGTCGGCCACGAGGCCGGCGAGGTCGTCGCCGGGCTGCACCTCCGGAAGCCCGGGGACAGCGAACAGCTCCATACTCACAGGCGCCGCCGAACGGGCAAAAGCCGCCCGGTCGGTCACCCCATGACGTATCCGTTCCATGACGTGACGGACGGCATCAACATCCGTGTGAACACGTGACGCGGTCGTGTCGCAAACGTCGATGTGGGGTACGCTGGGGCGAGTTCTCGCCGGCCGGATGAAAGACCGTTCTATACGCGAACCGACACGGGTCGAGACCGGCCGTCTCGGGCGCAATATCGGGCCGACACGCCGGATTTATATCCGATGGCAGCCGACGTGCCAACGTTATGGGACAGACGCTCACGGAGAAAATCCTCGAAGACCATCTCGTCGAGGGGGAACTCGAGACGGGCGAGGAGATCGGTATCGAAATCGACCAGGTGCTCACACAGGACACCACGGGAACGTTCGTCTGGCTGCAGTTCGAGGCACTCGGGCTGGACGAGGTCCAGACGGAGGTGGCCGCCCAGTACTGTGACCACCAGACGTACCAGTTCGACTTCAAGAACACCGACGACCATCGCTTCCTGCGGTCTGCGGCCGGCACGTTCGGCGCGCATTTCTCGCGGCCCGGCAACGGTATCTGTCACAACGTCCACAAGGAGAACTTCGCGGCGCCGGGCAAGACGATGCTCGGCTCCGACTCACACACGCCAACGCCAGGCGGCCTGGGCGAACTCGCAATCGGCTCGGGAGGGCTCGACGTCGCCGTCGCCATGGGCGGTGGCCCGTACTACATCGAGATGCCGGAGGTCGTAAACGTCCGGCTGGAGGGTGAGCTGCCGGAGTGGTCGACCGCGAAGGACGTCATCCTCGAGATGCTGCGCCGGCTGAGCGTGAAGGGCGGCGTCGGCAAGATCTTCGAGTACACGGGACCGGGCGTCGAGACGCTCACCGTCCCCGAGCGGACCACCATCACCAACATGGGGACGGAGCTGGGCGCGACCACCTCCATCTTCCCGACGGACGAGTACACGCGCGACTACCTCGCCCGGCAGGGCCGCGAAGACGAGTTCGTCGATATCGGCCCGGACGAGGACGCCGAATACGACGACGAGATCGTGGTCAACCTTTCGGAGATCGAGCCGCTCGTCGCTACGCCGTCGATGCCCGACAACGTGGTGCCGGTCCGGGAGGTCGAGGGGCAGGAGGTCGAACAGGTCATCATCGGCTCCTGCACGAACGGCGGCTACGAGGACATCCTCCCGACCGCCAAGATGCTAGAGGGCCGTGAGATCAACAAGAAGACGGAGATGATTGTCGCCCCAGGCTCGAAGCAGGCCTCCGAAATCCTCGCCCGCGAGGGGTGGACGGCCGAGCTGATGGCCGCTGGCGTCAACTTCTCCGAGGCGACCTGTGGTGCATGTATCGGCATCGGCCACGTTCCCGCCTCCGACTCCGTGTCGGTGCGGACGTTTAACCGCAACTTCGAGGGCCGCTCGGGTATCGAGGACGACTCCGTCTTCCTCGCCTCGCCAGAGGTGGCCGCCGCAGCCGCTCTGAAGGGCGAACTCGTCGACCCGCGTGATCTTGCCGACGAGTTCGGAATGGATGCACCGGGGATGGAACTGCCCGACCAGTACGACGGCTCGAAGGCCGATCTCATCGCGCCCGATGAGGCCGTCGACGACGGGCTCATCAAGGGACCGAACATCGGCGACGTGCCGCTGAAGGAGCCGCTCGACGCGCACCTCGAGGGGCCGGCGCTGCTGAAGATGGAGGATAACATCACGACCGACCACATCATCCCGGCCACCCAGGACATCCTGATGTACCGGTCGAACATTCCGAAGCTGTCGGAGTTCACCCTCAGCCGGGTGGACGACACGTTCGCCGAGCGGGCCCTCGAGAGCGACGGCGGCTTCCTCGTTGCCGGCGAGAACTACGGCCAGGGTTCCTCGCGTGAACACGCCGCGCTGTGTCCGATGTATCTCGGCATCGAGGGTGTCCTCGCGCAGTCGTTTGCCCGCATCCACAAGGCGAACCTGTTCAACTTCGGGCTGATTCCGCTCACCATCGACGCCGACGACTACGAGCGCATCAACCAAGGCGACGACATCGAGATCGTCGACGACGTCGCCGCGGCCGTTGACGCCGGACAGGAGGAGTTCACCGTCCGCGTCAACGACGAGTGGGAACTGACCGCCGAACTTGATGCCTCCGAGCGCGAGCGGCGTATCCTCTCGGCCGGCGGGAAGCTGCCGCTGACGAAACAGCAGTACGATCAGGAGGGCGGCGCCGCGCCAGCGGACGACTGACCGGCGACACACTTCTTTCAGGCTTTATTCGCGAAAACGGAGAGACAGTGGCCACGCTGGGGGGAGCGGGACCACTGCGGGCGGAGGATCCGCCCGCGAGGGGGATGGGGTGGGGGATGCACCCATCGCGGGTGCACTATAGGGTACGACCGTCTCGGATATGAAAGTTGGTGGCCGGCACGGCTTAGTGTGGCGAGCCAAATGTCCGGGCGTGACCACGCCGGCACCGGACGACGAGACGACGACGGTGCGTCCGGCGACGCGGGCGGACCTGCTTACCGTCTACCGCATCGAGAAGGCGTCGTTTCCCCAGCCGTGGCCGTTCGCGGCCTTCGAGGGCTTCCTCGGGGAGCCCGGCTTTCTCATCGCAGCGCGGGGCGGCGAAGTGGTCGGCTATGTCGTCGCGGACACGGTGCCAAACGCCGGCCGCGCGCTCGGGCACGTGAAAGACATCGCGGTCCATCCGGATCACCGGGGCCGGGGGGTCGGCGCACAGCTGCTCGGGCGGGCACTCCGCGTGATGCGTGGCGAGCGGGCCAGCCGCGTGAAGCTCGAAGTGCGTGAATCGAACGACGCGGCGATACGGCTCTACCGCCGGTTCGGCTTCGAGTTCCGCCGGACCCTTCCCCGCTACTACGACGATGGCGAGGACGCGTACGTCATGATTCGAGAGTTACAGTAGTCCGTCGGCCTGCGCGAGCAGCAGTCCCTCGATAGTGGCGTCGTTCGCCGGCGGTTCGCGGGCCCGCGCGAGTGCCTCGTCGACAGGGACGGTCGTCACCTCGAGGAACTCGTTGCCGTCCAGTGTCCGGTCGACCGGCTCCAGTCCTTCGGCGAAGACGATACCGCGGCGGTGCCGGAGCACGCCCGTCGCACACCAGAATTCCTCGACGAGTGCCGTCCCGGCGGGGTCGAAGCCGGCCTCCTCGCGGAGTTCGCGCGCGCCGGCAGTAGTATAGCTCTCACCGTCTTCGACGATGCCAGCGACCAGCTCCAGACAGTGTTCGCGGATGGCCGGGCGGTACTGCTCGACCATCACCAGCTCGTCGCCCGCAACGGCGACGACAACGACAGCCGGCGGCAGCTCTGCCCAGTAATAGTTCTTTTCCGAGCCGTCCGGCTGGCGGACGCGGTCGTACCCGCCGGTGTACCAGCCGGTCTCGTACTCGGCGCGTCGCTCAAGGACGGGCCAGTCGTGGTCAATGCCGCTCGGTCGTGAGGTGTCGTCGTCAGTCATGACTCTGAGTCGGCTGCCTGAGTGACGGTCAGCCGGTAGGTGGTGTTTTCGAGGCGGACGTACGTCGCCGTGGGCGTCACCGCCTCGGGATACTGCTCCGCGTAGGCGCCCATCTCATCGAACGGGGCGTGGGTAAACGCACCCTTTAGGCCAAGCGGGCCGCGGTAGTAGGCTGCTGACCGACCCTCGGGGCTCGCAATAGCCGCAAACGTGTATGGGAACCGCCGCTCGGAGAGCGTCGACCCGTTCACCGGCGTCACGTCCGCCGGCGGATCGGCGGGCGTCGCCGTCAGATAATAAGGGTCGCCGCTGGCCAGCAGCGACGGCACCGCACCCAACGCGAGGAGTAGCGCCGCGACGACCAGCAGGCCCACGAGGAAGTTGCGCGTGATCGGCCTCATAGCAGGTCGCGGTACGCCTTGCCGAAGGCCTGTCGGCGGAGTGTCCCAATGGCCGCATCCTCCGCCTCGTGGAACGTGGCGGCCACAAGCAAGTCCGCTGCCGGGGCCGTGTGCCAGACGACCCGGTCGACATCATCGCCTCCCTCGATATCGACGGTCAGGTCCGTCTGCTCGCGGGCGGTCTCGAACTCTGCGCGCGTTCCGATATGGACCTCCAGCAGCGACGCGAACAGCGCGTCAAGCGCCGTCTCAACCACGTCCGCCGTCACCCGCTCGTCGTACTCCGCGCGGTCGAACGACATCGCCTTTGCCGTCTCGCGGACGACGGTCTTGGCGGCGGGCGCGAGCGCGTCGTACTCTGCGCGCGCCTCTTCGGCCGTGCTGGGCGCGAGCAGCCCCTCGACGTGCATGCGTCCCGGTACGGTGGGCCCGTAGGTAGGCGTATCGTTATACAGAGCACGGAGAATACCCGCACTTCAGTCGGAGGTGGATGTCAATCGTCGCTCTGGTCGTCGTCCTCGTCGGCGAGCATCTCGCGGGTCAACTCGCGGGCCTCCGCCAGCACCGCCTCCGTGTCCTCGTCGGGCGTGATGTCGGCCTGCGGTGGAATCGAGTTGCCGGCCCCGCCGGGATGTGCGCCGCCGGCGAGGTGGTCGTGGCCGGCGTGGCCCTCCGCGTCGAACAGGCTCGCCTCCCCCGACCGGTTGACGGTGTCTTCGAACACCTGCGGGTAGTCACGTTGGTCGGCGTGCTCGGCGACGCGGTCGGCCAATTCCGCCTCTCCCTCGTCGGCCCACCCGGGGGCGTGGTCATCGAGCCACGCCTCGTGGTCTTCGTGACCGAGGATGGCGCTGAACGCGAGGTGGTTCGCGAGGTGGCGGGCGTCGGCCTGCGGGTCGTCACAGACGGGACAGGCGTATCCCATAGACAAGTTGTGGCCTCCGCGGGGAAAAGCATCGCGGGGACGATGCGCGGAGGCGTCGCGTCGAGGACGACAGCGAGACGCCAGTACCCGGCGGCCAGCAGGCATATCAGCGACAGCAGCGAACTCAGAGGATGAGTCAGACGCAGCGACGGCAGACGCACATGATGTTGTTTGGGGCGCGGATCGCAGGTGAGGGTAGATGAGACGGCGGCGATTCATCGCGGCCGCGGCTGGACTTGGAACGGTCGCCCTCGCAGGGTGTTTCGGGAACACCGGCGGCGGAGACGGCGGGACCAGCGGTGACGGCGACGGGAGTGGCGGAACTGGTAGCTTCCGACTCCTCATCAGCGACCAGCCGGCCACAATCGAGGACTTCGAGTCGCTCGACGTGACGCTCTCGTCTGCCCGTGTCTTCCGGGCTGACGAGGAGGAGACACTCACCCCGGCCATGGTGAACGAGACGGCCGACGCAGAGGAGACGACAACGGTCACAGAGGCGACCGGACGGAGGAGACGGAAGCAGAGGCGACAGAAGAGGAAGACGACAGCGAGTCCGAGGGGTTCGTCGAGTTCGACCTCGGCGGTGTGACCGCCGACCTCACCGAAATCACCGGCGAGCGGGCCGTCTCCGTGCTGGAGGGCGAACTCGAGGAGGGCCGCTACTCGGGTATTGAACTCCGGGTCGCGAGCGCCGAGGGCGTCGTCGACGGCGAGACTGTCGACGTGAAGATGCCGAGCAACTGGCTCCGTATCATCAAGCCTTTTGAAATTGCCGTAGACGAGGAGGTGAGCTTTGTCTTCGACATCCGGGTAATCAAGAAGGGCCCACGCGGCGGCTACAACCTCTTGTCCGTCATCGGCAAGAGCGGCGTCGCGGGCGAGGACGTCGACGTCGAGGAGGTTGACGACGAAGCTGACGGCGAGGAAACGGAAACGACGGAACCGACCGAGACCGCCGAACCGACCGAGACGGCGGGCTGACCCCCGTCGACGCTGTTAGCCGTCGAGCAGTCGGTCGAGGACGGGAATTGCGGCGCGCTTCTCGGCATCGAGTGCATCGGGGTCGACGCCGGCTGGCTTTCCGGTCGCGCCGGTCTCGACGGTTCGCTCGGGTGTCACGAGCAGATCCAGTGGCACGTCGTGTGCGTCGGCGGTGACGAACTGGTCGGGGACGACCTGCATCGGGTGGACCGTCGTAGCGACGGTGGTGTCGTCGTCAACGCAGCCGACCTCGCGTAGCAGGGCGAACTCGAGGTCGGCGTACCCCTCTCCTTTGCCGACTCGCGCCCCCGGCTCGGTGACCGCGACGCTGCCAGACAGAATCAGATCGATGTCGGGCATTGCCCCGAGGTCGACGGGGACGCCATGTTCGTCGCTGCCGCTCACGGTCGCTGCGTCGTCGGTGTCGACGCCCGCGGCGGCAAGTCGGTCAGGGTCGAGCCGCCGGAACGGCCGTTCGTCGCGCAGCCGCGGTGCGGCCACATAGACAGTCTTGCCCGCGCGGAGCGCCCGCCTGCGGGCCGGTAGCTGTGGTGCGTCCGGGTTCGCCTTGAGCGTGTCTGCACGCCGCCACTCCGGGTGGGCTGCCAGCTGGTCGGCCGCGTCGGCAGCGCCGGCGAAGTTAGGGATACGACCGTGTGGCGGGAACGGAAAGCGGGCGACACCGGCCGTCTCGAGAGCGTCCCAGACCCGCTCGCGGAGCCGCTGTTTGTCCACGGGGACCATGCGGGCGAGCGTCCCAAGAGCGTTATCCGTCTCGGCAGGGAAGGACGGACATGTTCGACACCCGCCCGGAGCGTGATGCGGAGGTGGTGCTGCTCGGGCGCTCCAACGTCGGCAAGTCGACGCTGATGCGCCAAATCACCGGGCACACGTTCGACACCGGACGCAAACCAGGCGTCACCCGCGAGCCCAACCACTACGACTGGGCACCAGAGGATTTCGTCATCACGGACCTGCCAGGCTTCGGGTTCATGTCCGGTGTCTCTGACGACGTCCAAGACGACATCAAGACAGCCATCGTCCGGTACCTCGAGACGTACGCCGACAACATCCTCTGTGGTGTCGTCGTGCTTGATGGGAAGGCGGCCGTCGATATCATCGACCGCCACTCGGGGCCCGACGAGGTGCCCCACGCCGTCGAGATGTTCGGCTTCCTGCGCGAACTAGGTATTCCGGCCGTGCTGGCGGTCAACAAGATGGACAAGGTCGACAACAGAGACGAGCGACTGGACGCCATCTGTGAGCGATTCGGCCTGCTTCCGCCCTGGAAGCAGTGGGAGGGCGAGACACTCGCGCCAATCGTCGCCAAGACTGGTCGTATCGACACGCTCAACGAAGCCGTGCGGCACCACCTCCACGCGGCGAAGCGTGACGATTTGTTCAAGTTCTTCTGACGTACCGTCTTACCGCTTAACGTCCGCTCCGCATGACACATAGCGAGCGGACGTCCACCGCTCTAAGTGCGGGTGGGAGCGACACGATAACCGACTGGTCTACCGTCAGTGGTCAACCGCCGCGGTGAGCACAGGAACGGCGGTGCGAGGCGGTTGCGTGGGCCACTCGGCGGCGCCCGGTCGCAGCGCGACAGTCAGGTCTCTCCGTCGAGGCCGAGATCCCGCTTTGCCAGCCGGACGTTCCGGTCGCTGGCTCGCCAGACGAGGTCGAACACGTCGCCGACGACCGGCACCGTCCCGAGCGCCGCATCAAGGCCTACGTTGACCAGCATCCGAACAAGCGTCCGCGTCGACACGCCAGCCCGGGCCGCTTCGACGACGATATACAGCGCCGCCAGCGCCGCCAGCAGGTCACCCGCCACGGGGACGAGCCCAAGCAGCGGGTCGAGGCCGACGCGGCCGACCACCGGCAGGTCGACGGCACCGTCGAGCGCGCCAGCTACCGTCTCCATCCGTGCCACTGCACGCGTCGGCTGTGTCATACGTGTGCGTGGCAGCGCGGCGAGAAAACGCTTGGCCAGCTACTCGTCGCCGGCGGGGGTGTAGTAGTACTCGCCGGCGGCCTTCTGCTCGCGGTCCTTCTGCGAGCCGGGCTTGTTGATGCGTGGGCGCCCGGTCCGCTCGTCGCGGCGGAACGTCACGTCGAGGTTGGCAAGGAACTCATTCATCCCATCGCGCATCCCCACCGGCTGGCCGGCGTGACCGTGTTCTGCCGGCGTTCCGTCGAACACCTGGAGCCGGTCGGCCAGCAGGTCGATCATGTAGATGTCGTGGTCGATGACCATCGCGGTGGCGTCGTTGTTCTCCGCGTACCGGCGAATCGCGCGGGTTGCAAGCACCCGCTGTTCGACGTCCAGATGGGCAGATGGCTCGTCGAGCAGGTAGAGGTCGGCGTCCTCGGAGAGACACGCCGCGATGGCGACCCGCTGGCGTTCGCCACCCGAGAGGTCGGTGAGGTCCTGCTCCATCACCCGCTCGAGCTGGAGCGGGCGAGCAATCTCCGTGTTCCAGTAGGAGGAGCCGAACTCGTCGGTGATCGACGAGAGGAACGCGTCGACCCGCATCGGCTGGTCGATATCGAGATATTGCGGCTTGTAGGAGATATCGAGTGAGGCATCGATGTGTCCCTCGTCGGGATCGAGCCGGCCGGCGAGCAGCTTCGCGAACGTGGACTTGCCGATGCCGTTCGGGCCGACGACCCCCAGCACCTCGTTGCGGCGTATCTCGCCGGCGTCGACCGCAAGTGAAAATTCGCCGTCGCCGTAAGACTTCGACAGCGCGGGGTACTCGACGAGCGTCTCGCCGGCCGAGGCGACCCGCGGGGCGTGCTCTTCGAACTCGATGGCCTCCTGGCGGATGCGCATGTTCTCGTTGTCGAGGTACCCCTCGAGGTACTCGTTGATGCCGTTCTTGGTGCTCTTGGGGTCGGTGACGACGCCGAACGCCGACGGTCGACCGTATGCGACGTGAATCGTGTCGGCGAGCAGATCCAGTACCGCGAGGTCGTGCTCGACGACGAGCATCGAACGGTCGCCGTCGGCCGCGAGCTCACGCACGAGCCGGGCGGCTGTCACGCGCTGGCCGATGTCGAGATACGGTGTCAGTTCATCAAGGAAATAGAAGTCGGCGTCTCGCACAAGCGTCGCCGCCAGCGCCACCCGCTGGAGTTCACCACCCGACAGCGTGTCGATATCCTGGTCGACAACCGGGCCGATGTTGAGTCGGTCGATGACCTCAGCCGCGGCGTCCCGCTCGTCGACACCCTCGATAAGCTGTCTGGTGTTTCCTGAGAACGTCTCCGGGATTTTGTCGACATACTGTGGCTTGCGGGCGACGGACACCTCGTCGTCGCGCAGCGCCGCGAGATACTCCTGGACGGCGGTCCCACGGTAGGCGTCCATTACCTCGTCCCATGAGGGCTGGTCGGCGTGCCGGCCCAGGTTCGGCTCGATCTCGCCCGCGAGGATACGGACGGCCGTCGTCTTCCCGATGCCGTTCGGCCCGAGAATGCCGGTGACCCGGCCCTCAGCAGGCGCGGGGAGCCCGTAGAGCGCGAAGGCGTTGTCACCGTAGCGGTGGACCGGCGTCTCGTCGAGTTCCTGCGGGAGGTTGATGATCTCCAGGGCGTCAAACGGACACTTCTCGACACAGATGCCACACGACTCGCCGAGACAGATCTCCTCGGATATGAACACCTGTGCCGGACCGCCCTCGTAGGGTTCGTCCTCGTCGTAGTACTCGCCTCGCTCGACGATACACTCCTTACCCGTCCGGTTGGGCGGGCAGAAGTTCATACACTCGTAGTTACACCGGTCGGGCTGACACCGGTCGAGGTCGACAACGGCAATAGAGTCGTCGGCCATCTCAGAGGCTCGTCCCCGTCGATAGGAGGATTCCCCAGCAGACGAACCACAGCGAGAACGTCATGAACGCGACGTAGAGGTAGTCCTTTGTGGAGAAGTCGCTCACGTCAATCCCCACCGCCCGGAGGATGGGGAACTGGACGAGAATCGCCCCCGCGAGCACGAACACGCCCTGCGGATTCGTCGCAGGCGTCGCGGCGCTGGCCGTCACGACCGACGACCCGACGGCGGCGAGAATCCCCATGACGGACGCGAGTGCCGTGACCGTCACACCCCGCATGTGCGGGGAGAACCGGTCGGCCGTGTCTGTCGCCATACCCGCGGATGGTCACCGTGCGGACAAAAGCGATTCGACTACGCGCCGTCGGCCCGGTCGTGGCCACCTGCCACGAGACCGGCTGAAACGCCCGTGGAGCGTCCCGGCACCGCACGTTTATACACCCCGGGGCCGTGTGTTCAAGCGGCATGAGCGATTCTGACGGGGAGACCATCGAGGACCTGCCGCCGAGTGCGAAACTCGTGTTCAAGGTGCTCGAGTACAAGGGTCCAATGACACAGAAGGGGATTGTCGAGGAATCGATGCTGTCGGCCCGGACGGTCCGCTATGCGCTGGAGCGACTCGAGGAAATCGACATCGTCGAGGAAGACGTCTACTTCGCCGACGCGCGACAGAACCTCTACGAGATCGTTCCGGACACCGAGACCGAGGCAACGACGGAAGAGGCGGCCGCCGCGGCAGACGACTAAGCCGGCGTCACGCGGCGGTCGGCGGGGACTTTTGACGGTCGAATCCGTTGTCTGGAGTCGTGAGAGCGACCGCACAGGGCGCGGTCGTGGTCGCGAGCGTACTTGGACTCGTCCTCGCGGGGGTGGCGCCCGCCGCGGGCGCGGCCGCGACCACGCCGACGCCGGAGCAGGTGACGGAGCGAACGGGGGCCGTAGGGGCAAGCGAAAACGCGCCACCGGACCCTGAGACCGATCAACTCGGCTGGGAGGCCGGCTACTGGTACAACGAGACCCTGCCGGTGACGACCGACGACGGGCTCAACCGAACGGAGTTGCGGGCGTACGTCGCCCGCACGGCCGCCAGGGTCGAGCGCATCCGCCAGCTAGAGTTCGAACGCATTCCGACGGTGAACCTCGTGACGCGTGATGAGTATACCGCGTCAATTGATCGCCGGTTCGCCAACGTGTCGGTGTCGACGCCACAGCGGCTCCACCAGAACACGAAGTTCGAGGCGCTGTTCTTCGTCGGCGAGCAGGAGTCGTACTTCCAGGTGCAACGGCAGAACCAAGCTGGCTCCGTAGCGGCCTTCTATGCCCGACAGCCACTCCCGCGAGTCGGTGTCGGCGAGGGCGAGATTGCTATCATAACGGGTGATACGAGCGAGAACACGACACAGGTATTCTCGCCGTCATTACTGGCCCACGAACTGACTCATGCCGCACAGGGTCAAAACTTCCCGACAGCGCTCAACGTCACGGGTGACACAGAAGAAGCCACCCGCGCAAACCTGAGCCTCATCGAGGGAGACGCAGAGTATGTCGAACAAACGTACAATCAGCGGTGTGGGACGGCATTTGACTGTCTGTCAGCCAATAGCACTGGAGGAGCGGGTAATATTGCTAACTGGGGGCTCGCAATCTATGGGTTAGCTGCCTACGGCAACACCGGCGCGTTCGTCGGCCACATCATCGAGACGCGCGGCTACGAGACGCTGAACGGCTTCTACCGCGGCGAGGACCGGCCAGTCAGCACCGAGCAGTACATCCACCCCGACCGGTATCCCGACGACACTCCGCAGACGGTCACCGTCGAGGACCGCTCGAACGAGGAGTGGAACGTGCTCGAACTCCCCAACAGCACCGTTGAACACGCCACGTTCGGCGAGGCAGGTGTCTTCTCGATGCTATGGTATCCGACTCGTCAGCGCGGGGAGGAAGTTATTGTTCCGCTGATTAATGAGACATCAAATCCATTGGTAGGATTCAATTTCGCACGCGAACCGTCGACCGGCTGGGACGGCGACAAGCTCTATCCGTACGTGAACGAGTCCTCGGCGGCGACCAACGAGACGGGCTACGTCTGGAAGCTGGTCTGGGACAGCCCCGAGGATGCCCGCGAATTCGCCGACGCCTACCGGCAGTTGCTCGAATTCTACGGCGCACAGCCGGCCCGCGGCGCCGACGACGCCTACGTCATCTCGCCGGAGGGATTCGGCCCGGGAACGAAGTTCGCCGACGCCTTCGCACTGACCGTCGAAGATGACACCGTCGTCATCGTGAACGCGCCGACACTGTCTGATCTCAACGAGGTGCGGGCCGGGACTGTTCCCGAGGACGCCCGGCCACCGACGCCGACGCCGTCGGCTCTCGATACCGAGACGCCGACACCGACCGCAAGTCCAACCCCGACGCCGACCGAAACGGACGCCGCGACAGCCACGCCCGGACAGCCTGGCCTCGGGGTCGTCACCGCGCTCGTCGCGCTGGTGCTGGCGTTGACCGCACTCGTCGCCGGCCGCTGGCGCTGAGCTGGCTACTGGGGCGCGACGGTCACCGTCCGCCCGCGGTCGATGGCCGCTTCTAGCTCCTCGGCAATGGCGCTGCCGCGTGACACCTGTATCTCACCGCCCCGCGAGACGGTGGCCGTGAAGAGATACTCTCCGTCGGCACGCACCTCCACCGTCTCGCCGGCGTGACCCTCCATCGGGATGACGACGTGTCGAGAGGTGACCTCCGGCGTGACGATTTCGCCCTGTCGACTGCCTTGGTCGCTGGAGCTGCTGTCGTCGCCACCTGCGAGCCGGCCGGGGTGTTCGTCCAGCGTCCGCACGTCGATTTCGAGCCCGAGCCGGTCCTCGATATCGGAGATTCGGCCACCACCCTTCCCGATGACAGTCGAGATATCCTGCTCGGAGACGTAGACGGCCGCCGAGTTGCCGCCAGTGAGTTCTACCTCGACGGGCCCCTGCGCGACCGAGCGTATCTCGCGTTCGATCTCGTTGCGGGCGATGCGGTCGACGCCGGACTCGTCGGCCTCCTCGCCTTCGAGCGGGACGGTGACCACCTGTTGGTTGAACGTGTAAATCTCGTAGGCTGGGTCGCCAGTCTCGTAGTCGGCGACGACGATGACCGGCCGGGTGAGGTCCTCTTCCATCAGTCCGTGGGGGACCTTCACCTCCGTGGATACCTCGTAGACGGTATCGACATCGCCGGCCTCGATGTAGACGACGGTGTCGACCACCTGTGGGATCATCCCCAGTTCGACGCGACCGACCAGCCGCTGGAGCGCGTCGATAGGCCGGGTGGCGTGGACGACACCAATCATCCCAACGCCCGCGAGCCGCATATCCGCGAACGTGCGGAAGTCGTCGGTCTTGCGTACTTCGTCGTACACCGTGTAGTCCGGCCGGACCATCAGCAGCGAGTCGGCCGTCCGCTCCATCGACCCCCGGAGTTCAGTGTACTGGGTAATCTCGGGGCCGACCTGCAGGTCACGCGGCTTCTCCATCGTCTTGACCGCGAACCCCGAGTCATTGAGATACGTCGCGACCGCCTGCGCGAACGTGGACTTACCGGCGCCAGGTGCACCCGACAGGAGGACACCCCGCTGGCGCTCGGTGAACCGGTCGCGCATCCCCACCGGTAGGTCGTAGTCGTCGAGGGTCGTCCGCGCGATGGGCCGGACAGCCGTTACCTCGATGCCGTCCGCGAACGGCGGGCGGGCGACAGCGATACGGTAGTCGCCGTACTGGATGATGCGCATGCCCGGTTCCTCCAGTTCGACGAACCCCTGTGCGGAGCCGCGGGCGGTCGTCTCTATCTCGTTGGCGATGGTGAGCATCTCGGACTCCGAGAGCGGCTCCTCGCCGATGGGGCCGTAGGTGATGTCGCCGATTTCCCCTCGCTTTGCCATCGGTACCACCCCCGTCTTCAGGTGGACCGACATCGTCTGCTCGTCGAAATACCGCTCGATGTCGAGCCCCTCGTCGACGGATTCGTCCACCTTGGGCTCGACATACTCGACGGGGACGTCCGTCGCGCGGGCGACCTCCGCCTGGACGCGGTCGCTCGTCAGCAGCGTCGCGCCGTGGTCGGCTGCCAGATCGCGGATGAGCGCGTCGATGTCTCCCTCGCCGGCGCCCTCCGACTCGCCGCTCGTCGGCCGCCGGCCGATATACTTCAGATCGAACTCACCGGCCTCAGCGGCCTCGACCAGCCGCTGAAGTTCCTCGATGCCCGACCAGCCGGCGTCGCGGCCCTCGTTGGCCTGCGACTCCAGCTCCGCGACGACCGCGTTGGGGACGGAGACGACGTCGATGTCGTCCCGTTCGGACACGCGGCCGTCGACGACCGCGCTCGTGTCCGGTAGAATGTGCATATCATCGGTTCGACCGGCGCGCTGATAAGCCTTGTAACAGCGGCCGACCGCCGGAGACGGCCAGATTCGGGTAGAATTCTCGCTCGGGTCGACCGGCGCTGCGGGCGCTACTCCACGTCCCGGTACCCCTCCGTGAGCGACTCCACATACTTCGCGACCACGTCCACCTCCAGGTGAACCGGGTCGCCGACCGACTTCTCCGAGAGGCTCGTGATATCGTAGGTGGCGGGGATGATGGCCGTCGTGAACTCGCCGTCGAGCAGTTCTGCCACTGTCAACGAGATGCCGTCGACGGCGATCGACCCCTTCTCGACGACGTACCGGCCCATCGCGTCGGGCAGCGAGAAGCCGAACACCCAGTCGTCCTCAATCCGCTCAATGCCGGTCACCGTCGCAACGCCGTCGACGTGTCCCTGCACGAAGTGGCCGTCGAAGCGGCCGTCGGCAGGCAGCGCCCGCTCGAGGTTGACGACCGCACCGGCCTCCAACTCGCCGAGGTAGGTGCGTTCGACGGTCTCTTCGGAGAGGAACAGCGAGAAGGAGTCGGCGTCGTGCTCTTCGACGGTGAGGCAGGCACCCGAGATAGCAACCGACTGGCCATGCTCAAGGTCGGCGGCGAACGGTGCGGCAACGCGGAGCCGGAGCCCGCCGTCAGTCGCCTCGCGGGCCACCACTTCACCGGTCGCCTCGACAATCCCCGTGAACATA
The DNA here is from genome assembly GCF_042216475.1 of Halosegnis sp. Taxonomy (NCBI): domain Archaea; kingdom Methanobacteriati; phylum Methanobacteriota; class Halobacteria; order Halobacteriales; family Natronomonadaceae; genus Halosegnis; species Halosegnis sp. Next base: position 136,214 of record NZ_JBDGTV010000009.1, read on the forward strand.
TCCGAGGTAGGGCTGTGACTCACAAGTCCTTACCGTTCGGCACCGACCGGAGGGCTTTCCCGCGCCGGCAGCCACCGTCGGGTATGGCGCGGTCCATTATGGGGACAATCGGGCTGGCAGTGACGCTGGCACTCGCGGCGCCCATCGCCCTATACGGCGTCGAGCAGTTGCTCGGTGGCGATAGCGTCGTCGGGCTCGCCGCACTCGGCGTCGCTGCCCTGATGATACTCGTCGAGGAGTTCCTCACGACGCCGACTGACATTCCCGGCAAGGTCGCTGAGGCGACGGTCGGCCGGATCGTCGAGGAGCCGTCCGACGAGCGCGACTAGATGGTGTCGTCGGGGGCGTGCTCACTCGCCATCCGCTGGGCCTCGACCGCGAACCGCTCCCGCTCCTCGGGGTCCGTCACCTCACCGAGGTTGTCCGGCGACACTGTGACCGCGGCGGTCGTCTCGCGGACGTCACTAGACGTGGTGAGCGCCCGCTCCTTCCGGAAGTACCGCTCGCCATCCGGCGTCGCATACGTCAGGATGATGAGATTCTGCTCGTCGTCCGAGTAGGTCCGTTCGACGAGCCAGACGCGCGTAGGCTGGTCGCTCACGGCCAGAGGTACGGGCGCCGACACCGAAAGGTCGGGGGGTACAGGGCCGCTCAGTCGGCCGCCCCTTCGACCGGTTCGAGGGGCTGTTGTGCCCGCTCCATCAACTCCGCCAGTGACAGTTCGGAAGGGGCGTTGTCGATGAGCACGTCGATCGGGAGGGTCGGAGCGCCGTCGACGAGATTCTCCAGCAGGACGAGCCGTTCGCGGGCCCGCGACATACCGACGTAGAAGACGCGTCGCTCGTTGTCAGTCAGCACGGGGCCGGGGTCGGTTCCCTTCTCGAAGCCGACATCTTCGGGGAGTACCGACTCGTCGACGGTGGCGGCCATCTGCTCGACCACTTTCTCCGTGAGATCCGTACAGACGAACACATGGTCGGCCTCGCGGCCCTTCGCGGAGTGGATAGTGCCGACGCGGACGCGGTTGGGGTCCATCCCCTGATAGGGACCGTCGAAGTACGCCTCAACGGAGTTCTCCTGAAAGTTCGAGGTGCGGGTGAGCATATCCGACGCCCCTGCGGGACCGGGCGTGAACGGGGCGTACTCGTTGATGAAGTCTGGCTCGACGGTGAACTCTTCGAGACGGGCATCCTCCTGTTCCTTCTGGTCGTCGAGGGCGTCGAACAGGTCGTCACGTTCGCCGGTACCGAACGCGGAGTCAGCCAGCATCTCCGCGAGTCGGCGCGCCTCGAGACCGGTCATTGGCTCGTCGTCGTCGAACTTCTCGACGGCGCGGACGTATCCTTCCAGCCGATCAGTCCACATCCGCATGTCCGTCAGCGAAGTGTACGGGATACCCATCGAGGTGAACTCCTCCATGAACTGGAACAGCTGGTAGCGGGCGCGGAACAGCACCATCACCGTCTCCTCGTCGGTCTGCTCGACGGTATCACGGACGTTCCGTGTCAGGTCGAACATCGAGGGCGACCGGACGGCCTCGACGCTACCGCCCTCCTTGCGCGGGTTGAGGTCTTTCTCCTGGCGCTCGTCGATGTGGCGAATCTGTCTGTTGACGACGTGAAGCACGTTCGACGGGAGCCGGTAGGAGTTCGGGAGGACGACATCTTCGTCGGGGTCTGCCTCCAGCAGGAGTGCGGGGTCGGCCCCCTGCCAGGCGTACACCACCTGGTCGTCGTCGCCGGCGATGAGTACCGACTCCGTATGGGGTTTCCACTCCTCGTAGACATCGTGCTGGAGCGTCGTGATGTCCTGGAACTCATCGATGACGAGATGGTCGACGTTGGGGACGAGTGCGCGGCCCTTCACGCGTTCGAGCATATCGGCGAAGCCGACGACCTCCTCTTCGCCCTTGTAGTCACGCCACGCGCGGATAGCTTCGGGCACGTCGATACGATCATCGTCGGAGGGCCACGTCGGGGTGTACTTATTGCCCGTCTGAGCGTTCGGGTCAACATCGGGCGGGAGTCGCACCTCATCGACGTTCCACTGGAAGGGGACATCATACCAGTCGGCGACCTCTCTGCGGGTGCGCTGAAGCCACTCCGAGGTAGCGATTATCTTGTTGCCGATGGTGGTCGAGCGGGCGGACCGCCGCCGGTTGGAGTCATACTCGCCCTCGAACTCGATACCATAATCATCACAGAAGGCCTCCTTGTCGTCTTCGCCGACGACATCACCACGCGAGAGGTTCAACAGCTCGTAGGCCTTCGCGTGCATCGTACAGACGTTCCCCTTCAGCGACTTGGGGGAGCGATCGAGACGGTCGGCCAGTCGCTCGCGGACCTCGGCGGCGGCCGCTCGGGTGTAGGAGACGACGAGAATATCCCGGACATCGACGCCCTCGTCAAGCATCTCGTCAACACGGTCGAGCAGGGCGGTCGTCTTCCCGCTGCCGGGACCGCCGAAGAGCCGCGTTACGTGTGGACCGTCGGACATTATTGGACCCAAGCGAGCCACCGGCATAAGTAGCGTGACTCGCGGGAGCCCCCCGCCCGCGACCGTGGCGGGAGCTTTTTATCAGCCAGGGCGAACGGCCACTGGTGTCAGAGAAGACGCCACAGGGCAGTTCGGTCGGCGTCGACGACCCGTACGCGTTCGTCGAGCGGTGTGACCACCTCACCGACGACGGCCGATGCCGGTACGCCGCCGAACATGCCCGCCACGACCCTGAGTTTGCCGCCGAGCGCCGCCGCGATGACCTTCGGTGTCCGGCTGCGGACCCGCACGGGGAGTGGACGTGGGCCGATTGCCCTCATTTCCGGGCGCGCCAGCACGACCGCGAGTGTGTCCGGTGTGGACTCGCCGAGCACCGTCGTGCCCACAGCGACGAGCGGCCTCTGCTGGAGGAACATCATCTCTCGTATGCCGACGATGACCGACGCGAGCTGGCCCACGAGATAACCGTCTATCTGTGTCGGTGGTGTCACGCGAAAGTCCACGACTCGTGGGCCCGCGTCGACGACGATGCTGCCCCCGACCCGGAGGCAATCGCGGAACGTGAGGGGCGTCGCAGCGAGGCGCTCTCGGAGACGGCTTTCGAGACGGCTGCCGAGCGCTACGACGAGGAGTGAGCGTCGTGGTTGTATCCACGTCCGTGCCTGTCGCGGGGCGTTCGGGAGGATTTTTACCCACGTGTACGCTACCCAGCGTATGACGAGTATCGTCGTGGTCGACAACCACGGACAGTTCACTCACCTCGAACACCGGACGCTTCGCGATTTGGGCGTGGACGTGGAGACGGTCGACAACGAGACGCCGCCGGCCGAGGCCGAGGCCGACGGCTACGTGCTGTCGGGCGGCCCGAGCATGGACCGGACGGGCCGGGCGGCGGAGTATCTCGAGACGGACGTCCCCGTGCTCGGCATCTGTCTCGGCCACCAGCTGATGGCTATGGAGCTGGGCGGGCGCGTCGAGTCGGGCGACTACGGCGGTTACGCGGACGTGACCGTCCGCATCGACGACGCCGACGACCCGCTGGTCGGGACACTCCACCCGGAGACACGGGTGTGGGCGAGCCACGCCGACGAAGTGAGCGAGGTGCCGCCTGGGTTCGTCCGGACGGCCACGAGTGATGTCTGTGGCATCGAGGCAATGAGCGACACTGACCGCGATTTCTACGGTGTCCAGTGGCACCCGGAGGTAGCACACACAGAGCGGGGCGAAGAGCTGTTTGAGAACTTCATTGCGCGGTGTCGCGAGCGGGCAGCGCCAGACACCGTCTGAGAGCCTCTGGCACGGCGCGCGTCTGACAGCATCGTTATGAGGCGCCGGCGAGAAACCAGTCGTAATGACCGCGACACAGGGGGACCTTGCCTCGCTTTCGCGGTTCATCTTTCGCGCGCCGAGCTGGTACTCGAGTGTCACGTTCGCCGTCGTCATTGCCGCGCTGGCCGGGGTCGCGGCATTCGAGTCGCGGTTCGTCCTCGAGGACGCCTGGCAGGGGGTATTCTTCATCGGCATCCCGACCATCATCGCCAGCGGGCTCACGCCGTACGTCGATCGGGCGATGGGTGGTCAGCTGACGCCAAACCGGGCGTCGCTGCTCGCACTCGTCTGCGAACTGCTCGTCGTCGGCACGCTCGTCGTCGTGGGTGTCGTTGCGACGCTGACGCCGCGGCTCGGACAGGGGTTCGTTTTCGACGCGTTGCTGGCGGCACTGGCGGCCGTGTTCGCGCTCCGCCTGCTCGTGGTGATGGCCGTCTCCCATCGCTCGCCGCTGCGCGCGAGCGTCCCCGCGAGCATCCAGACGGGGGCGGCGGGCGTGCTCCTGTTCGTCTACAGCGGGACGATGCGCTTCCTCGAGATCGGAGGACCGCTGACCCGTTCGTACCTCTCGCGGCCGGAAGTAGCCCCCGAAGAGCTGCTGGTTATCGTCCCCGGTGATTTCGTCCTGCTCGCGGGAATGTGCGTACTGTACGCAACAGCCGTCACCGTCTTTATCAAGGTCATCGACCGGCCGTGGAAACAGTCGATGGAGGTGTCCGTCCTCGACTTCCTGCGCGGCTTCATCGGTCACATCGCCGAGGGAAGCCGCGAACTCGAGGACTTCTTCGAGGGTATCGGCGAGGAGGCCGTCGTTCCCGTGACTGTGCTCTCGTTCCGGACGCCGACCGGCGAGAAGGCGCGGTTCGTCCTCCCGATGATACACCCCGGCCCGATGGGGGAGATCGGCGGCGGCAACCTCCCGATGCGGGTCGCCCGACAGGCCGACGGGCTGGCGTTCCCGCCCCACGCCACCGCCGGCCACGATTTCAACCTCGTCACCTCCCGTGAGGTGGAGACACTCATCGAAGCCGCCGACCGTGCGCTCGCAACCGTCGACTACCACGAGGTCGCCACCGAGAGCGTGCGCACCGAAGAAGGGGAGGCGACGCTGCTCGCGCAGGCGTTCGGCGACAGCGCATTCATGACCGCCACCTACGCGCCGGGCTTCGCCGACGATGTCGAGTACGCCGTTGGACTCTCTGCGCAGGCCGAGGCTCGGCAGGGCGGGTTGGAGGACGTAATGCTCGCGGACGCGCACAACTGCAACAACGGGCTCGAAGGCGAGGACCTCGGCCACGTTGTTCCCGGCTCGAAGCGCTCGTTCGACATGATAGAGGGAGCTCGCGCGGCCGGCGAACAGCTGGCCGACGCCGACCGACGGCCGCTCCGGCTGGGCGTCGCGTGGGACCGGACACCATGGGAGCCGCTCGACGGTATCGGTCCGCTTGGTGTGCGGGTCGCCGTCACCGAGGCAGGTGACCAGCGGACCGCCTACGTCCTTGTCGACGGCAACAACATGGAACCGGGGCTTCGCGACGACATCGTCGCGGCTGTCGAAGAGCAGGTCGACCTCGCCGAGGTAATGACAACCGATACACACATCGTCAACACCGTCGAGGCGCAAAACCAGGTCGGCGAGCGAATCGACGCCAGCGAACTCCGCACACTCATCGTCGACCTCGTCGAGGAGGCAGTCGACGATCTCGAGCCGGTCGAGGCAGGGATGGCGACGGAACGGGCAGAGGTGACCGTCTTCGGCAACGACCGCACAGAGTCGTTAGCCTCCCACGCGAACGCGATGGTCCAGATGGGCGGAGCACTCGCAGCCGCCTGTATCCTCGCGGTGACGGCTGTGTCTGTCCTGCTCTTTTTGCTGACCTAATCCCCCTGAAAACACTTGTCGACGGACGGCCCACGACCGGCATGGAGCGTCGGGACTTTCTTGGCGCGCTCGCGGGCTCGCTCGCCGGGCTCGCCGGCTGTACCGGGGCGGACACCGTCGGAGAAACGGCCACGGCTGCCTGCGAGCCGACGCCGCCTCCGATGCCCGAGAGCGAACCGGGATTCCCGGCGCCGCGGTTGTACCCGGACCCGCCTGCGCAGCTCACCCGCGAGTCGGTGCGGTCGTTCGTCGAGTCGTTCGAGCGGGCCCACCGGTTCAACAGTGTCCTCGCCGACCACGTCGACGCCGAGGGCCACTCAGCGACGTGTCGCTAAGGTACCACCGGTTCAACAGTGTCCTCGCCGACCACGTCGACAGCGACGACTGCGTCTCGCGAATCGAGCTGTGGGGGACGGACAGCGAGGTAGTCGAGACCGACGAAGGATTCGAGGCAACAGTCGAAACGTCCGCGGCCGTGTACTACGAGCCGTGCACGACCCCGACAGGCGAGGAGACGCCGACGCCGATGCCGCACGGCGACCTATTCGAACGGGCGGGACACTATCGGCTCACAGCGCGTGCAGTCGTCCGAGAAGGCGTGACGGTCGCTTGCCGGTGACCACCACTACGCGTCTTCGAAGAGTTCGTCGACGGCCGAACGGGCCGCCAGCGCCGCGTCCTCGGCGACTTGGTCGACATTGTCGTCGTCGACGTTGAGATAAACATCGACATCGAGCACGCCTTCCTCGAAGGTGACGGTCACGTCGAGGTCACGGACGTCGCTCTGTTTGTACCGAGAGAAAACCAATCCCTCAGCCGCGTCCGAGGCGGCTTCAACGACCGCCTCGTCCGTCGGCTCGTCTGTCGACTCGGCCACGTCCTCAGGCGCCGCCTGCGCCCGGACCGCCCGGCCCCTGTGGGCCGCCCATGCCGCCGCCCTGCTGGAGCATCTGCTGGAGTTCCTGCTGGAGTTCCTCGAACTGCTGCTGGACACGCTCCTCCTGCTTCTCAAGCTGCTCTGCGCGCACTTCGAGCGACTCCACCTTCTGCTCGAGGTCGTCGTATGCCTCGTCGTACTCGGTCGCCACGAGGAGTTCACCGACCTCGCGGTACATCTCGACGCCCTCTTCGAGCTCGTCGAGAGCCTCGAGTGCCGCCTGCGACTCTTGGAGCGACGTCTCGGCCTGCTGCTTCTGGGCAGCCACCTGCTGGGCTGTCTCCTGCAGGTCCTGTAGCTCCTCGATTTTCTCCTGTGCCTCCGGCGGCATGTTCCCTTGCATACCTGCGGAGATGTGCTTCCCACCCAAAAACCCCCGCTTTCCGCCGTCGGCCACGAGAACGCCACCGCCACGGACACCATTATGCTCCGGCGCGTCCGACGACGAGCCATGACCGACGACGAGACGCCGACGGTCGAGGAGGTCTACGACCTCGTCCGTCAGCTTGAGGACACTGCAGAGGAGGCTCACGCACAACTGCGGGCGGAGCTCACCGCCGCCGAGACGCAGATAGATACCCAGGAGCGGGAACTCTCGGCGGTCCGGGCAGAGCTCACCGAGGCACAGGAGGAGCTTCGACGCGTGAAGCAGGATCTCATCAGGCTGGAGGAACGGGTCGACTAGTCGACGGCCTCGGCCACTTCGATGAGCGTCGTCCAGGTGGTGAGCCCTGCACGTAAGGCCGTCAGATCGGCCGCGTCGACAGTGACGGTGACCGTGTCGGCCGTGCGGTCGACACTCGCGCTGGCACGGTCGCTGTCAATCTCGCCGAGTTCCGGCCGCACGCTCCGGGCGACGGTCGCGGCACTGGCTGGGGAGGGATACTCGAAGGTGAGTTGTGCCGAGTGGGGCCGGTCGCCCGTCACTCCACGTTGATTGTCTTGATATCGCGGCTCCGCTCCTTCAGCAGGACGCGGTGGCCACAGTACGGACAGCGGACGCCGCCGTACTCATCGAGGCTGACGTCGCGCTTGCAGCGTGAGCACTTGTAGGTCATCTATTCCTCGTCGGCGAGCGCGGCACGCAGCGACCGGCGGACGGTGCGGCCGGCGGGTGTCTCCGGACGGTAGGTTCCGCCGGCGTACTTGTAGCCGCAATAGCTGCACGCCCAGACGGCGGTCCCCTGCCGGGAGACGCGGTCCTTGCCACATTCCGGACAGGTGTGGTCGTCGTTCGTGTCTGCCTCAATCTCGGCGACCCGGCGACGGGCGACACGCCCGTAGCGCGCACCGAACCGGCCGGCACTCCCGGTCTTGCTCTTGGCCATAGTGTCGAAACGAACACGGTTCGCGGGCTTAAACCCTGCGAGACGCGCCGCTCACTCGCGTAGCTCTGCCTCCCGGAGCGCGTCGTTCAGGTCCTCGCGGACGTACTCGCCGGTCTCGCGGTCACTGGCCGTCGTGACGACGCGGTTCTCCTGCACCGAGGAGCCGTCGCGGACGAGCAGCCGGACGTTGCCGTTGTCGTCTGCTCGGGTCGCCTTCGCCCGCACGCCAGAGCGGGAGCCGGAGCCACCGGCGTCGATTGGACCGGGGATGATTTTCTTTACGTGGGGGTGGCCGCCGACCGTCTCGACAGCCCGCTGACCCGCCCGGTCGCCGATGAGCGTCGAGTGGCTACCGCCAAGCTTCTCGCCGGCGGGCTTCTCGACGACATCCAGTGCCGGTTCGTCCTGACGGGCGAGTACAGCCGCGACGGGGTCGTCGTCGGCGACCCGGTAGAGCGTGTAGTGGAGTTCTGCTCGCAGCGCGTCGAGGACGGCCCGATCGCCAGCGACGTACACTTCTTCGGGCCGTTTGCGGTGGACCTCGTCGGCAACGAGACCGGCGAAGTTGCGGAGCTCTCGCGGCTCCCGCTCGGGGTCGTCCTCAGGGCGGGTCGTCACCTCGCGAGTCGAGACCACCTCACCGTCGTACAGACAGGTGACCGTCGCTCGCTCGCGGGTGAGTTCGACCACGACAGCGTCTGTGTTGGGGGTCCGGCAGGTGAGACAGAAGTCACCCGGTCGTTCGAGCGGAGTCCCGCACTGCCGGCAGTCCATGTCGGAAGGAGGCCGCGACGCCGCATAAACCGCCCGGAGTGGCCCATCAGGCGAGCCGCGCCGGGTCCGTTTTCAGGTACTCTCGCAGCAGTGTCGTCGCGTAGCTCCCCTTGGGAAGTGCGAAGGTACACGTCAGCGGGTCTCGCTCGACACGGAGGTCGGTCGTCACGAGAACCGCCCGTCGGGTTCCTGTAGAGCCGAACTCCCCTGGCAGGTCGAAGTCGGCAGGCGACAGGTCGAGCGCCGCAAGCACCTCGCGCTCGATTTCTCCCTGCTCGCCGTCCGCAAGCTCCGTCTCTGTCCCCACGAGCGGTGCAGTGACGAACGCCCGGTCCCGTTCGACGTGGCGGGCGACGGTGTCGACCCGGGTGTCGTCGACTCGCTGGGTTCGGTCCGGGTCGGGGAGCGGTAGCGGGGCCTCTCGGTCGGCGAAACAGACCACGTCGCCCGCGACGGCTCGGTCGAAGGGGAGTCCGCGGGCCAGCCGCTCGGAGAGCATCCGGTTGAACGCGTACGACTGGGCAGCGTGGACGAACAGTTGCTGGAGGTTCGAGGGAAGCCGCTCGAGGGCGGCCCGACAGTCGGCGGGCGTGTAGCCGCCCGCCTCGGCGAGCCCCTGTAACAGCGACCGTTCGTAGTGGAGCCGACCCGGCAGCAGCTCCGTTAGGACGGCTGGGTCCTCGCCCCACCGCTCGGCCACTCGCTTGCGGGCACGGGCGCTCTCTTCCGGCTCGGCGTCCGTGCTGTCACAGACGTACGTGCGGACGGCCGCTTCCCACTCGCCGCGCACCACCGCCAGCCCGACCCGATGAGTAACGGGCCGCGCACTCCCGAATCGCTGCGGACCGTAGAAGTTGGGGACACCGACGCGCTCGGCACGCCCGGCGAAGGCTCGTAGCTCCTCGGTCACGGCCTCGGCGTTCTCAGGCGCGTCGGGGTCGGCGACAGTCACCTCGAACTCGTTGCCTGCGAGGTCGCCGAACAGGACGGGACGGCCGGCGCGACCAACCGGCTCGACGGTCGCCTCGTCGAGTTCGGGCAGCGCGTCGGCGTCGATACCGTCCACGGAGAACAGCTGTGTCGTCACGGCGCGTTTGTCCTTCGTCCCGGCCCACGAGACTCGCTCACGGGAGATCCCGAGTTTGTCAGCCAGCGCCCCCGCGAAGTCGTTGGTATCCCAGTCGCGCAGCGTCACACGGACGACGAGGTGGGCGTACGAACCGGGATCGGCGTCGAGCGGCGCTGTCTCGAACGCCTCCAACTCACGGACGCGGAACGCCTCCGGCGACGCCCGGAGCCGGCCGCCCGTTCCGTCGGCGTCGGTGACGTAGTAGTCGACGCCTGTTGCCCGCTCGCGCTCGTGTGCCTCGCGCATTGTCTCCTCTTCGGCAGCCGGCGGCTTATCAGCCGGGGTTCGCAGCGACGAAACCCACATGAGGTGCCGCGCCGTGGTCGGCGCGTGCGGGTCATCCATGTCGGCGACGGCGATCGGGTTCTCGCCACGGACGTCGATGTCGCCGACACGGCGTTTGCGCGGGCCCGCGGGCTTGCCTTCCGACGGTCTATCCCCGACGATTACGCGCTCGTGTTCCGGTTTAGCGGGCAAGCGACCCGCCGGTTGCACATGCTGTTCGTCCCATTCGACATCGACGCTGTCTGGGCCGTCGACAACGTCGTTCAGCAGGTCAAGCGGCTGTCAGCGTGGACCGGCTACGGCGGTGCAGTCGCCGATACCGTCGTCGAACTGCCAGCTGGCGCGGCCGCAGGCGTGTCGCCGGGTGACCGCCTGGTCATCCGGTAATCCTGGCAGGTGCTGGTGGATGCGCGCGTTTTATATAGACCGGCCGGCTGTGTTCGGTTACCATGACGCACGAGGATAGAGGAAGTCGCCACACGGCGGCTGGCCGTGAAATTCGACGGTTCTGAGACACTCTTCGGCGGCACAGACACAACCCAACCACCCAGCGACGCCACCGTCTCCTTCCTAGACACGACACTTCGTGACGGCGAGCAGGCGCCCGGCGTCTCGTTGACGCCCGATCAGAAGGCCGACATCGCGCGGGCGCTCGACGATGTCGGCGTAGCCGTCATCGAGGCGGGCAGTGCGTGCACTGGTCCCGGCGAGCGCGAGACCATCCAGCAGGTGACCGACCTCGGTCTGGACGCAACGGTCACCTCCTTCGCGCGGGGCGTGAAGAACGACATCGACCTTGCCCTGGACTGTGATGTGGACGGCGTCACGCTCGTCGTTCCGGCGAGCGACCGCCACATCGAGACGAAGGTGGGGACGACCCGCGATGATGTCGTCGCCACTGTCGCGGAGCTTGTCGAGTACGCCCGTGACCACGGGCTGTGGATCGAGGCGCTTGGCGAGGATGGCTCGCGAGCTGACCTCGACTTCCTCGAGCGGCTGGCCGAAACCGCTCACGAGGCCGGCGCCGACCGGTTCTGCTTCGCCGATACCGTGGGTCACGCGACGCCGGATCGCACCGTCGCGGCGGTGTCGCGACTCGCCGAACACGGCCCGACGAGCACCCACACACACGACGATTTAGGGTTGGGAGTGGCGAACGCACTCGCCTCTGTCGCCGCGGGCGCAGACCTCGTCCACGCAACGGTGAACGGCATCGGCGAGCGAGCGGGGAACGTCTCGCTTGAGGAGGTGGCTATCGCGCTGCTGGAGGGGTACGATGTCGAGACGCTCGACACCGAGCGGCTCTACGCGCTGGGTCGGCTGGTCGCGGACGCGACGGGTGTGCCGCTCCCCCCGAACAAGGCTGTCCTCGGCGAGAACGCCTTCACCCACGAGTCGGGCATCCACACGGACGGGACCCTGAAAGACGACGCCATGTACGAGCCGTATCCGCCGGAGACGGTCGGTCGTGAGCGCCGGCTCGTCCTCGGGAAGCACGCCGGCCGAGCCGGCGTCGAGGCCGCCCTCAACGAGCACGGCGTCGATGTCGATGAGACGGAACTCTCGGAGATAGTTACCCGGGTGAAACAGCTAGCCGAGCGGGGGAAGCGGGTCACCGACGCCGACCTGCTCACCGTCGCCGAGGACGTGCAAGGCCGCGAGCGTGAACGCCGGGTCGAACTTCTCGATATGACGGCCGCTGCAGGCGGGGCGACACCGACCGCCTCGGTGCGGCTGGATGTCGACGGCGAAGAGAAGCGCGCGGCCGCCACGGGGGACGGCCCCGTCGACGCCGCGGTGGGGGCTGCTCGTGAGGCGCTGGGTGAGGCGGCCGACGCCAGCCTTGAGTCGTACCACGTCGACGCCGTCACCGGTGGGACAGACGCCGTCGTCACCGTCGAGGTGGAGATGTCGCGGGGCGACCGCTCCGTGACAGTCACTGCCAGCGATGCCGACATCACTGTTGCCTCGGTGCGGGCGATGGTCGACGCGCTCGACCGGCTGCTGGCTGAGGAGCCGGCACCGGCGCTGGGCGACGACTGACAGACCCGTAGGATTTTGTCGGCCGGCAACACATCCGCGACCGTGAGCGACGGCTACGTGGTCGAGGTGAAAGCCTCCGCCCGGAAGGTATCCGCGAGCGCGGGTCAGTGGGTTCGCGAACACGGGAGCCGTCGGCAGTTCAGCACGAAAGCGCTCGCCAAACAGTGGGCACGGACGATGTCACCGCCCGGCTACACCGTCTGGGTGCAGGACGCCGTGCCGTGGGACGACAGCGTCGACGGCTACGTCGTCGGTGGCCGGCGGGTCCCCCCGCGGAAGGATCCCGACCCCGGTGAACAGGCGGCGCTGGCGGGCGAGGATGACGACGCATGAACGGTTCAGACGGTTCAACGCCGCCATTTTCCGGGCACTCACCGGCTCGGGGCTGAACGCGACTGAACGCTCTCGCCCCCTCAAGTAGCCCCATCCGGTAGGAACAGTTGCAATGAACCGAATCACAGGCGCAATCGCGGCGCTTGCCGCCCTGCTGCTCGTTGCGAGCGCGGGGACGGCCGCCGCGGTTCCCGGTGACACTGGACCGAGCGCGGACGCGGGTCCGCCGAGTGACCTCCCGGGGCCGGTCCCGGACTTCGTCGGTGACATCCTCGAGACAATAAACGACTTCCTGTCAGGGAGCGTCGACTCGCTTGGTAAGGCCGTCTCCGGGCTGACGCCTGGCGGTGAGGCCGCGGGCGGCTGAGCGCTGGATTGTTATCGGCGTCCGCTCGCAAGCTGCGTGGCTGCGGGGAGCCCCCGGAGTCTGAGCATGGCGAGTGTACCGACTAGCGGCCCGACTGCCAGCGGCGCGAACGCCCATCGCCAGCCGACGGCCTCAGCAACGACCGGCGTCACCTGTATCGAGCCGATTGTGAGCAGGAATCCGACGGCGGTCTGGATTGTGAGCGCCGAGCCGACGTAGCCTGGCTCCGCCAGTTCGGTCACGCAGGCGGAGAACTGCGCGGAGTCAGCAACAATGACGACCCCCCACACGAGCAGAAACGCCACCAGCAGCGGCACGGGCGCGCCGAACGCAGGGACGGCCAGCAGGCACGCGCTCCCGGAGGCGATCATGCTCCCGCTTGTGACGGCAGTGCGGCCGAGCCGGTCGGCAAGCGCGCCGGCCGCAAGACTGCCGATACCACCGGCGGCGATGGCGCCGAACGCGACAAAAGCCGCCAGCACCGCGTCACCGGTTGCCGCAAGCACATACACAGGCACCCACGTCCAGACGGCGTACAACTCCCACATGTGTCCGAAGTAGCCGAGGTCGGCGAGCAGCGTCGGCTGGTCCTGGAGCACGCGGCCGAGCGCTCGCGGGTCGAACGGTGCGGTTGGTGCCTGGTACGGGCCGGGGCGGACCCGAGTCACGAGCAGTGCACCGACGACCGCCAGCCCCGCTGCACCATACAAGACGGCAAACGGGTCACCGACGCCACCGGCGCCACGAAGCAGGTGTGGCAGCGCGGAGCCAACAGTGAGCGCTCCGACGACGCTCCCGATAGCGAGCCCGCGGCCGCCGTCGAACCAGCCGGCAGCCAACTTCATGCCCGGCGGATACACGCCCGCAAGGGCCACACCCGTGAGCACCCGGAGGCCAAGCGCAGGCAGGAACGCATCGAGGACGGCCACGCCAGCAGTACACAGCGCACCGACAAGCGCACTGGCAGCGAACAGATATCGGGCGGGGACGACATCCGAGAGCGTCGTCGCCGCCGATGTGAGCGCACCGAGGACGAACCCAATCTGGACGGCAGAGGTGAGGAGTGCCGCCTCCGTGCCGGTCAACGCCCACCGGCTCGTCAGTTCGGGGGCGACAGCGCTGGCGGAGAACCACAGCGACATTGCCAGCAGTTCCGCCGTCGCGACGAGCGCGAGCGCTCGCCATTTCCGGTCCATGTGGCTCCCGCGGCAGGCAGAATAAAGAGCCTACGCCGGCTGTGCGGTTACCCGGCCAGTCGGCGCCGGACCGCGTTGACCGCCTCGACAGCGTCAACACGGCGGCCAGGCTCACTTGCACACCACACTCGCTCGCCGTCGACGGCAACACAGAGGATATCCTCAGTGGCCGGCGAGAGGGTCACCTGCTCGGCGTCGACATCAGGTCGCTCGCGGAGCCACGACAGCAGTACGCGCCGGGTCGTGGCGGCCTGCTCACCGAAGCGACACCGGCCGCAATACTCGATTTCGATGCTCGCCATGGCAGTTGTAAGTGAACATTCATTATAAACTCAGGGGTCGCCGCGAAACTCAACGGCCGGCGAGTCGTCGGGCGGAGCGGACTAACAGGGTCTGAGGCCAGCTGTAACGACGGGGACCGCTACCGAAACGCAACAGCGTCGGGCCCGGCCGGGGAGGACAAGCGTGGGGAGATGCGCGGACGGTTGTCCGATGCGACAGTTACAACGGGTTCGTATTAGCGTGCAGTATCTGAGAGAAAGTATCCGACCGGGCGGCTTTTGGCCGCGGGCGTTCAACTGTGCGTATGAGCCCGGACGCGGAGACGTACGAACTCAGTCGGCGGCGGGCCTTCCTCGCGACGCTCCCGTTCCTGCTGTTAGGGCTGGCGGATGTCGTCCTCCTGCTGGAGTGGGGACTCGACCCGCTGTGGGGATTCATGATTCTCCCGCCCATCCTGTTCGTGAGCGTCCTCGCGTGGCTTGCGTTCCGTGGCGGGTTCGTACGTGACCGGACCGGCGAACCAGACGCCGGTCGGGAGGAGAGCGCCGAGGGTGAGATTTGAACTCACGTGTCCGTGAGGACAGCAGATCTCGAATCTGCCGCCTTGGCCGGGCTAGGCTACCTCGGCTGCACACGTCAGTCCGCGGGTGGCGAGTTTATGGGTTACGGTCCGGTCCGACCCACCGAAACCATCATACGTATTTCGTACGGACGTTCGACAATGGAGCCGCAACGCTCGACCCGGGTCCCGTCGGGGACGACCGGCCTGGACGCGGTGCTTGACGGTGGATTCATCAGCGGCCAGACGGCTATCGTGACCGGCGGACCAGGTAGTGGGAAGACGGTACTCGCGCTCCAGTTTCTTGCTGCTGGCGACGCGGGGCTGTACATCGGCTTCGAGGAGCGGGAGCCGGAT
Source organism: Halosegnis sp. (assembly GCF_042216475.1). Lineage (NCBI taxonomy): Archaea > Methanobacteriati > Methanobacteriota > Halobacteria > Halobacteriales > Natronomonadaceae > Halosegnis > Halosegnis sp. The sequence continues at coordinate 151,511 of NZ_JBDGTV010000009.1, forward strand.
ATCCGGGCGAACGCGGCGACACTCGGCATCGACCTCTCGGACGTTTCGATCCTCGACTTGAGTGCCTCCGGCGAGCGATTCTTCGAGGATGAGGAGTACACCATCTTTCCTCACGAGGAGGTGGAGGGTGAGGAGATGCTTGACCGGATTGCTGACACCATCGATGAGGAAGACCCCGACCGGCTCGTTATCGACCCGCTGTCGGAGTTGCGGTCACTCGTCCCCGACGACTACCGGTTCCGGCGCAACATCTCCTCGCTCATCAACGAGCTGAAACAGCGTGACGTGACGACGCTGTGTACGACACAGTCGGGCGACGGCTCCGACCGCGACCTGCAGTTCCTCGGCGACACGACCATCGAAATCGACCGCTCGACCGAGCGGCGCACGCTGGAGGTGACGAAGTCACGCGGCTCCGACGCCGCAAGTGGCCGGCATACGCACCGCATCGAGGGCGAGACCGGCGGTCGTGTCTACCCGAAGCTCGTTCCCGGTGACCACAACCGCGAGCGCGACCGTACACAGCTCTCCTCGGGCATCGCCGAACTCGACGCGCTGTTGAACGGCGGCATCAAGACGGGATCGGTCACCATCATCTCGGGGCCGTCAGGCGTCGGCAAGACCACCGTCGGCTCGCTATTCCTCGAAGCGACCGCCGAGACAGATCGCCACGCCGTCGGCTACCTGTTCGAAGAGCTGCGCGACGACTACCTCTACCGGGCGGATGCCCTCGGGCTGGATGTCCGGAGCCACCACGAGTCGGGAGCGCTCGGGCTGACGGAGATAGAGTCACTGACGCGCAGTGCCGACGAATTCGCCCACGATGTCCGGCAGGCCGTCGAGGAGGACGACGCCGACCTAGTGATGATAGACGGGATTCCGGGCTACCGGCTGGCGCTGCGAGGCGACGAAACAGGGAAGGCGCTGAACCGCGAGCTGCACGCGCTGTGTCGCTACTGTAAACGGATGGGTGTCACCGTCGTCCTCATCGACGAGGTGCGCAACCTGACGGGCGACCTTACGCCGACGGATCAACAGATCAGCTATCTCGCCGATAACATCCTCTTTCTCCGCTACATCGAGCGGATGGGGAGCATCGAGAAAGTCATCGGCGTACTGAAGAAGCGGTTCGGCGACTTCGAGCGGTCACTCCGCGAACTCGAGATCAGCGAGGGCGGCGTCGATGTCGGCGACCGGCTGACCGGGATGCGCGGCCTGCTGACGGGCATCCCCGAGGAAGTTGACGACATGGGATGAGTGACCCACCGGCCGACGACGAGCCGGCCGACGAGCCAGTCCAGGTAGCGTTGGGCTTCGAGAGCGAGCGCAACCGCGAGTTGCTCGCTGGCCTTCTCGACGGCTACGAGGTAGTCACTGCCCACGAGACGGTTCCCGAGGGGACGGGCGTCTGCGTCGTCGACTCTGGCGGCTTCGCGTGGCTCCGCGAAGCGCTCGCGGAGTGGAAGCGTGCTGAGCAGCCCGCGGCCGCGCCAGTGCTGCTGGTTGACGGGGACGAGGAAGAGACGCTGTGGAGCCGCTACGCCGACGCTATGGGTGAGGCACTCGACACCGTCCAGCCTGTCCCGGCACCCAAGCGTGCCATCCGGGCTCGCGTCGATGGGTTAGCCGCGCTCAGGCGTCACTCGATGCGGGCAGCCCGCCGGGACGAACAACTAGCGCTGTACGGCCGGGCGATGGACGACGCGCAGGTCGGAATCACTATCGCCGACGCCACCGACCCGGACCTTCCGTTGGTGTACGTCAACGAGCGGTTTTGCCAGATGACCGGCTACAACCGCGAGGAGGCGCTCGGCTGCAACTGCCGGTTTCTTCAGGGGCCGGCGACCGAGGAGAGGAAGCGCCAGCAATTCCGCGAGGCCTTCGCCGCCGAGCGGCCGGTAACCGTCGAACTGCGCAACTACCGGAAGTCCGGCGAGCTGTTCTGGAACGAGGTGCAGGTGGTACCGGTTCGCGATGACGACGGGGAGGTGACCCACTACATTGGGTTCCAGCAAGACGTGACCGAGCGGAAGCACCGCGAGACCCAACTGGAGGAGTACGAGCAGATTGTTCAGTCGGTGGGCGATCCTATTCTCGTCGTCGACGGCAAGGGGGTCGTCGCATACACGAACGAGGCCGCCAAGCAGGCATTCTCGGGGGGCGCCGCCGGCGACGAGTTCGCAGCGCTATTCGCCGATCCCGGAGCGACGGCAATCCGGGATGCACTCGCAGCCGTGCACGAGACCGGCGACGAACAGACCTGCGAGCTGTCGGTACCCGGTCCCGTCGGCGGGCCGGCAACCTACCAGCTCCGCTTCCAGCCAGAGACCCCCGAAGACGACCGCATCATTGTCGTTGCACGCGATATCACCGACATCCGCCGGCACCAAGACCGGCTGTCCGTGCTCGACCGCGTGCTCCGGCACGACCTGCGCAACAAACTGAACGTCATCGCCGGCCACGCCAGTAGATTGGTCGACGATCCCGACCAGCCGCCGGCGGCGATAGCCCAGACCGCCGACACCATCGTCGGCGCGACGGACAGCCTGCTCGACATCGCGGAGGCCGTCCGCACGTTCGACGTCAGCCCAGACGATGTATCCGGCATCGAGCGGGACGTGGCCGAGTTGGTGCGCGAGATGGTCCCCGAGCTGCGAGCAGCTCATCCCGATCTCGGGCTGACGACCAACCTCCCCGAACAGGCGGTCGCCCGCTGTCCGGCACAGCTCCAGTTTTGTCTCGAAGAGTTGATTGACAGTGCCGTCAAACGGGCTGACGACACCCCGGAGGTGACGCTGTCAGTGACCGCCGACGAGGCGAGCGTCACCCTGCGAATCTACGACGAGGGCGCCCCGTTGCCGCCTGTCGAGCGACGAGCGCTGACCGCTGGCGCGGAGACACAGCTCGAACACACACAGGGGGTTGGCATCTGGCTGGTCCGATGGGCCGTCGAGGGCGTCGGCGGCAGCTTCCAGGTCGAGGACACCGACGCCGGGACGACCGTCGCACTGACGCTGCCCACTTAGGCATACGCCTCTAGCCCGCGGACAAGCGGTCGGAGATACGAGTCACAATAAGCGTCAATATCCTCGTTGAGCAGGTCGAACCGCTTGTACGCCATCGCCGAGACCACCTCGCGGAACGCCGACAGCGACAGTGCCGAGGCCGGTTGACCGGAGCCGGGCGGACAGTCCGTCGGCCGGAGCGGCAGCATCAGGAATGTGTCGACTGCGGTCGTCTCGTCGGCAGTATACAGCAATCGCTCGATGCCGCCGTCTGGCTGCGGCTCGTGAGCAGAGACGAGCGCGGCATCGGCCACGAGCGGTCCCTCGTCGACGTCGACGGCTAGCCCGACGACAGCGATGACGAGCGGCGCATCGACGCCATCGACGGCCTCGCGGAGTGCCGCGAGCGGCGCCTCGAAACGGGTCGCGAACCCCTCGTCCGAGAGATCCTGTAGTTCGTTGTACAGCGTCCCAGCGGTCCTGGCGTCGTCGGCGAGCGCGTCGGCTAGCTCCTCCGGCAGGTCGTGGGCAATGTCGAGCCGCTCGGTCACGGCGAAGGGTCGCTCTGGAGGGAAAAAAGCCCGCCGGCCTGCAGGGCTGTCGACACGCCTAAGCGGCGTCCGACCCCGGAGAGAGTATGGACATCGACACCGCCCACGAGGACTGTCGGCGGGTGCTCGACGCGGTGGGGGAGGCCGTCGTCGCCGACCGTGCATTCCTCGAGACGGTACTGACGGGCGTGCTCGCGCGGGGCCATGTTTTGCTCGAGGATGTCCCCGGTACAGGGAAGACGTTGACGGCGCGATCGTTCGCGACGGCACTGGGGTTGTCGTTCTCGCGGCTCCAGTTCACGCCCGACCTGCTTCCTTCAGACGTCACCGGATCGTACGTCTTCGACGAGGCCGAGCGACGCTTCGAGTTCCGCGAGGGCCCGGTGTTCGCAAACGTCGTACTTGGCGACGAGATCAATCGCGCACCGCCGAAGACACAGGCGGCGCTGCTGGAGGCGATGGAGGAGCGGCAGGTGACCGTCGACGGCGAGACCCACGCGCTGCCGGAGCCGTTCGTCGTCATCGCGACGCAGAACCCCGTCGAACAGGAGGGAACCTTCTCGCTGCCAGAGGCGCAACTGGACCGGTTTGCTGTCAGAACGGCCGTCGGCTACCCGAGCGACGAGCGCGCAGAAGTTGAACTGTTGCGCCGGCGGGCGGGCCGCGTCGAGCAGGCGCCGACTGTCGGGCGCGTACTCGAAGATGGCCGGGCAGAGGCGCTGCGGGCCGCCCCGGAGTCAGTGCAGGTCAACGAGGATTTGCTCGACTACATCGCGGCAATCGCGCGAGCTACCCGAGAGGATGGCCGCGTCGCGGTCGGTGTCTCCCCGCGTGGAACCCAGCGACTCTTCGAGACAGCGCGAGCTCGTGCGGTCATCGAGGGACGCGAGTTTCTTACACCGGAAGACGTCAAGCAGGTCGCGCCGGCGACGCTCGCCCACCGGCTCGTGCTTACGCCGGACGCGGCCGTCGAGAACGTCGACGAGCGGACAATCGTCGATGAGATGCTCGAATCCGTCCCCGTGCCGACGGTATGATATCCTCTCCGGCGTGAACGACGAGATTCTCTCTCGCTGAATCCGGATAGTCAGCGTCGGAGCGCGGCCGCAACGAGCAGGCCGCCGATCAGCAGAAGCGTCACCGCCGTCGCCGGCGCGCGACCGGCCAGTAGGAACGCCGCATAGACAGCCGCAGAGACGCCGGCTGCGGCCGCGGCCGCGACGGCGAACCGGACCACAACCAGTCGGCGGCTCCGGCCTCGTCGGCCGATCTGCTTGCCGACCGACAGCCCCGTCTCGGCGGCGTCGTACGCCACGAGTGTCGCGGCCGTCGCGACCACCAGCAGCGGCGGCGCTACGCCATCGATACCGGCGAGCAGGAGTCCAGCCGTCGCCGCGAGAACCGCCGCGTCAAGCAGACGCCGGACGAGCAGCCGGGTGCCCACGAGGACGCCCGCGACGGCACCAAGCGCGAGGGCGGCTGCAGGCGGGGACGGAAGGAGCGCAAGCGCCGCGACCAGCGCCGACCCAACTGCGAGCCCTTGCGAGAGCGGTGGCGTCGCGGGCTCGAACCGCGCGGGCTCCACGTCGCTCACGCTGACCACCGCCGTCGTGCGGTCTGGAGAGCGACGGCCAGCGGCTCCTCGGCCCAGTCGATGACACGTATGCCAGCCCGCCGAAGCCGCGAGAGTCGGACGCGCCGCTCGAGGCGGGCTAGCCGGTGGCCGGTTGTCGTCGTGTCTGTCGGGTCCGGGCTGAGCACAGACACTGGATGGCCAGCAGCGTCGAGGCGACGCGCGACGGAGACAGCATACTCGTCGGCGAGCGGCGAGCAGAACAGCACCTGCGCGCCGGCCGGGAGTCGGGTCCGAAGCGCCGCCAGTCGAACGGACGCGAGAAATGGTGCCTCGGAAGGCGTCGGTGCGAACGCGGGATCGTCGCCGAGCAGGCGGCGGAGCCGCGCCCGGTGGTCGTCGCCGGCGCCGGGCGCAAGCCACGCTGGTTGAGGTCCGAACGACGCCAGCCCGACCCGGTCGCCGGCCGCGAGTAGCGACGCAGCGACGGCAGGAACGGCCGACAGCGCCCGTGTCGCTGCCGACGGACGGCCAACCCCGCCACCGACGTGGGCTGCTGTCCGAGTGTCGACGACGAGGACGACCGACGCGGCCCGCTCGCGGCTGAACTCCACGGTTGCGAGGTCGTCGTCGCGGGCGAGTCGTCGCCAGTCGACTCGCGAGAGCGAGTCGCCCGGCCGGTAGTCGCGGACGGCACGGAACTCGACGCCAGCGCCGCCGGTATCCGTCGTCAGCCGGCCTGCGTACGGGGTCGCGTGCGGCCGGAGCGGCGCGTCGACGGTGTCGGTCTCGGCTAGTCGCGGCCGGGTCTGCAGCCAGTCGTCACCAGCGGCCGTAAGCGACAACTCCCGTTCCCACGCGCCCGTGTATCCTCGAACAAGGACCGTTGTAGCCTCGAACTCGTGACGACCAGCTGGTCCGGCAATCGTGTACTCGATGACGGCCGTCCGACCGGGGCGGAGCGCTGTGGCGAGCCGCGGCGATCCCTCAGTCACCTGAACCGGGCCAGGGACGCCGTCGATGACACGGATGTCGGGCAGCGTTCGGTCACCGTCGTTGCGGACGCGTAGTGTCACCGTCACCGGGTCGTCCGGGGCGGGGTCGGTCGGCTGAACGCGCCGGTCGATGGCGAGGGTCGCAGCCGGCGGCGTCGCGAACCGGGCCGCGGCCGCGGCGACGACGGCGACAGCCGCGACAAGTAGCAAGCCCGCCTGCGTGAACAGGACGCCGGCGGCAACGGCGAACAGCCCGACGGCGGCAATCCCGGTCCACCGATCCGTCCGCCGGTCGGCGACAATGGTCACGGCTCTTCCTCCTCGTCGCGGCCGACAGACTCGAGCGCGGCGACGGCCCGGGCGACCCGCCGGCGGAACGGTCCGACGAGCACCCCCTGGAGCCGCGAGACAGTCCCATACTCGCGGCGGTCGGCGAACAGCGCGGTCGCGGTCTCGTCGTCGGTCCACGACCCCGTCTCGAGGCGGCGCCGGGCCGTCTCCTCGTCGTCGCCCACCGTCTGGAGGACGGCGATGGCGATCCCCTCGACCCGTTCACGAACACGCCTCCGCCGCGCCCGCTCGTCGGGGGAGAGTGACCGCGAGAGCGACGCCAGCAGGTCGTCGAACTCGTCGCCGGGCGTCGGCCGTCCAGGGCGTGTCTCAGGCTCGGAGAGTTCTGCGGTCTCGAAGTCAGCACCCAGGCGTGCGCGGACAGCGCCGACACCGGCGACTGCGGCGCCGGCCGCGACCAGGAGCGGCACCGTTGTCCCCGACGGGAGTGGCACAGAGAGACCGGGCACCGCGACGGCCGCCAGCCCAAGTGCGAGCAGGAGCACGCCCAGCCACAGCGTCCGGTTCACTCCGTGTCACCCCCGGTATAACGGCGCTCGATGCGTCTGAGTCGGGCGAGTGCGCGCTGCTCGCGCTCGGCCGTCGGCTCGCCCGGCCCGTAGCGGATCTCCGCGAACAGCGTCGTCAACGCCTCAACGTCGTCGGAGGCCATCCCAGCGTCGACGGCGGCCTCGGCGAACTCTGTTGGCGTGCTGGTCTCCGGGTCCTCGACATCGAGATGGGCGGTCATCTCGCGCCACGCACGGTACACCTCGTTGTCGACGGCGGTGCCCGCGGCGATGCGGTCGGCCGCTGCGCCGGCTGCCCGCGCGACGGCCGCGACGTCACCGTCTGTGGCGGGCTCGGTAGCGTCGACGGCTCGGTCGTCGTCGCCAGTCCACGCGAACAGGAGGGCCGCGCCTGCGACGGTCAGCACGACGAGTGCCGCGAAGACAACCGGCGGGTCAACGCTCTGTGCGACGGGGGCGCCGTCGGCCAGCGATCCCTCGATGCCGAACCCGCTCGTGTTGCCTGAGCGGTTGCCTGCCCGGCCAGGGTCGGGGGGCTGGGCTGACCGGAACAGCAGGTAGACGAGCGCGAGAAACACGACGCCGGCGGCGGTTGCGGTCGTAAGCCCACGGAGCCCGAGTGCGCGCCACAGCGAGTAGAGTCCCACGGCGACGAAGAGAAGGAAGCCGATGCCGAGCAGGAGAGAGACGAGCGGGCCGAGCACCGGTCGGTCTGTCGGCTCCGTCGGCGCGCGATCGCCGAAGAGATCGACGCCACCGTCGCCGCTTCCGAACCCAGGGGCAGCCGCACCGTCGTCGAGTGTGTCGAGCGACGCCGCGGCCACGCCAAGACCGGCGACGGCAAGTACCGCGAGGAGGGCGGCCGCGACGAGCCGACGGTTCACGCGCGAGAGCAGGACTGGCGCGCGCTTAGACGTTCCGCTCAGGTGCCGCGGCCGGCCGTCGCCTCTGGCAGGTCGTATGGCTCGACGGGAATGTCAAGCGCCTCCAGGGCCGCCTCCAGGTGTTGCGATTGGACGAACTCGTCGCCCTCCGCCTCGCGCAGCGACTGCGCGCGGGCGTACACCTCGCCGCGGCGCTCGTCGGGGATCTCGTATTTGTCGGTCGCCAGTTCGATCGTCAGCCCGTTGTGGTCCTCGGTATACAGCGAGTGGAACGCGCCACGGTCGTACTCGCTGACGTCGTGGCCCGCCTCGAGCAGGCGGTCGCGAATCTCCCCGAGTTCCTCGGGCGCAATCCGGAAGGCAAGGTGGTGGACCGCGCCGATGCCTGGCTCCTGCTCGGCTGTCGACTCACGATCATCACTGACGAAGAACGTCACGATGCGGCCGTCGCCGGCGTCAAAGAAGAGGTGTTCCACCTCCGGACGGTCCAGGTTTGGCTGACGCATCACCAGCGGCATCCCGAGCACGTCCCGGTAGAATTCGATTGTGTCAGCGGCGTTGCTCCCGATCAGCGTGACGTGGTCCCAGCCGGTCGTGTTGAGCAGTCCGTCCGGTCGCTCGGCGGTGACACCGTCTGTCTCGGACATACCGACTGTACGGCCCAGACGCCCAAGTAGCCCCGGCGGCGCCAGCGTCAGCCGGTGACACGTGTGTTACCGGTGGGTACTTTTGCCACGGGGAGCCGATGGGTCGGCATGGACCTGCCGACACCGTTCCGGTTCGCGTATCAGCCTGGCGTCGTCCGCTTTGGCGCCGACTGCACCGCCGATCTCGCTGCGGAGTTGGCGACACAGGATATCGAACGGGCGCTCGTGTGCTGTGGCGAGAGTGTCGGCGCTTCGCCGGTCCGCGAGGCCGTCGAGACTGGACTGGGCGACCGTCACGCCGGCACATTCGCAGGCACAAGCGCGCAGAAGGCGCTCGTGGAGGCGGCGGGGGCTCGCGAGCGGTTCCACGAGACGGACGCGGACGCGATGCTGGCGGTTGGGGGTGGCTCCGCGCTGGACGTGGCGAAGGCTGCCGCTGTCCTGATAGCAAGCGGCCAGCCGGTCAACGAGGCGGCCGCAGACGTCGCCGAGACGGGGGCGCTCACCATCCCGGACGACGACCTCCCACCCATCGTGAGTGTGCCAACGACGCTCGCGGGCGCAGATCTCTCGCAGGTGGCCGGGCTGGCTGCCACTCCGGAGTCGGGCGGCGTCGACGAGCCCGTTGGCGGCGGGATTTCGGATCCCAAGCTGATGCCGACAGCGCTGTTCTACGATCCGCTGCTGTTCGACCATACGCCGGCCGGCGTGCTAGCGGCCTCGGCAATGAACGGCTTCGACAAGGCCATCGAGACACTGTACGCGGCCAACGCGACTGCCATCTCGGATGCAACGGCAATCCACGCGCTCCGGTTCTGTCGTGACTCGCTGCCCGAACTGGGCGGCGGTACCGACGACCGGGACGTGCTCCGTGAGGCCGTCGCGGGCATCATGCTCGCCCAGTACGGTGCCTCCCGGCCGGACGGCTCGACGCTGTCGCTGATTCACGCCTTCGGCCATGGGTTGACCGCCGTCAGCGACGTCCAGCAGGGCGCGGCCCATGGCGCGATTGCCCCCCACGCACTCACGTACATCTTCGAGCAGACGGACGGCCGCCGAGGGCTGCTGGCTGACGGGTTCGGAGTTGATAGCGACGACCCAGCGGAGACGGCCGACGCCGTCGTCGACGCCGTCGCGCGAGTGCGTGACGGCCTCGGGCTTCCCGCGCGGCTCCGTGATACCGCTGTTCCAGAGTCAGGATTGGATCGCGCAGCCAAGATAACCCACGAGGACGCGTTCATGGCGAACGCGCCGCCAGGGCTGAACACGACGGAGGCGGAACTGCGCGAGGTGCTCGAGCGGGCGTGGTGAGGCCGGGTGGCCCGAACGGTCATACCGGCTGGCGCGCAAGCGGGGGCGTGAGCGACCCCGAGGGGGACCACGAGCAGGCCCTCGACACGGCGGTAGCGGCGCTGCGCGACTCGCTCGTCGTGACGGGGTGCGGGCCGACCGGCGAGAGCGCTGCGGCCCAGGTTGCGACCGACGACCCGGTCGTGACGCGCGAGCCGTCGCCGGCGGCGCGGGCGGCGTTCATTGGCGTCGACCTTGCGGCCCCGACGCCGGCCCTCGAGATAGGCCGGGAGTTAGCCGCCGCAGGCACGTTCGTCGTCTGTGTGGCGGCTGTCCCGCCGCGGCCTGACGCCGACGGACGCCGGACGCTCGCGGAGCTCCGGGCAGCGGTCGACGCCGTCGTGCTCGTCGGCGGGACCGACCCTGTTGCCGACACCGCGGCAGGGCTGGCGACACTCATCCGACTGGTGGCCGGCGCCGACGAGGTGAACCTCGATCTCGCGGACGTGGAGACGACCGTCGGCGCCGGCGGGTTCGCGGCCGTCGGGACTGCGCAGGCCGCAGACCCTGAGGAGGCAGTCGCGGCCGCACTCGATGCCTGTGGGCCGGTGTCGCTGGAGCGGGCGACCGGCGCGCTGGTCCACCTCACGGGCGGACGTGAGCTATCGGTGCAGGCGGCCGGCGACGCCGTCGCGGCCGTCCGGGATCAGCTGGTCGACGGAAGTCACGTCATCTGGGGGGCGGGCGCTACCGAGGCGGATACCGATGCCGAGACAGAGAAACCAGTGACTGCATGGGTCGTTCTCGCGGGTGTCATCCCGGTTCGGCCGCCCGTGTCGGCGGGCGATCCGTGTCCGCGGTGCGGCGAGCAACTCGTCGGGTACCGGCTTAGCGACCGGGAGACGGTCGCCTGTGATGGCTGTAGGTTCGCGGACGTGACGGCACCGCTGGGCGGCGAGCCGCTTGTGCCCGGCGAGGACTACGGATCTGGCTCATAGTCTGGGCCGACTCGCAACGAGAGCGTCCGCGGACGACACGAGAGGTGGAGCGACTCGTGGGTGGCGAGTTCACCGTCTCGCGAGAAGGTGATTGGCTCTGGGCCGGAGACAGTGAGTTCGCTTGCGCGGATATGGGTGACTCCCTCCGTCTCCTGACCGAGCACGCGGTGGCCGATGGCCTCCGCAACAAGGTTGCCCGCGGGCATGTGGTCGACGATAGCGACGTCAAACAGGCCGTCCTCCATGTCAGCCTGCCCACCCTCTTCGATAAATTTGCGGGCGTTACCGACGAGCACGCACGTTGCCTCGCCACGCCACGTCTTTGTCCCGTCGGCGGCCTCCGCATCAAGCTGTATCTCGATCCCCTCGAAGCCGACGGCCTGCTGGACGCCCGTGATGACGAACGCGAGGGTGCCGTACTGTTCTTTGAGTTCGCCGGAAGCGGCGAGACTGGCGTCGGCAGGGAAGCCCGCGATACACGAGACGACAAACGGCTCACCGTCGGCAACGCCGACATCAACCTCGCGCACAGGCCCGCTGTCGGCCACCTCAACGCCCTGCCGGATGGTCTCGATACCGAGCGTTCCCGCGAGAATGTTCGCCGTCCCGCAGGGGACGACACCGACCGTCGTCTCGCCCAGCCGGTCTACTGTGGCCAGCCCGCGCAACACCTCGTTGACAGTCCCGTCGCCGCCACACACGGCCAGTTCGGAGACGCCGGCCTCGCCTGCCTCGCGGCCCAGCCGGACGGCGTCACCAGCCTCCTCTGTCCGGTCGACGGCGAAGCCCCGCGCCTCCAGCAGCCGCGTCACGTAGTCGGCGTGGTCGCCGGTGCCGCTGGCCGGGTTGAGCACGGCACGCCGCGAGCCAATCTGCATATCCAAGTGGACGACAGGCGAGAACTTAGTTCACGCCGTCTTCAGTCGGACGGGCACGATTTATGCACTCAGAGCCGGACGGTTCGGGTATGAACCACATGGAGGGCCCGCTACTGTCCGTCGACGTCGGGAGCCGCGAGGCGACGACAGAGGAGATCGACGATGTACTCGCGTCGTTCATCGGCGGCCGCGGCGTGGCGACGAAGCTCGCACACGAGCGTATTCCGTTCGATGCTGCTCCGTTCGGCCCCGAGAACCGCCTCTATTTCACCACCGGTCCAATGCAGGCCTCGCGGATGTCGTTCACTGGCCGGATGTCGCTTACTGGCATCTCTCCACTCACGGACGGGTTGCTGTCGTCGAACGCCGGCGGTTTCATGTCGCGGAACTTCACCGGGACGGGGAACGCCGCCGTCGAGCTCGTCGGCGAGAGCGACGAACTGCTCGCCGTGCACATCCGCGAGGAGGGTGTTATCTTCGAGGCAGTACCCGAGCTCGCAGGCGCAGAAGTGCCTGAGGTGTGTTCGTACATGGAGTCGGAACACGGGCTGGCGGATGAGCACATCGCCTGTATCGGGCCGGCCGGCGAGAACCAAGTCCGGTTCGCCAGCGTGATGACGAGCCGGTCGCGGGCGTTCGGCCGTGGTGGCCTTGGAGCGGCGCTTGGCGCCAAGAACGTGAAGGCAGTCACCTTCGATGGCGAGGCGTCGCTGGACGTCGAGCTGCCACCACTCCAGATGGATATCCACCGCGAGGCGGCGACGACCGACCACATCATGAAGCGGCAGGGAACCAGTTCGGTCACAGACCTCGGCAACGAGATGGAGGCGTTCCCGACCCGCTACTTCTCCGAGCGCTCGTTTGAGGGCTCCGAGAAAATCAACGGTGACGCCGTCGAGTCGAAAAAGTACAAGAAGGGAACCTGCTCGCAGTGCGCTTTCGCGTGCAAACTGCCGACCCGCGACGAGGCGACCGGCCTCGAAACGGAGGGGCCGGAGTACGAGACCATCATGGCGTTCGGCGGTAACTGTGCCGTCGACGACATCGTGTCCGTGATGAAGTCCAACGAGCTCTGTGACCGGCTTGGGATGGACGTTATTTCGTGTGGCGACACGGTCGCGGCATACCTGGAGGCGCAGGACGCCTTCGGCGACAGCGAGCTCGTCCACGAGATGGTCGAGAAGATTGCCCACCGCGAGGGCGTTGGCGACGTGCTCGCGGAGGGAGTCGACCGTGCCCACGAGGAACTGGGCGTCGAGAACTGGTCGGTCAAAGGGATGGAGTTTCCTGCCCATGACGGCCGCGCACTCAACGGGCAGGGGCTCTCCTTTGCCGTCTCCAACCGCGGCGCCGATCACATGTACGCCACCTTCTACTCCTACGAATACCCGCTTGTCTCTCGCGAAGAGGCATTCGACCCGCAGGGGCTCGGTGAGGAGAAGGCCCAGAAGCTGGTCGAGCTGGAGAACACCCGCGCGCTGGAGGACTGTGGCATTGTCTGTCGGTTCTCGCGAGACATGATGACGCCAGAGCGGTTTGCGACGCTGTTCGATGCCGATTTCGCGGACCTGCTCGCGGTCGGGGGCCGCGTTGTCGAGCTGGAGCGGCATTTCAACAACCAGCGCGGATTCGACCGCAGTGATGACCAGCTCCCGTACGATATCGAAGGGCTGGACGCGGCGCTCTCCACCTACTACGAGGCGCGTGGCTGGCGCGACGACGGCGTCGTCGATCCCGACGAGACGCCGCCGGCGGCCGCAGACTAACAGCCGGAACGAACTTGCCGGCCGCGCCCCTACGGATGAGTGATGGAGCGGCTCGAACTCCCGACCGGTGAGGTCGTCACGCCGGAGGACGTCTTCCACTACGAGGAGTATCCCTACCGGTTCCGGCCGAGCGACGACCCCGAGACGGCGTTCATCCTCTCGCCGCTCTACTGGGCTGGCGGTGGGATGGACGTGCCCGTTCCCTCGCGGGAGGCGTTCGTCGCCGAGTGGAGCGACCGCTCGCGGGGCGTGCTCACCGACGAAGAGTGGCGGAGATGGCTAGCAGCGGCCCGCCGCGACGACCGGTACGACGACGGGGAACTCGATGCAATCGCAGCGGAGCTTGGCATTGCCGACGGCGGCCTGCTCGGGCGTGTCCGGCGCGCGCTGGGGCTGTGAGCCGCCGGGAGGCGGTGGTTTGATACGCCGGGCGACCCCCGCTCGTCCGTGTCGACGGATACCACGGCAGAGGACCCCTACGCGACACTCCGCGAGCGTATCGAGCGGATAACCGGGCTTGAGGACGCCGCCGGTTTGCTTGGCTGGGATCAACAGGTTACGATGCCCTCCGGCGGTGCCCCTGCCCGAGGGAAACAGCTCGCGGCCTTGTCTGGCGTGACCCACGAACTGCTCGCCGACGACGAGACGGCTGCCCTGCTCGCTGCCTGCGAGGAGACCGACCTTACTGACGAACAGCAGGCAGTCGTGCGCGAGCTCCGGCGGCGCCACGAGCGGGCCGCGAGCGTGCCGGCCAATCTCGTGGAACGGCACGCCGCTCGGTCGTCGGACGCCCAGCAGACCTGGCAGGACGCGAAAGCCGACAGCGACTGGGCTGCGTTCGCACCCGCACTTGACGAACTTCGGACCCTCCGGGTCGAGCGGGCTGGCCACTTGGCGCCCGATGCGGACGTCTACCCAACGCTGTACGAGGAGAACATGCCGACGCTGCCGCTCGAGACGGTCGAGGAAATATTCGCGGACCTGAAGGACGCACTCATCCCGCTCATCGCAGAGATAACCGAGCGAGGACGCGACCTTGCGGATCCGTTCGATGGCACGTATCCCGAGGAAGAGCAAGACGCGCTCAACCGCGCAGTGCTTGAGGATCTCGGTTATCCCGACGAGCGCGGCCGACTCGACACCTCTGCACACCCATTCACCTCCGGCACCCAGTTCGACGCCCGGATCACCACCCGCTACAAGCAGTCAGATCCGCTCGATGGGCTGACCGCGACCATCCACGAATTCGGCCACGCCACCTACCAACTGGGCCTGCCCGACGACGACTACGGGACGCCGCTGGGGAGCGCGCGTACCGAGGTTCACGAGTCACAATCCCGCTTCTGGGAGAACCACATCGGTCGGACCCGCGCATTCTGCGAGCGGCTCCGCCCCCAGATGGAGCGACACCTCTCAGATGTCGATGGGCTCGAGACCGACGAACTCTACGAGGCAGCCAACCGTATCTACCCGGATAACCAGATCCGTGTGGAGGCGGACGAGCTCACCTACCATATGCATATCATCCTCAGACACGAACTCGAGCAGGAGTATCTGGACGGTGACCTCTCGGTCGAGCAGATTCCCGACCGGTGGGCGGAAAAGACCGAGTCGTACCTAGACGTCACCCCAGAAGACGCAGCCCACGGCCCGCTCCAGGATATCCACTGGACGACCCGGTTCGGCGGCTTCCCGAGCTACACAGTCGGGAGCGTGCTCGCGGCACAGCTGACGGCCGCGATGGAGGCGGACCTCGACGTCGAGGGCTGTATCCGCGACGGTGCCTTCGAAAAGCTCCGCGCGTGGCAGACCGAACACGTCCACCGCCACGGCCAGCGGTACACCGCCGATAAACTCGTCAAGGAGGCAACCGGCGAACCGCTGTCCGCGGATGCCTTCATCACGTACGCCGAGGAGAAGTTTACCGACCTCTACGGGCTGTAGGACACGCCGCCGCAGTGCGAACCGTGTAACGTCTGCTTTACACGGGTAAGCCGGTTACTCCGGCACCCACCCGCAGACGGAACACTCGACCGCGGACATCTCGTGGAGTCCCCCACACTCCGGGCATCGCTTCTTGTTATAATCCTCTTCCCACGTCTGCTGTTCGACGTCGTGGCCGTTGTCGTTGAGGAACTCGTCGAAGATGTCGTTCGCAGTCGCCATACAGGCTGGTCTCTGGCCCGACGACGCATAAATGTGTGGTACGGCCTGACACGGAAGAGACTGTCAGATTCCGTACAGCGACCGGAACTTCTCGTCGGCGTAGGCGATGAAGGCGTCGGCGGTGAAGTCGTCGCCGGTGGCCCGCCGCACCAGTTCGTTCGTCTTGTAGCGGCGCCCGTGGCGGTGGACGTTCTCGGTGAGCCAGTCGTGTAGCGGCTCGAACTCGCCGGCACGGAGCCGCGCGTCAATGTCGTCGATATCCGCGCGGGCCGCGTCGTACAGCTGGGCGGCCATGACGCTTCCCAGCGAGTAGGTGGGGAAGTAGCCGAACGAGCCATGGGCCCAGTGGATGTCCTGAAGGCATCCCTCGGCGTCAGTCTCCGGTGTGACGCCCAGGTACTCCTCCATCTTTTCGTTCCAGACCTGCGGGACGTCCACAACGTCGAGTTCGCCCGCCAGCAGGGCGCGCTCGATTTCGAACCGCAGGATAATGTGCATGTGGTAGGTGAGTTCGTCTGCCTCAACCCGGATGCAGTTATTCGGATAGATACGGTTGGCCGCCTCGTAGAGGTTCTGTGCCGAGACAGAGCTGCCGAGGTGGTCGTTGACCTGGTCGACGTGGCCCTCGATAAACGGCCGCGAGCGGCCGACATGGTTCTCCCAGAGCCGCGACTGCGACTCGTGGACCGACAGGCCACGGTGCTGGCCGAGCGGGGTGCCGTACTCCTCCTTCGGGAGCCCGAGCGTGTAGGTGGCGTGGCCGAACTCGTGAATCGTCGAGCCCATGGCGCCGACGGGGTCAGACTCGTCGAAACGGGTGGTAACGCGGGCGTCGAACTGCGTCCCGGTCGAGAACGGATGAGGGGCGGTATCGAGCCGGCCGTGTTCGTCGGGATAGCCGAGATACTCGAGGGTCGAAGTCGCGAGCGCGAACTGGTCGTCCTCGGGGTATGTACCGTCGAACGGGTCCGCGAGATCTGTCTGGACGTCGTTCAGTTCGTCGATGAGCGGCACGAGTTCATCCCGGAGCCGCTCGAGGACTCGTTCTGCGACCGACAGGTCGAGCCACGGCTCGTAGTCGGCGAACAGTACCGCGTAGGGATCGGCGTCGGGGTCGATATGCTCGGCGTATTCTCGCTTCAGCTCCAGCAGCGTCTCCACCTGTGGCGCGAAAGCCGACCAATCGTCGTCGGCCTTCGCCTCTTTCCAGATCGGGAGTGCGTTCGATGTCTCCTCGGAGATGCGCTCGACGAGTGACTTGGGCACCTTCGCGGCGCGGTCGTACTCGCGGCGAATCTCACGGACCACAGCCTGCTCGCGGTCGGGGAGGTCGGCAGCCTCCGCAGTCTCGAGGGCCTCGGCGAACGCATCGCTCGTGAGCACGTCGTGGCGGGCCCCCGACAGCGCGGAGGTCTGCTTCGAGCGGGCTGGCGTCCCGCCCTCAGGCATCATCACCTCTTGGTCCCACGAGAGCACCTGTGAGGCGTCGCCGATGTAGGTCGCCCGCTCGTACTGCTCGAGCAAGTCGTCATACGCGTCCGGAACCGTCTCCTGTGTCGCCATACGCGCGGTAGCACGGGCGGCGGCAAAAGCCGTCGGGTCTACCGGAGCCGCTTGGCGACGGCGGCAGCGAGCGTGTCGCCGACACGGTCACGGAGCGACCCCAATAGTCCACTTGGAACGAAGAGGACGAACGCGACGAACAGCAGCCCCAAATAGAGGCCAGCGTGGCCATTGAGGAATGTCGCGATGGCCTCCCGGACGGTCAGTCCGTTGAACAGTTCGATTGCGAGCGTCGACTCCGAGAGGGTACCCCGAAGATACGGGAGCAGTCCGCCACCTGCCCCCTCCTTCGAGAGGAACTCGCGGACAGTCTCGTCGAACAGCCGGCCGTACAGCGGGCCGGCAAGGGTACCGAAGCCACCGATGATGGAGGCGAGCAGTGCGTCGCCAGACACGAGGAAAAAGAGCGAGTTATCGGGCGCGACAGACCGTCGGAAGCCGGCGAACAGCGCGCCTGCGACGCCGGCGAAAAAGCCACTCACCGCGAACGCGGTTAGCTTGTACCAGAAGGTATCGTACCCGACGGCGCGGGCCCGTTCCTCGTTCTCGCGGACGGCAATCATTACTCGCCCAAACGGCGAGTGGATGATACGCTGCATTGCGAGGTACGCAACGAGCACAACCAACCCCACCATATAGTAAGACACCTCGGCAGCCGAGAACGACAGCATGCCGAACAGTCCCTCGACAGTATCGCCCGTCAGCTGGCCGATGGCGAGGTTCAGCGCGTCCACGCCTGGGATGCCGATATTGAAGACCGGAATTGGCGCGCCGCCGCCTGGTCCAACTACCGCTGCGCCGTCACGTGGCGATGAAGAGACGAACGACCAGTCGCGAGCGAATACATAGATGACCTGTGAGAAGCCGAGGGTAATCATCGCGAAGTAGACGCCCGACAGCCGGAACGAGACGGCACCGATGAGGACGGCGAGCACCACCGCGAGCAGGCCGGCCAACAGCACCAGTAGCATGAACGGCGTATCGTACGGGACCGGCAGTTTGCCGTTGGCTGCCAACACGACGAGATACGCGCCGGCGCCGTAGAACGTCGCGTGGCCGAAGGAGAGGTACCCGGTGTACCCCGAGATGAAGTCGAAGCTGGCGGCGAACAGTCCGAAGTAGAAGATAGCTATCATCGTCTCCACACGCGGCAGCAGCGTCGCCGCTTCCGTAGCGGCCGGCGAGGTGACTGCAAGGTGATAGAGGCCTGGATATGCGATGAAGAACGCGACGACAGCGGCATGGATGGCGTGCTCACGGAGATACTGGAGCGGCCACGCAATGGCCGCCTCGCCGGCGTGAGACGGCTCGTCGTCTGTCTCCTTCGCGTCGGATGTGGGGGGGCTAATGGCCACCCACCTCCGAGACGCCGAACAGTCCCTGTGGCTTTAGCACGAGCACGAGCACAAGGATGAGGAAGATAGTCATCTGCGGGAGCCCGGAGAAGTCGATAGCGTTGACAAACCACCACGTCATCGTCGCGTCAACAAGGCCGACCAGCAGGGCGGCGTACACGGTTCCGCGGAACGTGCCCAGCCCGCCGATAATGACGACGACGAAGGCCGGCAGTAGTGTGTCAGAGGCTAGCGGGACCGAGGCTCCCCAGACGGGATCCCACGCGAGCAACAGACCGGCGACACCGGCGATACCGGCGCCGAGCGCGAAGACGGTGGTGAAGACCCGGCGAACGTCGATGCCGAGCGCCTCCGTCATCTCGCTGTCCTCGCTGCCCGCACGGACGACGAGGCCGTAGCGGGTTCGCGTGAGGAACGTCCATACGGCTGCGACAGTGACCGTGCCAACGAGTATCTCGAAAACGGCCAGTCCTCGGACACTCACGCCCGCGAGGTCGTAGCTCGCCGACAGTACGCCGGGTTTCGTCCCCAAGGCTGCCTGCCAGTCAGAGATTGGTTGGAGGCCATAGAAGCCGACAACGATACGTGCCAGTTCGTCGAGCACGAGCGTCACGCCGAACGTGAGCAGTATCTGGTAGATCGGCGGGCGGTCATACAGCGGACGGATGAGGCCGGCCTCAAGGACGCCTCCGAGCGCCGCCAGTACGCCGAAGACGACGACAACAGCGGCGAAGAAGGCGCCGATTCGCGCGAGCGGCCCAGTCGCCTGTCCGACCGCGAGCACGAGCACCAACCCACCGAGATAGGCACCGAGCATCGTCAGCGAGCCGTGTGCGAAGTTGAGTACGCCCATCAACCCGAAGATGAGCGTCAGTCCGCCAGCAATCATCGCGTAGAGGGCGGCCTTCGAGAGCCCGTTGACGAACACCTCCGCGAGCGTCGACGGTCGCAGGAACTGTCCGAGTGCGTCGAGGACCGCAACCAGCGGCATCGGGTCGACGGCAGTCATGCCGAGAGGTACCCCCGTATCTCCTCGTCGTCAGTCACAGCCGGCGTTGCCTCGCCGTCGGCGACCACCCGGCCGTTGTCGAGCAGGTAGAAGCGATCCGCAAGATCCATCGCCAGCGGAAGGTTCTGTTCGACCAGCAGGAGTGTCGTCTCTCGGGCGACGTCAGCGAGTGCTGCCGCCACGTCGGCGACAATCTGGGGCGCGAGCCCCTCGGATGGTTCGTCTACGAGCAGGAGGTCATTGTCACCCACGAGACCACGGGCGATTGCGAGCATCTGCTGTTGGCCGCCCGACAGCGCACCGGCCTTCGCGGTCGGTCGCTCGGCCAGCGCTGGGAAGGTATCATAGGCCAACTCGAGAGCGGCAGCCGTGTCTGCGTCGGTGGGCGTCGCGATGCGGATATTCTCGGCGACGGTAAGCTGCGAGAAGACGCGTCGTTCCTCGGGAATCCAGCCAACGCCTCGACGCGCAATCTCGTTTGTCGGCCGACCAGTGATGTCCACGCCATCGAAGCGCACCGTCCCCTCGCGAGGAGCGGTCAGCCCGAGAACGCTCCGGAGTGTCGTCGTCTTGCCGACACCGTTGCGCCCGATGAGCGCGACCACTTCCCCGCGGTCGACCGACAGCGACACCCCCTCGAGGATGTGACTCTCTCCGTAGTAGGTGTGGATATCCTCAACGGAGAGCAGCGGCAGCGGATCGCTCACGCCGGCTCCTCCCCGGGGTCGACATCGTCCTCAGCGTCGGCGAGTTCGCCCGGTTCGTAGCCGCCGAGATACGCCTCCTGGACTGCGGGGTCACCGCGTACGTCTGCAGGGGGGCCGTCGGCGATGACGCTGCCTCGGTTAAGCACGACGATGCGATCAGAGACGTTCATCACGATATCCATGTTGTGTTCGACGAGCAGGACGGCGTGGTCGCGTGCCACGTCTTCGATGAGGTCGATGATGTCGCCAACACTCTCGCTGGAGACGCCAGCATTCGGCTCGTCGAGCAGGAGTACATCGGGGTCACCCGCGAGCGCGATGGCCACCTCGAGTTGGCGCTTCTCACCGTGACTGAGGCTCTCTGCGGGCTGGTCAGCACGACCGGCTAGTCCAACCCGTGTGAGGATGCGATGGGCTTCCTCGTAGTAGCCCTCGAAAGCACCGACGTTGCGCCACAGCCGGAAGGAGTCATCACCGTGTGCCTGCGCGGCAATTCGGACGTTCTCCAGGACTGTGCTCGTTGGGAAGACATTAGTCACCTGATACGAGCGGTGGAGACCGCGCCGGGCCGTCGCATCCGGCGATAGGCTGGTGACGTCCTCACCGGCAAGCCGAACAGTACCAGCGGTTGGCTCGAGCGCGCCGGTCAGGAGGTCGAAGAACGTCGTCTTGCCGGCGCCGTTGGGGCCGATGAGCGAACAGAGCTCGTCGTCGGCAAGCGCGAAGTCCACCGAATCGACGGCCGTCAGTCCGCCGAACCGCTTCGTGAGGCCGGCGGTCTCGAGCATCAGAGATTACAGCCCATCTCCGAGCTGTCCGCCGGGATGGTCGTCTGCTCGGCAGCGACGGTCGCGACCGGTTCGCTCGGCTTGATGGCCGCATTCCAGTTCTCCTCGTCGTTGGGTACCATCTCCGCGATGGTCATCTGCGAGCGGGCCTGGTTGTTGTACTCTTGGAACGCGTAGCCGTCGGCCCCCTTCGGAGTGTCGGCGACAACCATCCCCCGGAGTTCGGCACTGATGTCGGCACCCGCGGTGGAGCCGGACGCCTCGACGGCCTGCACGAGCGCCGACGATGCCGTGAACGTCCCAGAGGAGAACAGGTCCGGAACGATGCCGTATGCGTCGGTGTAGCTCTGGACGAACGCGTCGTTAATCTCGTTGTCGTACTGGTTCCAATGGTAGCGACTGGTGAAGGGACCGAGCCGCGCGTTTGCCAGTTTCTCTCTGGTGAGATCCTCGCCGAGCACCTTCTGGAGAGTTTGTCCGACGATGCCGGTCGTGATCTGTGTGGCGAAGCCGCCGAACACACGGTACGAGTAGTCACCATTGAGGAACGTCGTGAACAGCGAGGGGAGCGTCGCGACGGTGAAGCCGGCGACGATTCCCTCAGCCCCTGCACTCTCAGCGTTGTCGAGTAGGCCTTCCCACTCGGAGTAGCCACGGGGGACGAACTTTTCACCGACGATTTCGACGCCATTCGCCTCGAGAACGGTCCGGTAGTTGTTGACGACAGCCCGGCCGAACGAGTAGTCCGCGCCGAACAGGTACACCTTCGAGACGTCGGAATTGTTGGCGACGTACCGGCCGCCAGAGCGAGCGTCCATCGCCGTGTTCTCCGAGGCGCGGAAGACGTTCGTCGCGCAGGTATCGCTATTACTCGTGATGTCTGCGGAGGCTGCCGGACCGATGAGGGTCGGTACGCCCGACTGTTTCGCCACCGTATTGATGACCCGGGTGGCCGACGCCGAGGAAGTACACCCGGCCAGTACGTCGACGTTCTCGCTGCTTACGAGATCGGTGGCGAGCGTCTGGGCATTGTCCGCGCTCAGCTGGGTGTCGCGAACCAGCAGTTCGTAGTCAACGTCGCCGACCGTCGCCGTGTGTTGCCCCGTCTCGGCCGGAGGCGTGAACGTCTCGTCGCTCTTGTAATTGAGTCCCTGATAGAACCCCCACAGCGACTGCTGGCCGTAGTACTTCAGGTCGCCCGACACCGGCTGGAGGACGCCCACCGTCACTGTCCCTGAGGCCTCGGCGCTCATCGACGTGCTCGTCCCCTCGGTAGCTGTCTGAGCGTCACCCTCGGTCTCGCCACTGTCCCCGCCGCTGCCCCCCGAGCAGCCGGCCAGTCCAGCGATACCGGCCGCGCCGACGCTCGCGAGCATCCGCCGTCGTGTGAGATTGTCTCGCACCATGACACGCTCAAATCTACGGGGCCAGTCGCAAGAACTGCCACGTTAATATGTGAACGAGGGACGATGTGTCAGTCGTCGATATCTTCGAGCGCGTCAACGGCACTGCCGAGCAGTTTGTCCTCACCGCGCCGGAGCGTCTTGGAGACGGCGGACTTGGAGACATCGAACTGCTCTGCGAGATCGCTAAGTGTCGCGTCGCGCGGCGACTCGAAGTAGCCCTCGTCGACGGCCGCCTCCAACGTCTCGCGTTCCGTCTCCGAGAGGTCACGACAGCCGTCGACGAGCGTCATCGCCGCACCGACATTGCTGACGAAGCCCTCCATATCCGCGAGCGACATCTCCGACCGCTCAAGGACAGAAAAGTCATTGTCCGCCTCCAGCGACGAGAGCGTCCCGTCGGCGGTCGACGCGCGGTCGAACCCAACCCGCCACTGCTCGCTCCCGTCTTCGATGTAGAAGGGGCCAGTAATGTAGCCGTCATTGCGCCGGATGGTCGCCATCGCTGCCGTCTCGTGAATTGTCGTCCGGACGTGCGCGACCTCCTGTTGTCTGGATAGCAGCGTCGCCTCGTGCATATGCTCGTGGTCGGTCAGCGCAGAGAGGCCATTGTCGAGCGCTCCCGGGTCTGCCCCCTCGACGAACATTCGAGTCGCGAGCGATCGTTCCGTCTCGTCGAACGTCCAGTGGATCGCCGAGAACGTCACGTCGTACTCGGCGGTCGTATCGATGAACGGACAGTCGTACTGCTCCATGTCGAGGGTGAGTTCGATCATCGATCTGTTCCTAGTTATTAATCTACAACTACGGGCAGATATAAAATTGCCGCCGTCGGTCTAGTCAGTCCTCAAACTCGGTGCGCTCCGGACGGATATCAGCCGCGTCAGGGTTGTCCGCTTCGACAGCGTTGTACGCGGCTCGGTACCGCGAGAGTTTCCGGACGAGCAAGGCACCGAACAGTCCATCGTAAATGAGCACGAAGCCGAAGAACAGCGCGAGTGGCGGCACTGCAGGGAAGAAGACGCCCACTACCGCGGGCGTAATGCCAACGGTGACGTTGTAGGTGCCGTGGATGAACGCCGCGATGAGCAGCCCTTTCACCACGATTGGGCCGGCGTCCTCGGGGTTGAACTTCGCCAGCCCGAGATAATACCCTGCGAATGCCGAGTAGATGACATGGCCGGGGCCGGCAAGCGCCCGTACTGCGGTGATGTTGCCGCCGGCGCCGATGATACCGGAGCCGGTCTGGCCGAGCACGGCGACGGCCGTGCCACCGACCCCGACCGCAGTTATCAGTTCGTTCGTCGCGCCCGTCGCCTCCAACTGCCGAGTGATGTACAGCGCGTTCTCGATGGTGGCGAAGCCGAGTCCCGCGGCGGCCCCGTACACAGCCCCGTCGACGACGGCGTCGAAGCGGTCGTCACGATACGGGTAGAGCCGGACGGCGAGCAACTTCACTGACTCCTCGACGGGGCCAACGACGAGATAGAAAAACAGGAGTGGCCCGACGAGCGGGACGACCTGTACCGCCGAGAGCACCGAGTTGAGAATGGCCGCGAAGCCGGCGAACAGCACGCCAAGCACGAACGCGCCCACCAGCAGTTCCAGCGGCTCGCCGGTCGTCACGTCCGCGAGGTAGACGTATGCGACGAGCGCAAGCGCCGGCACAACCGACAACGCAACCAGCCCGATGGCGTACGGGTCCTGTGCGAACGTGGCGCCGATACCGCCGAGCAGGAACTGCACCAGCAGTATCGCGGCCGCGACCAAGACGACCGTGGCGCGTGCCGCCCGGATACCGACGCGGTAGACGCGAACGGCGAGCCGATCGAGTGCCGTCCGCGGTTCCCACTGGGAGATGTCATAGAGGTCACGCGACCCGTCTGCGCCCGCCTCAACCGGGTCCTGTTGGTCCATATCCGCCGGTGACAGCCGAGGGTGGTAAAACCATGCGCCGTCGCCGTCGCGTCGCTTTTGAGGGCTGGCGTCGAATCACGCCCATGCACTTCGACCAGCGGGAGCAGGCTGCACTCCGCGAGGTCGGCCTCGACATAGACGATCTCCAGCGGGCGTCGGAGGCCGTCGCCGAGCATGTCGACGAGGCCGCCGCCAATCTCGAGGCGTTCTTCGCGGGCCGCGAGACCGTCTACTCGGATATGGACCTCGCGCACGCCAGCGGGGGCGTTGCCGAACACACTGTCGATTACATAGACCTGTACACACATGCGGCCGACCTTGACGGGTGGCTCCGCTTCGAGACGTGGGGCGTGCGCGTCGAGGACGGTCGAGTGCTCTCCGAGTCAGTGGTGGAACTTACGCTCGCCGGCCGACACGGACGCACACGCTTTGCGGCCGAGGCCGACGCGCTATGAGCGGCGATAGCGTCCGTGTCAGGGGCGTCTACGCCACCGCGCTCACTGCACTCCTCGACGACATCGTGCAGGCGTCACCGCCCATCCGCGAGCGGTTTAACGCTGAGTTCCCCGTCGCGCCGGCGGACGTTCGCGTGGAGACGACCGACGATCGACAGGGGGTGACTCTCGTCGGATCGCGGGCGGCCGTCGGTCGGGTGCGCGACCAGCTGACAGGCGTGAGCGTGGATACGCTGGCATGGGACGACGTAGCGCCGCGAGACGCCATTTTCCGCGGACGAGTGACGGAGACGCTCGGCTCCGGGGCTGTCGTCGCGCTCGGCGACAGGGAGGGATTCCTTCCGTACGATGCGACCGACGACCACGTGGCTGAGGGGGACAGCTACCGCGTACAGGTGCGGCGCCCCGAGCCACCGTGGTCGGACCGGCGGCCGCGTCTGGCGACTGATCTCGCTATCTCGGGCGAACTCGTCCGCTTGGTCACCGGCGGTGAGACCGGCGCGACCAGAACGGGCGGACAGGCCGCCCGCCTCGTCGACCTCCTGCCTGTCGACGTGCCCGAGGGGTGGCGCCCACAGTGGGGTCGCGACGAGGAGTCGGCGTCGATGGATGCGCTGGCCGACGCGCTGGCTGACGCGGTCGAGCGCGCACAGCTTGTCGACGCTGCAGCCGAGACCGAGGATTTTGGACCAGCGCCCGGGCGGCTGGCGGCACCGTTAGCGACGGCACACATCTGGTTCGGCCGGGAGGGACGGTTCGCGCTCGACGAGCGGCGTCGCGCAGTGGCCACGACGATGCCCGGCCACCACCGGCTGAAGGCCGCGACAAAGGCGGCAAGCGCAGGCGTCGATTTCGCGGAGGCCGTCGCGGAGTTCGACGCCGACGACGAGTTCCCCTTCGGAGCCGCGACCCGACAGTTCGGCCCCC
The DNA here is from genome assembly GCF_042216475.1 of Halosegnis sp. Lineage (NCBI taxonomy): Archaea > Methanobacteriati > Methanobacteriota > Halobacteria > Halobacteriales > Natronomonadaceae > Halosegnis > Halosegnis sp. The sequence goes on from NZ_JBDGTV010000009.1 coordinate 177,248, forward strand.
ACGAGGGCGAACAGGTCGCTATCGAGCACGGAAAGCCAGACGGGCGGCTGGTGACGCTCGGTCGCGGCGAAGTGACCGGCCTCGCAGATGGGGAACTCCGGCTCGAGCGAGAGATGAGTCCCGGCGGTGAGTACGACGCGCTGGGTGTCGAGCGGCGGGCGGGCGACGTCGCCGTTACCAAGTTCGTCGAGGGGCGATGGTGGTACGCAACGGTCTATCGGGGGGGCGATGGGAGCCGCCGGGGGACCTACGTCAATGTCTGTACGCCCGTCGAGGTGTTCCCTGACGCGGTGCGGTACGTTGACCTCCACGTCGACGTGGTAAAGGGCCCTGACGGGACGGTCCAGCGGGTCGACGATGACGAACTCGATGCGGCCGTCGCGGCCGGGCGCGTCCCGGAGCCGCTGGCCGAACGGGCGCGGGCAGTTGCTACGAAGCTGGAACAGGCGCTGTGACTGGCCACAGGCGCTAATTCTCTTTCCTCAAGGAGCGAACGGCGTCAGCCGTGAGCAAGGAAGGTAGGGTAGTTCACTCGCGCCGGCGCCACGCGCCGACGGCGAGCGCCGAGAGTGCTGCAAGCAGGCCAAACCCCGGTTGGCCGTCGCTCCGGGTCGGCGTCGGCTCGCCGGCTGTCGGCGTCGGTGTGGGCGTGGCCGTCTCCGTCGGGTCGGGCGTTGGCGTCGGTGTGGGCGTGGCCGTCTCCGTTGCCGGCGTTGTCTCCTCGGGAAGGCCGAACGTGTACAGCGCCGCGCGGTCGCTGTCGACATCGGCACCGCTATCACCGGGGTCTCCCCGGCTCGCGGCAAGGAAACGCCCGTCGCCGGCATGCTGTGCAGTCCAGAAGCTCGTCGCGTCGGCGTCGCGGTAGGCGCCCGTGAGTATCGGCCGAGTCGGATCGGAGATGTCGTAGCTGCGGACCCCCCCTTGGTACCACGAGGAGACGAGGGTATCGCCATCGATTTCGAAGTTGTGTGCGCTCGTCCAAGTGCCGTCGAACCCCTCGTCAGCCGTCTCGGGGGCGGCGATGGTCGCAAGCGCCTGTGGGTCGGCGGGATCGGTCACGTCGTAGAGGTGGAGACCGCCGGGCGTGGCCGCTTGCTCTTCAGTGCCGACGTCCCACGCTTCGGCGCCGATACAGACGAGTGAGCCGTCGTCGTTGGGTGCGGCGAAGTGGTCGTTACCGGGTACCTGCACCCGTGCAATGCTGCTCTCTTCGCTCGACATGTCGACGTAGTCGCCGACCGGCTGGCCGCGTACCCGCCCACGGAGCTCCGGCACGGCTGGGTCGTTCACGTCGACCATCCACGTCCCGGCGTCCCACTGTGCGAGGTAAGCGACACCATTCTGGACGGTGACGTCGTGGAGCGGCCAGACACCAGTCGGGGCGTCCTGCCAGCCAGGCTCCACGGAGACGACCGACCACGAGCCGAGCCGCTCGCCGGTGGCCGCGTCGACGGTCACCAGCGGGTTCCGCTCGCCGTCGTTGCCACAGAGGTAGACAGTCCCGTCGGCGATGTCGCAGTTGTGGTTGAAGAAGTCAGTCTCGTGGACGGCAACCCGCTCGGGGGCGGCCGGGTCGCTCACATCGTAGACAACGGCTGCCTGCAGGCTCGCACCTCCGTGGGCTGGGCCGACGACAGCCAACCGGTCGCCGTCGACGGCCACGTCGTAGATATCTGACAGCGGCCCATCAGGATGCTCTGAGAGGATAGCCCGATTCTCGGCGCGAAGAGTCGGCGCCGCTGGTTCCGAAACGTCGACGACGGCGAAGCCATCCGAGACGGCGGCGTAAGCCGTTTCGCCAGCGACGACGACCTCTTTGAGTCCTGGGAGCACGAGCTGGCCGCTGGGGGCGAGCGTCTGGCCGCTGGCGCGGCTCTGCCCAGTCGCCGCCGTCCCGCCGAGCGCCAGCGCTGCCACCCCCCCAAGCGCCCGAAGCGTCGCGCGGCGTCGCATACCCCCGAATGGATGCCGACACGAATAAACGAGGGGGCCGTCGGCACGCCTATAGCGGCGGCGCATCTCCGTCGGACATGGAGCTTTCACCCGACCTCTCGGGGCGCGTTGCGCTCGTCACCGGCGCAGCGACCGGTCTCGGCCGCGCGTTCGCACTTGGGCTGGCTGACTGTGGCGCGGACGTGGCGGTCCACTACAACACGAGTGAGGAAGCAGCCCACGCGACCGCGGCCGAGGTGCGCGATCAGGGCGTCGCCGCGACTGCCGTCGGCGCGGACATCACCGATCCGGCCGCCGTAGACACCGCCTTCGACGCTGTCGAGGCCGAGCTGGGGAGCGTCGACGTCCTATTCAACAACGTCGGCGACTTCGCGCCGCGTCACTGGGAGGATATCGACTGGAAACGGTGGCGGTCGGTCACGGCAACCAACTACGAGGGGACAGTGCTTTGCTCGCGGCGCGCGCTCGGACCGATGCGTGAGCAGGGATGGGGTCGCATCGTCAATGTGGGATACGCCTCTGCCGAGCGGGGACTCGTCGCGCCGAAGAACTTCCCGTACTTTGTCGCCAAGGCGGGTGTACTGATGTTCACACGGATGCTCGCGGCCGACACACAGGCGGACGGCATCACCGTGAACGCCGTCTCCCCGTACGTCGTTGAGAGTTCCGATGAGTTCCCTGAGGACGCCCCTCGCGGTCGGTGGGCGCGCTTCGATGACCTGCTCGCGCCAGCGTTATTCTTCTGTTCGGACGCCGCCGAGTACGTCTCCGGCGAGAACGTCGAGGTCGACGGCGGCTGGCTTCCAGAGGACGTCTGAGCGGGCCGCCGTCCGCCGAACTGCACACACGTCCGGTTCGAAGTGGTTGCCGGAGCCCTTTTGCTTGCCCCCGACGATTTCTGACCGGAAGATGAGGTCGCAATGAGCCTCCGTAAGCGACTGTAGAGGGTCGTCGGCCGTCAAGAGCGACACTGTGAGTGTCGCCGCTGTGGTCGCAACCTCGACTGCACGCGGGTGGCGTGTCCGGACTGCGACGGTAACAGAGCCGTGTACGAGCTGTAACGGCGATAGATCAGCACCGTTCCCAGTGAATGGAAACTTTCTGCGCGGCCGGGACAGCGGCCGTCTGTTCCGGAGCACCACCCCGCCGTCGGGATCGGTCGCCCGGCAGCGGTTGCGCACGAGAGATTGGACGACGGTGTATTCGGCGGCCGTCAGGTCAACGCCCGGGATGGCCTACGAGCAGCAGTGGTCACGACGGCGACGACTCGCCCTACGGAATACGTTCTGGGGCCGTTAGTCGCCGTAGTCGCGCTGCTCGACAGCGACCGTCTCCTCGTCGGCCGCCTGCCATGCCGTGAACCCACCAGACAGGTGGGCGACATCTTCGAAGCCCATCTCGCGGAGCCGCTTGGCGACCAGCGCCGACCGTCCTCCCTCATTGCAGTAGCAGACGTACCGCCGGTCGGGATGGAAGAAGTCCTTGTAGTAGTCGGTGTCTGGGTCGGCCCAGAACTCCACCATTCCACGGGGGGCGTGGCGGTCGCCGGGAATCGCCCCCTCTATCCACCGCTCGCGGACATCCCGGACGTCCAGCACGACGGTGTCCGGATCATCGCGCTCGGCCGCCAGCTGATCGACGGTGACGGACTCCACCTCGGCATCAGCCGCCTCGGCGAGCGCCCACGCGTGTTCGGCCAGTTCGAAGTCAGGCTCGTCAGTCATACGGACAGAAAGGCAGCGGGTGTGCTTAGAGGTACGGGGCACGTCGGGACCGCGTGACCGACAGGGTTTCCACACGCGCGCCCGTGCGTCCGCACAGATGAGCAAGGACTACATCGAGGTCCGCGGGGCCGAGGAGCACAACCTCGAGGACATCGACGTCCGTGTCCCCCGCGAGGAGTTCACCGTTGTCACCGGGCTGTCGGGATCGGGCAAATCCTCGCTCGCCTTCGAGACCATATACGCTGAGGGCCAGCGTCGCTACATCGAGTCGCTGTCTGCCTACGCGCGCAACTTCCTCGGCCAGATGGACAAACCGCAGGTGGAAAACGTCGAAGGGCTCTCACCCGCCATCTCTATCGACCAGAAGAACGCCGCGAACAACCCTCGCTCGACTGTCGGGACAGTCACCGAGCTCCACGATTACCTCCGCTTGTTGTACGCGCGGGTCGGCACGCCCCACTGTCCGGAGTGTGGCCGCGAAGTGGGCGAACAGTCGGCACAGAACATGGTCTCACGGGTGCTCGCCCTGCCCGAAGGGACCCGAGTGAAGATTGCTGCGCCAGTCGTCCGCGACCAGAAGGGAGCCTTCGAGGACCTGTTCGACGACCTAGCAAGCGAGGGGTACGCCCGTGTCGAGGTGGACAGCGAGGAGTACGACCTCGCGACCGAGCGACCTGATCTTGACGAGAACTACAACCACACGGTCGATGTCGTCGTCGACCGCGTGGCGGTGCGCGCGGAGGACCGCTCGCGCATCACCGATTCCGTCGAGACGGCGCTGGCGGAGGCTGACGGCGCGCTGAAGCTTATCCTGCCAGACCCGCCTGCAGACGTTGATATCGGCGGCACCGAGACCCGCTCGACCGGCGACCTAGCCGGCGAGAGCGACGACCGGCTGGTCGTCACCTTCTCGGAGGAACTCGCCTGCACCCACTGTGGCATTGATCTGCCGGAGATAGAGACTCGCTCGTTTTCGTTCAACTCACCGCACGGCGCCTGCCCGGAGTGTGAGGGTATCGGCGAGACGAAAGAGGTTGATGAGGCCCTCGTTGTCACCGACCCGTCGAAGCCACTCCGAGACGTGTTCGAGCCGTGGTCGTACTCGCGGTCGTACTACCGGACGCGGCTCGACGCCGTCGCCGAGCATTTTGGCGTAAGCGTCGACACCACCTTCGCCGAGCTTGACGAGGAGGTACAGGAGGCGTTCCTCTACGGCACCGACGAGGAGGTGGTATTCCGCCGGCAGACGAAGAACGGGACCCGCCGGAAGACAAAGCGGTTCGAGGGTGTGATCCCGAATCTCGACCGCCGCTACGTCGAGACAGACTCCGAGAGTACTCGCGACCACATCGAGAATTACATGGCGACGACGGCGTGTCCCGCCTGCGACGGGACCCGCCTCCGACCGGAGTCGCGGGCTGTCCTAGTGGCGGACACACCCATCACCGAGGTCAACCGGATGTCCATCGGCGATGCACTGAGCCACTTCGAGGGGCTTGAGGCAAACCTCTCTGAGCGGGAGCGCACCATCGCCGAGGAGATCTGCAAGGAGATACGCGCCCGACTCGGCTTCATGGAGGAGGTCGGACTGGAGTACCTGACACTGGATCGCGAGGCATCGACGCTGTCGGGCGGCGAGAGCCAGCGCATCCGACTGGCGACGCAGGTCGGCTCCGGGCTCGTCGGTGTGCTGTACGTGCTCGATGAGCCGTCCATCGGTCTCCACCAGCGGGACAACGACAAATTGCTCGACACCCTGGAGGGTCTGCGTGACTTGGGCAACACCCTGCTCGTCGTCGAACACGATGAGGAGACGATGTGGCGGGCAGACAACGTCATCGACATGGGGCCCGGGCCAGGGAAGCGGGGCGGTGAGATTGTCGCTCACGGCGGCGTCGAGACGGTGATGGACGCCGACGACTCCGTGACGGGCGATTACCTCGCCGGCCGGAAGGCCATCCCAGTGCCCGAGGAGCGGCGCGAGCCCGACGGTCACCTCACCGTTCGAGGTGCCCGCCAGCACAACCTTGCCGACCTCGACGTGTCGATTCCGCTCGGCGCCTTCACCGCTGTCACCGGCGTCTCCGGCTCTGGCAAGTCGACGCTGCTCCACGAGATACTCTACAAGGGGCTGCGCAAGCGGATGAACGACACCGATGTTAATCCCGGTGAACACGACGCCATCGAGGGCGTCGACCAGATTGAGGGGGTGCGACTCATCGACCAGTCGCCCATCGGCCGGACACCCCGCTCGAATCCGGCGACGTATACCGGGGTCTTCGATTATGTCCGCGAGCTGTTCGCTGAGACGAAGCTCGCAAAACAGCGTGGCTACGCAAAAGGCCGCTTTTCATTCAATGTGAAAGGCGGCCGGTGTGAGGCCTGCGGCGGCCAGGGGACCGTCAAGATAGACATGAACTTCCTGTCGGACGTGTATGTCCCTTGTGAGGATTGTGACGGTGCACGCTACAATGACGAGACGCTCGACGTGACGTACAAGGGCGGGACAATCTCGGATGTGCTCGACATGGAGGTCGACGAGGCTTACGAGTTCTTCGAGTCCCACTCTGGGCTGCGCCGGCGACTTCAACTGCTGAAGGATGTCGGGCTCGGCTACATGCGACTCGGCCAGCCGTCGACGACCCTCTCGGGCGGTGAGGCTCAGCGCGTGAAGCTCGCCGAGGAGCTCGGTAAACAGGATGGCGGCGAGACGCTGTACCTGCTTGACGAACCGACGACCGGCCTCCACTCTCACGACGAGCGGAAGCTCATTGAGGTGCTTCAGCGGCTGACCGACAAGGGTAATACTGTCGTCGTCGTGGAACACGAACTCGATCTGGTGAAGAACGCTGACCACATCATCGACCTCGGGCCGGAGGGAGGCGAGCACGGCGGTCAGTTGGTCGCCGAGGGGACCCCCGAGGCGGTCGCCCGCACCGAGGCGTCACACACCGGTCGGTATCTACGGGATCTGCTGCCGGCCGTAGATCTCGAGGGCCCGCGGGCCGACAGCGAGCGCCACCAGCAAAAGCAGGACGCCGCGGAGGCGCCCGCAGCGGACGACTAATCGACCCGATTGTTGACCGGTCGGGCGGTCGATCGATCCGCGGCTGGTGGCCCGGCGTCTGGGGGGCTTAAGGCCAAGCGCGACGACCCTCCAAGTATGTCCGCCACGGTCGACGACGAGACAATACTGGAGGTACTGCGCTCGAACGAGCAGCCACGGATGACGACGACGGAAGTGGCCGGCCACCTTCCGGTGACCCGCGGGACGACACGGACTCGCCTCCAGCGGCTCGTCGACGATGGGCTCCTGGAGCGGACCACAGAGGGGAACGAAGTTGTCTGGTGGCTCCCCGAGCGGGCCGACGAGCAGGCAGCCGAGGCGGAAGCCGAGCCAGACGCTGAAGACGAGGACACGGCGGAAGCCGACACAGCCGAGGCGGAAGAGAGCGACGAGCCAGCCGGTGGCGAGGAGGAGACGGACCCCGACGAGACGGAAGACGAGTCTGCAGAGGTTGAGGTAACGGCGACCGATCAGTCGAAGGCCGAAACTGATGATGGACCGACGGAGGTCGAGGTAGAGGCCGTCGAGGCCAACACGGAGCCGGACGTCGAGACGCCCGACGCAGCGACGGAGACTCGAACGGCCGCCGACCGTGGAGACGAGGAAGAAGAGGAGGTTGACCTGCCCGAACTGTCCGACGACGAGGAGGGGCTCCGTGCGCTCGCGGCTGTCGCCGTAGGCGTTGTCGCGCTGCTCGTGCTCCGGCGGCTGCTCGGCGGCGACTGACCGGTGCTTGCCGCTTTTCCAGACCGGCTGGTCGCTGACGACGGGACGCTGGTTCCGCCAGCCGAGGTGACCTGTCTCGCCCGGGGCGGTGGAACGACGCTCGTCGGCACTGTCGAGGGCGCGTACACGCTCGAGAGCGACGAGCAGCGTTTCACTGGGCACGTCACCGCATTGGCGTTCGACGACCGGACTGGCGAGTGGTGGCTCGGGACAGAGCCGAGCGCTGTCTACCGCTCGTCGGACGGCCGCGAGTGGACGGAGCGGCCGGGGCTGACCGACCTCCCCTCAAGCGACGAGTGGTCGTTCCCGCCGCGGCCCGACACCCACCACGTTCGGTGGCTCGCCCCAGACCCGACCCGACCAGGACGGTGGTATGTCGCCGTCGAGGCGGGCGCGCTCGTCCGCACGGACGATGCGGGCGCGACGTGGGAGGACCGCGTCGCCGGGGCGCGCCGCGACACCCACGAACTCGCCGTCCACCCCAAGACGGGCCGGCTCTACTGTGCTGCGGGTGATGGCTACGCCGAGTCGACAGACGGTGGCGAGACATGGCGGTACCCGCAGTCAGGGTTGGACGAGCAGTACTGTTGGAGCGTCGCTGTCGGGGGCGACCCCGATTTGCGCGTGTTGTCGGCCGCCCGCTCCGCGACCCACGCCCACCGCCGTGGGGTCTCGAGTGTCTACCGGAACGCTGGCGACGGCTGGGAGCAGGTCGACGAGCTTCCGGCCGGCGAGGGCGTCTACCGGTCGGTGGTCCGCCGCGACGGCGACGGGTTTCTCGCAGTGTCGAACCGCGGACTCTACCGTGGGGACGCCACCGCGACCGAGTGGCAGCAACTCCGTCCGCCTGATGACCTCCCCAATGTGCCGCCGGTCGGCCTCCTCACGGGCGACTGAAAAGCACTTATTCGTCCCGGCGCAGCGTCGAGTATGCGCGATTTCGTCGTCGTCGGGGCAGGTCCCGCCGGCTCGCGATTCGCCCGCTCGGCTGCCGGGCGGGGCCACGACGTACTCGTCCTCGAACAGGGGGAGGTGGGGAAGCCACTCGCCTGCTCGGGTCACGTCTCGCTGGACGTGTGGGAGTACGTTCCCGACGACGCCCGTCCGGCACTGTTTCAAAACGAGATTCGCGGTGCGCGGTTCCATGTCGGCGGCCCTGGCTCGCGAGCCTATCCATTCTACCGCGACGGCCCCGTCTCGAACGCCGTCGACAGGGTTGGCCTCGACCGGACACTGGCCGCAGCGGCGGCCGACGCGGGTGCTGACGTTCGCGACGGCCACACTGTCACCAGCGTCGACGAGGGTCACGACTCGGTGACTGTCACCGCTCGCGGCCCAGATGGCCACGAGCGGTTCGACACGCGACTTGTGGTTGGTGCCGACGGCCCCCGCTCGCGGGTCCGCGACGAGTGTAGCCTCCCTGACCCCGACGAATTCCTCCACGGTGTACTTGGCTTCGACCCGACGCCCGACGACGAGGATTTCGTCGATGTCCATCTCACCATCCCCAGCTTCTTCGCGTGGCGCATCCCCCGTGGCGATGCAGGTGTCGAGTACGGGCTCGCAGTCGCGCCCGGCGACGACCCGAACGGCCGATTCGACCAGCTGGTCGACGGCTACAACGCGGACATTGACCGACGGTGCTCGGGACTTATCCCCGTCGGTCCACCGCCACGCGTCACCGGCCGCCGGTCGCTGCTCGTGGGTGACGCCGCCGGCCAGACGAAGCCGTTCACCGGCGGCGGCATCCTCTATGGGATGCGCGCGGCCGATCACGCCGCCCGGACGGTGGTGCCGTCTCGACCCGAAACGCTGGGGCGATACGAGGACGCCTGGCGGGACGCACTCCGGACAGACCAGCGGCTCGGCGCGCTCGTCCGCGCAGGGTACTCGCTGCCGACACCGCTCCAGCGGCTTGGTCTGTGGGTCTTCTCGGGGGAAATCGGCGTCCACATGGACGAACCGACGACGCTGTTCTCGCGTGATCAGTTGCGCGCGATGCTGCCATGAGTCGCCCCGATGGTCGGCGCAGTGCGAGGTGGTCGTGATGACCGACGACCGCCCGGTCGACAGGGTCGACGAGCCGGTGACACCGGCTCGCATCGCGGCGGATCTCGCTGATCTCGGTGTCAATCCCGGCGAGACGCTGCTCGTCCATTCATCGCTGTCGGCGCTCGGTTGGGTGCCCGGCGGCCCGCAGGGTGCCGTCGAGGGGCTGCGTATGGCTGTCGGCGGGAAGGGCACTCTCGTCGTCCCTACCCATTCGACGGACCTGACGGATCCGAGCGACTGGGAGAATCCGCCGATACCAGAGTCGTGGTACGAGACCGTTCGCGCCGAGACACCACCCTACCGACCGGATGCGACGCCGACCCGTGGTATGGGGGCGATACCAGAGTGTCTGCGCGACTACGACGAGGCAGTCCGGAGCGCCCATCCACACTACTCGTTCGCGGCACTCGGGGCCGCCGCCGAACCGATCGTCGCTGGTCACAATTTCGCGGCTGCGCTCGGCGAGGGGTCACCGCTCGCGGCTGTCTACGAGCGCGACGGTGCGGTGCTAATGCTCGGCTGCGACCTCGGCCGGAACACCTCGCTCCACCTTGCGGAGCACCGTGCCGACATCAGCCACGCCTACGAGCCGAACGGCGCGCCTGTGCTCGTCGATGGCGAGCGCGAGTACGTCACCTACGACCTGCTCGATATGGACGACTCCGACTTCGCAGACTGCTCCCGAGCGTTCGCGGAGACGCATCCGGAGTCGGTGACGACCGGTACTGTCGGGGCGGCCGATGCGACACTTTTCGACCAACCCGCGCTCGTCGATTTCGCGACCGAGTGGTTGGCTCAGGCCCGCCGGTGAGGTGTGTCAACCGAACCTGACAGCCTCTCTGTTTGGCGGCCCCCGAAAGAGCCACGGCCGTCCGGGGCGACGGCCCGGGCATGGACGCACTCGTGATGTGTGGCGGCAGAGGGACACGTCTCGGTGCCGCCGTCGAGAAGCCGCTGTACGAGGTGGGCGGCGAGCCGATGATCGAGCGAGTGCTCGCCGCGCTCGACGGCTCGGCCGTCGAGACAGTCCACGCCGTTGCGTCGCCGGATACCCCGAATACCCGCACACACCTCGCGGAGCGAGGCCGGTCAGTCGTCGACGGTACCGGGGACGGGTACGTCGCGGACCTCGACCGGGGGTTGTCAGTTGTCGGTCGGCCGGCGCTGACGGTGGTTGCAGACCTCCCGCTGCTCGCGCCCACACTCGTCGACCGGGCGGTCACAGCCCACGACGGTCGCAACGTCACCATCTGCGTGCCGACCCGACTGAAAGACCGGCTCGGTGTCTCCGCCGAGCGTACCCGCGACTGGGACGGTCGCCGGCTCTCGCCGACAGGACTCAATGTCGTCGGGGACGGCGATGGTGAGCGGGTCGAGCAGACATGGGATGCCCGCGCGGCAGTGAACGTGAACTACGAGACGGACGCAGCCGTCGCGGAGGCGCTAGTGTGAACCGCGAGGCCGTCCGCGCAACGGAGCGGGTGCCTCACGGCTCCAGCGACGACCCGGATGTGCTCGACTTCTCGGCGAACATCAATACGCAAGTCCCCGACGGCGCGCAGGCAGCCTACGACGCGGCGCTCGACGAATCGCGTTCGTACCCCCCTGAGAGCTATCCAGAGTTCCGCGCGGCTGCCGCTGAGTACGTCAACTGTCGCGCCGACGAGGTGGTACCGATGGCGGGGGGGCTGGCAGCGATACGGCTTGCCGTGGCCGTGAGCGTCGAAGCAGGTGAGTCAGCCCTCGTCCCGAAGCCGAGTTTTGCGGAGTACGCCCGCGAAGTCGAACTCCAGGGAGGCGACCCGGTGTTCGTTTCCCACGACGAGATGCTGGCAGCTGACCCGGCGCCCCACGCACTCGCAATCGTCTGTAACCCAAACAATCCCACCGGTGAGGCGTACAATGCCGACGCGCTCCGGGCGTTCGCCCGCCGGTGCCGAGCGGCAGAGACAACGCTACTCGTCGACGAAGCGTTCCTCGGCTTCACTGGCGAGCCGTCGCTTGCGGGCGAGCCGGGTGTGGTCGTCGCACGGTCACTGACCAAGCTGTTCGGCTACCCTGGTCTCCGCGCTGGGTTCGCAGTCACGGCCGCCGACACGGACCTCTATGACCGTCTGGCGACGGCACGGCCCACGTGGTCGCTCGGCTGGCCGGCCGCCCGCGTCGGACGCGTCTGTATGCGCGACGAGGCGTTCGTCGCGACCACCCGCGAGCGGGTCGCCCGCGAGCGGGCGTTTCTTGATGAGCGGCTCAGCCGGCGATTCCAGGTGCACAACAGTGACGCTCCGTTCCTGCTCGTTGACGTCGGTGAAGATCCGGCTGCCCTCCTAAACGCAGCCCGCGAACGGGGTGTCGTCCTTCGAGATGCGACGACGTTCCGCGGGCTAGACAGCCACGTTCGCGTGGCGGTACGAGACCGAGTGGATAACGAGCGGCTGCTCGCTGCGCTCGATATAGATGTACCGGACTGAACGGCGCGCCGGTGTCTGCCGGCTCCGCGGCCCGACGACCCGGTGGCTCTCTTCGGGAACACCCGGCGGCTACACAGACGGGCGAGCGGCGTACAACACGACGGTCTCGGACGGGTTCGACCGAACTGATCTGGCGAGATACGCCGCCGAGCGGCGGGAAGCGGCGGGATTCACGGAACCAGGTCGGACCCTGCTCACCGGCGTTGAGCAGGCCCACGCGGTCGGCGCGCGACTCGGTCCAGTGACTGCGGTGGCGACGGCCGGCGTCTCCAACCCCGCAGCACTCCCAATGGATCCCGCAGGCGGGCCGCTCCCCGAGGCGGGCCAACCCGAACAAGGGACTGTGAATGTGCTGGTCGGCGTCGCGCGGTCGCTACCGGACGGCGCGCTCGCCTCGCTGCTCGCCGTTGTTACGGAGGCGAAGGCTGCGACGCTACTCGACAGAGTTGGCGTCCCTGGCACGACGTCAGACGCGGCTGTTGTCGGCGGCGCCACCGATGAGCCACGCGTTCGGTTCGCGGGCAGCGGCACCGAGGTCGGCGCGGCCGCCCGGGCCTGTGTTCGGGAGGCAGTCGCGGGGAGCCTCGATTCCCGCTACGATTGCGAGACGCCACCTGACTCCGTCGCGGCCGCGGCCCATGGACTGACGACGGAGGCGCGCGCGGAGACGTTTGAGCCCTGAGGACGACACCGCTTTGCCCGGCCGGCCGCAACGCCGCGTATGACCGACGACGAACCAACGACGCCGGGCAAAGGGCAGACGCCGGAGGCGCGGCCCATCGAGGCGAGCGCGCCCGAGGAGTTCGGACTGACACAGGCTTGGTGGGGAGATGGCAAAGGAAAGACCACCGCCGCCCTCGGGATGGCGATGCGGGCGGCCGGTCATGGCTACCGCGTTCATATCTGCCAGTTAATGAAGGGCGGTGCCGACAGCGTTGAGGACGAACGAGGCGAGTACAACGCTATCGCGGCGCTGCCGGGCCTTTCATACGAGAACCTCGGCCACTACGGCTGGCACGCGCTCAACGACGGCAGCGACGACCGCGACCACGCCGCCGAGGCGACCGCGGGCTTCGAGCGGGCACAGGAACTCGTCGCTGCCTGCCAGGATGCAGACCTGACGAGCCCGTTTCCGCTTGATACGCCCGCCGACGAGGGCGTCCACATGCTCGTCATCGACGAGCTGCTGTACGCCGCCGATCGGGAACTCGTTGCGCCCACTGATGTCGTCGAGCTCGTCGAGTCGAAGCCCGCTGACCTCGAGCTCGTTCTGACAGGCGCACATGCAGAACCAGCCTATCTCACTGACCACGCTGACCTCGTCACAAACGTTCGGAAGGTGAAGCATCCTATCGATGCGGGCATTCGGGCGCGCAAGGGAACGGAATACTGACGTCGGACGCGGGACGGACGGCCGTCCGACACCGCGAAAAGGCTATACGGCGGGCGACCGCCCGCCCGGTGAGGCCGTCGGAGAGTCACACGCTCTCCGCATCTACCGAGGGACGTTCCTCTGACGTCCGTGGGATGGGCATAATGGTGCTGATTGTCGCTGCGTGCAAGCCAGGATACCGCGCCCCTGAGCGGTGCCGCGCGGCCGGTTAGACCCCCTTTGAGCAGTTGCTCAGCGAGTGGACCGTTTCGCCGCGGGGGTCAGAGCCATTACCCGCCGACCCCGATGGGCGCTCATGAGTGAGCCTGAAGGCGAACGGGATGTCCACGCGGAGCAGTTTGGCGTCAAGCACATTCGCGACGTCTACCGACGCGGAATGTTCGAGGACGAATCGCCGGATTTCCCGGTGTCGTTCGACGAGCTCCGTGCGGAGGCTGCAGAGCGGATGTCGTGGCAGGCGGAGGCGTACGTCCACGGCGGTGCCGGCACGGAGGAGACGTTCGAGCGCAACAAGGACTTCTCGCGGTGGCGCATCGTCCCGCGGATGCTCCGGGGTGTCGCCGATCGTGACCTCACGACCGAGGTGTTTGGCCAAACCCACGAGTACCCGCTGATGATAACGCCGCTGGGCGTCCAGGGCATGCTCGACGAGGAAGGGGAAGTGGCGACGGCCCGGGCGTGTCGCGAACTCGATGTACCGTTCGTGCTGTCGTCGCTCTCTTCGCGGTCGATGGAAGATGTGGCCGAGGCGCTGGGTGACACGCCGAAGTGGTTCCAGTACTACTGGTCGTCAGACGACGCCGTCGCGGAGTCGTTCCTCGATCGGGCAGAGGACGCCGGCTACGAGGCAATTGTCGTCACTGTCGACGCGCCAACGCTCGGCTGGCGCGAGCGGCTCCTTGAGAAGGGCTACTACCCGTTCCTCGAGGGCGAGGGGATGGGGAACTACTTCTCCGATCCCGCCTTCCGCGCGCAACTTGACGAGCCGCCGGAGGAGAATCCCGAGGCGGCAGTCGACCACTTCCTGTCGATCTTTGGCGACGCCTCACTTACCTGGGACGACCTCGCATTCGTCCGCGAGCGCACCGACCTGCCGGTTATTGTCAAGGGCGTGCTCCACCCCGAGGATGCCCGTCGTGCGGTGGAGGCGGGCGCTGATGGTATCCAGGTGTCAACCCACGGCGGCCGACAGGTGGACGGCTCCATCACAGCTATCGAGGCACTCCCGGAGATTGCCGAGGAGGTAGGCGACGACACAACCATCTTCTTCGATTCCGGAATTCGCCGCGGCGAACATGTGTTCAAGGCGCTTGCACTCGGTGCCGACACGGTGATGCTCGGCCGGCCGTTCGCCTACGGGCTCGCCCATTCCGGGCAGTCCGGCGTCGAGAACGTGCTTCGCAACACTATCTCGCAGTTCGACCTGACGATGGGACTGGCGGGTATCGACGACGTCGGCGAGATTACTCGGGAGGCCGTGCGCGACGAGCGCACATTGTGACATCCTCCGCGCCGTGAACGGCGCGGCTTCCCTACACAAAGGGAACCCGGCCCGGTGCCGGTCGGTTTCAGGACTGGCTCTCCCCAGGTCGGCAGGGCGGGGTTCGACCCTCGCTCGGGAGCGTCCTGTGGCCCTGCCACGGGGGCTCCCATCCACCGGGAAGTCAATGCCCCGCGGTTTCTCAACGCGGCTCTCTCCATGGCGGTCGTGCCTCCCGGCACATTCACCGGCGCGGTTCACACCTTTTCGGGAGCAACCCATCACCCGGGCTTCCCGCGCACCGCAGACATAGGTGGAATGCGGTCCGACTCCCGGGGTCGCCAGCCGCCGGGAGTCGGCGGAACCCGTGTGTTAACTGTTGGCACGAGCGAAACTAAGCGTTGGGGTTCTAGGGATACCGTCTCCGGTGGGTTGTGGCACGGAGCGGACGCGATTCACGCCCGCCATAAACGGCGGGATTCTTTCGCTGTTTAAATGTAGGGATGACGGCCACTTGGCATGGCCAGGAGTCCACCAGTCCGATACCGTGGGACTACCCGCGCCCGGAAGAGCTGTGAGTCCAGTGATTGGACTACACACCTGAAACTCCCACCGCTCGCGAGTCCGCCGCGTTCACACGGAGGAGGATGTCAAAACAGGAGCAGGCCGGCGTGCAGGGCGGCTACCCGTCCGAGTTCATTGGCCGCGCCGAATACGTCGCCAGTGACTCCCCCAAGGTTCGCGTCTGCCCAGCGGCCGAGCCAGATGGCGACCGCAAGCGCCGACAGCAGTGCTGCCAGTGCCGCCAGCCCGACTTCTGGAGCGAGCAGCGCCGCAGCGGCGATAACTGGAAGCGTCGCAGCGGCGACACCGACGAGCCCCGTCGGCGAGCACCGGCCGGTGAAGGCACTCGCGAACCCCTCGTGGCCGGCGCGACCAAGACAGGCGAGCGTCGCCATCCCGGCCTTCGCGCCGACTTCCGCGGCGACGGCGAGTGCAAGCGCGCGCGGCCACGGCAGCCTAGCGAGGCCGACGGCCGCGAGGGTCAGGCCGACCAGTCCGAGCCCGACAGCGACGAGCGCGCCAACGCCGACTGCGCTGTCTTTCAGCACGGCGCGGCGTCGCTCGGCGTCGCCGTGGACGACGGCTGCATCGCCCAAGTCTGCGAGGCCATCGGCGTGGTTGATTCCGATGAGCGCGTAGACGGCGACGACGAATCCGAGCGCGCCGACGAGATCCGGGAGGAGAAGCGGAAGAGCCACGAGCGCGCCGACGAGTATGCCGACGACAGGAAACGTCCACGGCGAGGCGGCGAAGGCGTGCCAGTCAGTCTCGTCAGTTGCGATCGGGAGTCGAGTGAGGAAACCAGCAGCACCCCGGAGCGGTCGGCCGCTCACGCGACCACCCCCGCAAGCGCCGGGATAGCGAGCCCAGCGGCCGCGACAGCCCACGCGAGCAGACCAGCACGCGCGACGACATCGACGGCCTGGCTCGCTGCGGTCGAGCCAGGGAGTCCAGCAGCGTCGTTGAGCACGTAGACACCAGGCTTCTCGAGGCGGGCGCCGACAGCGGCGGCGGCGACGCCCATCGGCCAGCCGGAGTTAGGCGACGGAACCCGGTCGGTCCACGCGCGGGCTCGGAGCGCCGCCATGGGTTTGGCAGCCGCGAGCGCGAGCGCGAGCGCCGATAGCCGCGCAGGAATCCACATCACGGCGTCGTCGAGTCGCGCACTCGCCGTCCCGTGTGATTTGGCCGGGTAGCCTAGCATCGAGTCAAGCGTGTTAACCGCCTTCACCCACGCGGCAGCGCCCGCGGCGGCCGCAAGGCCGAATGGCGCCGCGAGCGCGAACGCGGAGAGCGGGGCGACCAGTCCGTCGGCGAGATTCTCGGCGGCGCTCTCGACGGCGGCCGACCGAACAAGCCCCGCGTTGAGGTCACTCGAATCCCGGCCAGCAAGCGACCGTAACCGGTCGCGGGCAGCCGACAGGTCCGTGTCCACGAGCTGCAGGACGGCCCGTGCTTCCTGGAGCAGCAGCCGCAGGCTCGTCGTCGCGAACAGGGCCAGGGCCGCGAGCGGGACAGCCGCGGCCGGAGCGACCCGGGCGGCCAGCGCGACGGGCGCGGCGACAGCCACGGCGGCCGCAAGTGGGAGCATGAGCGCCACGAGACCGCCAGTGAGCCACGGCCGCGGCCATGCCCGGTCGACGCGGGCGACGACGCTGCCGAACAGCGCGACGGGGTGGAGCCGCTCGGGGGGTTCACCGACCAGTCGATCAAGGCCGCCCGCGAGCAGGACGGCTCCGGCGGCGGCAAGGCTCACGGTGGGACGGCCGATAGCGGCGTCTCTCTCGTATCAACGAACTGGCCGCCGACGGCCTCAACACCGGCATCGGCGGCACTGTCACCTATGTGGACCAGTTCGTCCGGCACACAGTCAAGCGCGTTAGCGACCGTCTCGAACGCGCGGGCGTCCGGTTTCCGCCAGCCACAGCTACAGGAGGCGACGACAGCGTCGAAGCGCTGACCGTTGTCACCGACCCACAGGTCTGCGGCCCGCAAGCTCCGGCGGACGAGCTCGGGGACAGAGCAGTTCGACAGCAAGCCGACCGGGCCCCGCTCGCGGGCCCGCTCGACGGCCGCCAGCGCGCCCGGGCAGCGCTCAACGCGCGGGTCGAAAGCGGCGACGACAGCGCGGCGGGCGGCGTTCTCCCGGACGGTCACGCCGCGGGACGCGAGCGCGGCGGCAACGTGTGCCGGCAGAGGCACCTCTGCGCCGTCGGGAGCGTTGATATGCGGCTCGGCGTACGCGTCGGTCCAGTCGTCTGGGACCGTGACGCCGCGCTCGCGGAGCTCCCGCGCGACGGCGACGGCGGGGTTGTCGGGTCGGTCAGCCGCGACAAGCGTCCCGAACAGGTCGAACGTGACGGGCACTGTCCGTGTTCGGTGTGTAGCCGACTTGAAGATGCTGGCTACGGGCGATCAGACGGTGTTCGAGTCGATATCTCGGGGGAAGAAGGTGAGCCGCTCGGTACCGTCGTCAGTGACGGCGACCGTATCCGAGTGGCGGTAGCCCGCTGTCTCCGCGTACAGCCCTGGCTCGATGGTGTAGACGTGGCCGGCTTCCATCGTCGCGTCGTCGGGGAACCGCTCGCCCCAGCCGCGGTCGATGTACGGCGGCTCGTGGCCGTCCATTCCGATATTGTGACCGACATGGTGGCGCAGCAGGTCGGCAACGCCGTGTTCGCGGGCACGTTCGTGCACCGCCTCATCAACGGCGGCCAGTTCGACGCCCGGTCCCATCGCCTGAATGGCCGTCTCTTGGAGTTCACACATCAGTTCGAAGTAGTGCTCGTCATCGTCGGTGTACGACCCGACGAACATTGTCCGCTCAAGCTCTGAGTGGTAGCCACCGACATTCGCCGAGGCGCCCGTGATGAGCACGTCTCCCTCTGAGAGTCGCTCGTTTGGGGTGTGGCCGTGGGGGAGCCGCGTCTCGTCGCCAGAGATGTAGCCGGCGTGGACCGGCCCACCCCCGCGCACGCGGACATCGTAGCGGTTGCCGAGCGTGTCGAGCATGGCGCGGGAGGCGTCCGTTGAGGCGCGCTGAGAGACAGTCGCAGGGTGGGCGCCGACCTCAGTGTAGTCAGCAAGATAGCGGTGGCCGAGGTTGGCCCACTCGGCTGACTCGCGGATGAGGTCAATCTCGGCGTCTGACTTCGCCCACCGCATCCGCGGGACCCACGACTGGGTCTCGACATTGAGGAAGTCCGACAGTGGCGGCCCCTCGTAGCCCATCACACCAGGGGCGCCCTCGGCGTCAGCGACGATGGACTCGGCGCCCAGTTCGCGACACAGTCCGGCGGCCGTCTCGACTGGCTGGCCACCAGGGTAGTCGAAGTAGGAGACGACGTGGTCGATGCGGGGGTTTGGTTCGACGCGCTCGACCTCGAGTCGCGGGACGGCGATGCCGACGGCGTCGGGAGCCACGACCAGCAGGACAGGCCGTTCTGTCTGGATATGGTCGAAGCCGGTCAGATAGTCAATGCTCGTCGCGGAGAAGAACGCCGCGGCATCGGCATCCGTGTCGGCGAGTCGAGCGCGGACCGCAGTGAGCCGGGTGCGGTACTCCGAGTCGGGCAGCGTCGTCGGCATACGTCCGCTCGGGCGGGTCGGGAGGTAAGTGTGGCGTCCAAGTCGGACACCGGTCCAGTCGATGGCTCAATCAAGCGTCACCCATGTCAGAAAGCCAATCGCGAGCGTCTCGAGCGCGTGAAACAGCAGCATCGCGCGCCAGACGACCGGCGGCACCTGTGTATCGAACCACGCTGACAGCGTCGGATCGACGACGTAGTAGTAGAGCGCGAACCCATTCCCGCCCAGCAGGAGCAAAATATTCAGACAGTTTCATCCGGACACGCTCGCCGAGGGCTGAGAGCACGTCTGCGCCCATTGAGTTCCTCGGCAACGAACATCTCCAGCCCCTTGCGGTGGAAGGCGTTCTCCAAGTGCTTGAGTATTTCGGGGGAATATTACAGCAATTCGGCGTGAGCGGGACACAACTGGCTCGAAACCGTCTGCCAATTTTGGCCCGACTGCTGGGCGACCCGGTTAAGAGGTCACGCTGTAAATCGTGCATGTGACCGAGGTCGTCCTCTACGGCGGGAAGGGAGGCGTCGGAAAGACCACGATGGCAGCCGCTTCGGCCCTGCAATCGGCCGCAGCCGGCGACGATACGTTGGTCGTGTCAACTGACCCGGCCCACTCGCTGGGGGACGTCACCAAGACCGACCTCGGGGGCGAGCCGACGCCAATCCGCGACGGCCTGTGGGGCGTCGAGGTCGACCCGGAAGCGGGCATCGACCGCTACCAAGCGCTGTTCGAGACGCTCGCAGCCGAACTCGGCGAGGCCGGCATCCAGTTGGATGAAGACGAGGTGGCGGCGCTATTCTCCTCGGGCGTGGTGCCCGGCAGCGACGAGCTGGCCGCGCTCGACGGGTTAGCGACGTACCTTGCGGCCGACCGCTTCGACCGGGTGGTATTCGACACCGCACCGACGGGCCACACCCTCCGACTGCTCGACCTGCCAGCGGTGATGGACCGCGGGCTGGCGACGGCGATGGACCTCCGCGAGCAGGTACGTCGAAAGGTCGATGCCGCCCGGACAATGCTGTTTGGCCCGATGGCCGCCGGCGACCGCGAGACGCCCGGCAAGTTCACTGACCTGCGCGAGCGGATGGACCGCGTGGGGGCTGCACTCCGGGACGCTGACCGGACCGCTTTCCACGTTGTCACCCTTCCCGAGACGATGGCCGTCCGCGAGACGGAACGGCTGGTCGCACAGCTACGGGAGTTCGACGTGCCGGTAGCATCGCTCGTCGTCAACAAGGTCGTTGAGGACCCTGGCGACTGCGAGCGCTGTCGCGCGCGCCACACCGTCCAGACGGAGACGCTCGGAGAACTGGAGCGGGCGCTGCCCGAAGTGCCGGTCCGGCGAGTCCCCGAGACACACGGCGAGGTAACGGGTCTCGCGGCGCTTGAGCGAGTTGGGACTCAGCTGGCAGAGCAGTAACAGAACGCAGAATCAGACCCGCCGGCCGCGGGCGTGTCGAATACTCAGTCAGTTGCGGACGACGTTCGTCGCGCGGGGGCCCTTGTCGGCCTGCTCAATATCGAAGTCGATGTCCTGCCCCTCCTCGAGGTCCGGGCCGCCAACGTCCTCCATGTGGAAGAACACGTCCTCGTCAGCGTCGTCAGTCGAGATGAAACCGTAACCGCCAGTGTCGTTGAAGAAGTCAACTTTTCCGTTTGCCATTACGAATGAACGGACGCTCGAGCGGGTAATAACCTTTCCGAGGGTCGTGGTATCACGGAGGATTAGCCAACGATTCGTCAGGAATCACGTCACGAGAGACGAGGAGTCCGCCCTCCCCGATTTGAACGGGGGACAAGTCGATCTACAGTCGACTGCTCTACCAGTCTGAGCTAAGGGCGGGCCACCAGAAACGAGTCGACTGGCGGACTTAACGGTTATCATCCCGTCGCGTGTGACGCGTCTGACGGACGGGTGACAGACAGGTGTCGGACACGCGGGAAGATTGAAATGCCGGGGGAACACAGGCTATGACGATTGATGAGCAAAATAACGTTCCGGGCGGACGACGAACTCATCCGCCAGCTCGAGGAGTTTGACGCCTCTAAGAGCGAGGTAATGCGGGAGGCTCTTCGGGAGTACCTTGGAGAGCCGACGTCCGGGACGCGGGCGGACGACATGGGCAGTGAGACGCTCGATGACGTGCTCACAGAGCGGGTCGATACCCTGATCGAAGAGCGACTTGGTGGTTCGTTTACGCCGCGTAAACCGCAGGACGTGAACGTAAATATCACACTTGAGGGGGCCGCAGCGACCCTTCAGGAGTCGGAGTCTGCGGAGCCGCGTAAGACAGACGAGCCGGAGGCCGCAAACGCGCCGGACGCGGCCCCCGATGTGTGTAAACAGTGTGGCGATGACTTGGAGCCGTCTGCCGTTTACTGCTCCAACTGCGGCGAAAAAGCGTCACATAGAGCGTTCTGTGAGTGCGGCGATGAACTCCGCTCGGACTGGTCGTTCTGCCCCGGCTGTGGCCGTCGCACCCCCGCAGCAGACGTACTGAAAGATTTGTAAGACGCCGCGAACACACGCTTTGGCACCTCTACGGCCGATTCTTCCCTCGTGTCTTACGCCGGCGCAAAGTTTTATAATGCACCAGTCTGTGCATACGGCTGCGTAAGACGGTCGTCTTACAGCGCGGGCGGGTCGTGGTACGACCCGGTGCAGTCGGGCGGTCACGTGCTGTAAGACGCGACGCGGGTGTGCACCGTGTGCCGTCTTACTCCAACAAGGGGAAAGTAAAATATGGAGCGTGTGACACTACGGATTCCGAAGCAGCAGATCGAGGAGGTCGAACGCATGGTCGACACGGGAGAGTTCCCGAACCGGAGCGAAGCAATCCGGTCGGCCGTGCGGGAGATGATTAATGAACAAGCCGAAGAACACGAGGACGGCAAGCGCCGCCCGTGGGCGAAGGTGTAGGATGCAGGACCTCGTCAATTCCGCGCTGGAGAACGCAGAACAGGAGTCGCGTGACCTGAGTGACGCGGATGGTGACGCCTCCGAGTTTGGCGATCCGCGCATCGCCATCGTCGGCGCCGGCGGTGCCGGCAATAACACCGTCAACCGACTGTACAACATCGGCGTTGACGGTGCTGACACCATCGCGGTTAACACGGACAAACAACACCTGCAGATGATCGAGGCCGACACGAAGATACTCGTCGGCAAGTCCCTCACCGAGGGGCTGGGCGCGGGCGGCGAGCCTGACGTGGGCGAGCGTGCCACGGAGATGGCCCAAGGAACAATCAAAGAGGTGCTCGGCGACGCGGACCTGGTGTTCGTCACTGCCGGCATGGGTGGCGGTACCGGTACCGGCGCCGCGCCGGTCATCTCCAAGATTGCCAAGGAGCAGGGCGCTATCGTCGTCGGCATGGTCTCGACGCCGTTCAACGTAGAGCGGGCCCGTACGGTGAAAGCTGAAGAGGGGCTCGAGAAACTACGGAACAAGGCCGACTCCATCATCGTGCTGGATAACAACCGGCTGTTGGATTACGTCCCGAACCTGCCCATCGGCAAGGCGTTCTCGGTGATGGATCAGATCATCGCCGAGACGGTGAAGGGCATCTCGGAGACGATCACCCAGCCGAGCCTCATCAACCTCGACTACGCCGACATGACCTCTATCATGGGGCAAGGCGGCGTCGCCGTCATGCTCGTCGGCGAGACACAAGACAAGAACAAGACCGAGGAGGTGGTGAAGGACGCGATGAATCACCCGCTGCTCGATGTCGACTATCGGGGTGCGACGGGTGGCCTCGTCCACATTACGGGCGGACCTGACCTCACGCTAAAGGAGGCAGAAGGAATCGCCCAGAACATCACCGAGCGACTGGAGGCCAACGCCAATGTCATCTGGGGCGCGCGCATCCAAGAAGAGTACAAAGGCAAGGTGCGGGTCATGGCCATCATGACCGGCGTCCAGTCGGCCCAGATTCTCGGCCCGACGACTCAGAAGCAGGCCGATGCTTCCCGACAGGCCATCGACAGTGGCGACGCGGAGGCTGACGCCGGCGTCAGTGAGGTCCACGGAGCCTCGGAGACGTACGGCCAGACCGATGGCGGTCGCTCGGAGACAGAGACCAACAACGGTCTCGACGTCATTCGATAAATCAGATTTTATAGTATTCGTTCCCCGCTTTCTTACATCGCTTTTTGGTGTAGCTATAGGATTAAGTAATTTGATACTTGCCGAGTGTGGGGACAGGTTCAGTCCGTATTACACCTGACCGACGCGCGTCTGACACACGGATGCCGCAGAGACGACGGGCTCAGCGGGCCGGAACATCGCCGCCGACAGCGTCGACGAGATAGCACTTTCGGCAAACGTCGCGGTCGGTCGGCGCACCACACCGGTCGCAGTCGCCGAGATCGTCGGCGCCACCGCGCAGCGAATCGGCAGCCGCCTCCGCAAGCTGCTCGTAGCCCGCCATGATGGAGTGGCGTGTTCCGGGGTGGTTCTCTTCCAGTTCGCGCAGGAGGTCGGCGATTTCCCCACGGTACGCCTCGCTGGCGTGCGGACACTCTGTGATATGAGCCGGCAGGTCATTGAGGTGGGCGTACAGCGCCACTTCCTTCTCGGGGATGTCCCGCAGTGGCTTCGCACGCGGGACGAACGTCTCCTGTGCCTCTCGGTCGTCGAAGCTCCCTAACGATGCGTCGAAATGTTTGGCAATCTGGGCCGGGTCGCCCTCAAGAAAGTTCATCAGTGCTGTCTGTGCTTCGTCGTCGAGGTTGTGGCCGGTGAGCAGCTTGTCCGCATCCAACTGTTCAGCATACCGCTCGAGCACGTCCCGGCGGAACACCCCACAGTACGCACAGGGAGCCATCCCTTCTGGGTCCTCGGTGGCGACGTCATCCATGCGAACGCCAAACTCCTCCTCGTATGCGACGAGTTCGTGTTTGAGCCCGAGGTCGGCCACGAGTTCGCGGCAGGCCTCGACGCTTGCGTCCCGGTACCCCTCGATACCCTCGTGGATGGTCAGACCAACGAGTTCCACCCGCGAGTCTTCTTGAAAAGTGTCGTGGAGCACCCGCGTGAGGACGACGCTGTCCTTCCCCCCAGAAAGGCCGACAACCCACGTATCAGGGTTCTCGGGCGTAGCCGACTCGTCAAGAAGCCCGTCCTCGCGGACGCGCTGGCGCACCCGCGTCTCAACCGACTCTGAAAAACACCCCTCACACAGGTGAAGGCCGGAGTAAGCGATGTGGGTGACCGCCGCCCCGCCGCACTTATCGCAGTCCATACGGGCTCATCCGTGCGCGCGAGGGTATGGGTTGCGGGTTGTCGTGTCCGGCCGGCCGACGCAAGCCGTTTGTCTCTCGGGCGTCCGCATCCTGTATGGACGAGACGGAGGGGCTGGCGCGCAAGCGGGCCGTCGAGCGGGTCGAGGAGATACTCGAGACGGTCCGGACAGAACGGCTCCCCGTGCCGGTGCGCGAGGTGTGGGTGTACGGCGACGTCGTGCTCGGGCTCGACCCCGTCCCCCGCGTGGACGTGTACGTGACGAAGGACCTGTTATTCAAAGATGCTCCCGATCGGGAGGCGACGTTCATTGACTCCCACGGCATTGAGGGGGTCGGGCGGACAGTCCGCGCAGACTGGGCAGAGGCGAACCCTGAGCTGTTACGGGCGAATGAGAACGGCCATGCCGCCCCCGAGCGGTGTCTGGCGGCGCAGTTGCTCCCCGACGACGAGCCGGTCCACCTGGAGGTGTGCAACACCGGCTTCGAGGATAACGTGACCCGCCGGCTCGAGGCGGCCCGCGCCCGCGAGGAGTATCGGCAGTTGCTCGACCCGCGGGCCGCGATGCTGTGGGCAGGGGATGGTGACGATGAGCGCGTGAGCGAGTCAGCCCTCGAAAAGCTCCGGGCCAACGAGTTCGTCTTCCCGACGCTTTCGGCCGCACTGGAGATGTTAGGGCTGGACGAAGCCGAAGCCGAACGGGCCGCCGAGACAGTTCGTGAGGGGCGCCGACGGCAGTCGGGCTCGACGGTGCGTGGCGACGTGGTCTGACCTCTCAGTAGGTGAAGCGGGGGAGCCAGCGCGAGGGATACCAGTCCACGCTGCGTGGGCCGCCCCGTGTGAGTGCCGGCCGGATGGGGACAAAAAGGTTGTTCAAATTTTGAATCACTCCATAGAGACGTACACGAGGAAGGCAAGCGCGATGAACTGAAGCCCCCGCATCCCCGCAACGACGCTTGCGACCCCCTCGCCCATAGCATACAGCGAGGCGCCCGACCGGAAGAAGAAGCCGACTGCGACGGCGTTCTCGACGAGCATCGCCAGCGCGAACGCGACGAGCCCGAGCGTCAGCCGCGAGCCGACAGCCCGGTAGTTGCGGTACCAGACGGCAAGTAGCACGACGAGTAGTACGGCGTTCAGCGCCGACAGCGCGGTCGCAATCAGTAGCTGGGGTCCCATCATGGTGTTACAGGTGTTCAGTGGCCTCCTCGAAGGTCTCGCGGTGGTGCTCGAAGCGATCGGTCAGGAAGTAGAGCTGACCGTAGTCATCGCCGCCTGCCTCCACAACATCGTGCTCGACGAGCACGTCGAGGTGGTGGCGGATGGTGTTGTAGTCGACATCGAGCTCGTCGGCGAGCCGATTGGCGTTGCGGGGCTGCTCGTCGAGGAGCCGGATGATGCGGGCGCGGTTCGCTCCGCCCCGGGTGCCGGCGAGCAGATACCACAGCGCCTTCTCCATTGGTTCGTTCGGTGACCGGGCGCCCGCCACAAAGTCGTTCGGTCGGCGTGTGTCCCCGTCGCTCATACGGCCGCGACGGCGACGTGGAACGGAACCGTCTCTGTGCGCTCGTACTCGCCGGTCTGGGCCTGCGCGAGTGCCTCCCGGCCCATCTCCCGCCACGCTGTCCGGAGCGCGTCGAGCGCGTCCGCGTCGCCGGCCATCTCGTTGCGCCGCTCCCCGATTGCCGTCCCACGAGCTTTCCGGCCGACCGCCTCAAGCTCGTCGGCTGAGTACGGCGCTGTGACCCGTCGGACGTGATCACGGCGGGCCGTCTCGACCCCCGAGAGCCCGGCCCGGGCGAACAGTCCGGGAAGGTCTCCACCGAGAGTTACGTCTGTCTCAACACCGGCGATGTAGCGGCGTCGCGCCTCCTGAGCCAGACCTGGTTCCGCCTCAACGGTTGATTCGACGGTGACACCAGCATTGTCCGGCTCGATGGCCGCCACCGCGTCGCGGGCGACACGGGCGAACTCCCGGAGCGCCCGCTCGGGGTCTGGCAGGTTGACGAGAAGCGCCTGACAGACCACCAAATCGACGCTATCGTCCGGCAGCGGGAGCCGGTAGGCGTCCGCGCGAACAGCGTCGACCTCGGCAGGCAGGTGTGCGAGCAGTCCGGGGTCGCGATCGGCGCCGATAACCCGGCCAGGACACGTCTCCCGGACAACGCGGGTCAGCTCACCAGTGCCACAGCCGACATCGAGGACGGAGCCGCGGTCCGCGAGCTGGAGCGGAGCAAGCGCCGTCCGGTCAGTCCACAGGCCCTCGCGGGTCCGGTCGAGATACTCGGCGCTGAAGCGGCGCACGCGGGGTCTGAGGGAAGAGCGGGTGAAAACAGCGTCGCTCCTCCTCGTTGCTGCACTGCTCGCGCGTCACTTCCGGTAATCGTTCTCGTTCGTCGCTCTCTCGGGTCAGGCGCTGTAGAGTTCCCGAACACGCTCGATGTTCCACGCGAAGGATTTCCCGTCTTCAGTGGGCGTCTCCAGCGCCATCGGAATCCCCTCGGCGGCGGTACGGCGGATAAACGCCTGCATTCCCTCAACACCAATCTCGCCCTCACCGATGTGCGCGTGTTCGTCCTTGTTCGTCCCGCGCCCATGTTTCGAGTCGTTGAGGTGGACGTACGCCAGTCGGTCGAGACCGACGACATCGTCGAACTCAGTGAACGTCTCCGCAACGGCGTCGGGCGTCGAAATATCGTAGCCGGCGGCCCACACGTGGGCGGTATCGAGACAGAACTCCACGTCGAGGCTCGTTTCGTCGGCGACGGTCGCGAGGTGCTCGAACTGGTCGCCCAGCTTCGTGCCGGAGCCGGCGTCCGACTCCACGAGCACAGTGACGCCATCGGGCACGTCCAGATCGTCCAGCACCGCGCCAGCATTCTGGAGGCCTCCCTCAACGCCGGCACCAGTGTGGGCACCGAGATGGACGTTCACGTACGGAATCCCGAGGGCCGCGGCGATGTCGACCTCCTCCTGCATCGACTGGACCGACTTCTCGCGAAGGTCTTCTTTGGGTGTACAGAGATTAACGAGATACGAGGTGTGAATCACCCACGGGCCGATGTCGTGTTCGGCCGTGAGTTCGCGGAACTCGTCGGCTGCCGTCTCGTCGATATCGGGCGACTGCCACACCTGTGGCGAGTGGCTGAATATCTGCCCGCAGTTGCCGCCGTACTCAACCTGTTTGTGGACAGCGTTCGCCGGCCCGTCGTACGGGCCCGCGGACTTCGCGATGGAGGCGTGTGCGCCAATCCGGAGCGTCTCGTCGGTGCTCATGTGTCACCGCTGGCGCGGACTCTGCAAAGCCGTGTCGGAAGCCATTGGCCACCTCCCACGCTGAAGCTGTTAGATTCCACTCGCGGGGGGCTTCCGCTCGCTACGTGTCAGTCGGTCGGGTCCGTCCGTTCACGGGTCCACGCCTCGGCGCGGTACTTCTCGTCGGCCCGTCGCTCGGCGAACGCCCGTTCCTCGTCAGTCCATGACCCAGTCTCGGCACCGGCCCAGTCCGCGAGCGCGGCCGTCAGCGCGTCCACCGTCTCGCGGCGGGTCAGGGCGGGATTCTGCTCCTCAAGGCTCGTCACGCGGTCGCCGAAGTCGGCGGGCGTCACCGCGTCGGTGGCGAAGCAGTCGAGGTGGCGTTCGGGCTCTGCGCGGAACGTGACGGAGCCGTGCTGGACGACAGCATCTTCACGTCGGTACTGGGCGTTACCAGACAGCTTTCGCCCGTCCTTGGCGACGATGTCATGAGCGGGGTGGAGTCCCCGCAGGTAGCAGGCGGGCTGGTGGACCGGCGGGCGCTCCTTCTCAGCGAAGTGGGCCTCAACACCAAGCCGTTCGAACGCCGCGAACAGCGGCTCGCAGAACCGCTCGTACGTCGCCAGCAGGTCGCCGGGAACCTCGTCGGCGGGGGCGATGATCGAGTAGGAAACATCGCCGTATGTGTCGTGGTAGATACCGCCCCCGCCCGTGTTCCGGCGGACAACATCGACGCCCCGCTGCTCGCAGGCGGCCCAGTCGACAGTGTCGGTCGCCTGCCCGTACCCCAACGAGAGTGTGCTGGGCCGCCAGCGGTAGAGACGAACAGTGCGGGGGCCACCAGCGGCGGCCGTCCGTGCAGCGGCCTCGTCGTAGGCCATCGCTAGCGCGCCGTCAAGCGGCTGCTCGCGAATCAGCCGCCACTCGCGGTCGGCACTCATTCGACGAATGTCTCGGCGTGAAGCCGCTCAGTTACGACATCCATCAGTTTGCGCAGGTGGACGGCATCCTCGCGGTTGTACGAGACCAACCGCTCGAGTGCACCGTCGACCCCCCGTTCGTGCTCGTGCCAGAGCCGGACGGCGTCTTCGCCGGAGATATCCGGCCGGTCGCGCTCGATGCCAATCTGCCGCTCAACGGCCTTCAGCCCACCTGACAGTCCGGCCCGGCGGGCAGCGTACATGGCGTCGAGATGCGGAGCCTCAATGTCGATGTCGAAGGATGTCTCGAGAAATGGAACGTCGAATGACGAGCCGTTGAACGTAACGAGCAGTGCGCCGTCGAGTTCACGGCTGAGGTTCTCGCGCGTGAGGTCGTCACCCCGCACGAGCGTCGTCGTCTCGCCGTCACGATGGAAGGAGACTGTCGTTACCTGGTCGCGGTGCTTCGACAGCCCTGTCGTCTCAATGTCGAAAAACACGGTCTCGTCGCGGAAGTTCTCGTAGCAGCGCCACAGTGACGGGTTGGGGAATTGCTCACCGAAAAAATGGGCGTCGCCAGCCGCCAACCGGTCGCGGGCCTCTTCGATGAACGACGACACACGTTGGCCCGTTGTCTCCCCCACGTGAGAGGGATCAAACTCGTCCCAGTGGGTGACGCCCGCCCGCCAGAGGTCCCGTTCTGTCTTTTCCCCGACTCCGCGCACGGGGATGAAGCTGTTCTCGATTCGCATACACGAGGCTACCGTCGGCGCGGCTAAAACCTCTCGCTCACGCGAGCGAGCGTG
The DNA here is from genome assembly GCF_042216475.1 of Halosegnis sp. NCBI lineage: Archaea > Methanobacteriati > Methanobacteriota > Halobacteria > Halobacteriales > Natronomonadaceae > Halosegnis > Halosegnis sp. The sequence goes on from NZ_JBDGTV010000009.1 coordinate 206,490, forward strand.
GCGGCGGATTTGGTATCGCGGCCGGTGGTTTATATGCTGAGCAGGCGCAATACCACGGCCTTCAGGGCGTGGATACGCGCCGTCACTTGGGGACCGTATCCACGGTCGACAGCACGCTGCGTGTCAGCAGACTGGCGTTGAAGCGACAGGAACCCCGATCAGTAGGGAGGAATTGGTCGGAACGGAGCGGATTCCGACCCGTCCGTCGGAGGCGGCCTGTCCGCCCACGTAACGAGGCAGTATCCGAAAGACCAGTCGGTGAACGACATATCCTCGAAGGGTGTGCCGACGTGCCGACTGCGCAAAGCGAACCGGACGATACCCCCGACTCTGTTGACGCCTGCTGGCGTCCCCGTGGCCAAACCAACACCGGGACGCCGTACACGGTCGAGGATAGGGGTACCGGCGGCTTGGCACCGCCAGCAGTCCACCACACCGATGCTGTGGGACTACCCGCGCCCGAAAGGTGTGGTAGTCCGGTGATTGGACTGCGGACCTGAAACGCCCACCGCTCGGGAGTCCGCCGCGTTCACGCGGAGGGGGATGTCAAAGAAAATGCGAGCCGTGTATACTTAACCGACGACAATGTCGCCGCTCGGCTCGTATTCCATCTCGCGGGCGACGCGATCGGCCACCGTCTGCCCGAACTCCCGCGTGAGGAGATGAAAGGCGAGGTCCAGCCCAGCTGTGACACCGCCCGCCGAAAGCAGATCACCGTCGTCCACCACCCGGGAGTCTTGGACGTCTGCGCCTGCGGCGGCGAGATCCTTGAGCGCCCCAGCGTGAGTGACTGCCTTTCGGCCCTCAAATAGGCCGGGTTTCGCAACCAGCATCCCGCCAGTACAGACAGTCGCGAGCGTTACGCCATCGTCGTACAGCGCGGCGAGTGCGGCCGGGATTCGGCCGTCGTCGTACTCTGCACGGGCGCCGGTCGCCGCGTCGGGGTCGGTCCAGCCGCCGCCAGGAACAACAATGAGCGCGGGGTCAGTGTCGCCAAGTTGGCCGTCGGCGCCGACCCGAAGGCCGTGACTCGCGCGCACCTCATCGGTCCTGTCGCGGGTGACCATCCGGACGCCGCCCTCGCGGTCGGCGTACCGGAACCCGTTCGCCAGCACCTCGTAGGGGCCCACCGCATCGAGCTCGTCGAACCCTTCGTACAGCAGTATCTCAACGTTCACGGTCGGGTCTGGACGGCAGCGACGTTGAGCGTTGCGGCGCTACGTCACGCCGGAGGGCGGCTCGTACGCCTCGTACGCACGAGACTCGTGGAGTGACCGGAGCGTCGCGGCCACTCGGTGGACATCCACGAATCCGGTGTATAGCGGCGCCGGCGCGACGCGGACGACGTTCGGCGGGCGATAGTCGACAATGACATCGCGGTCCGTCAGCGCTGCCGCCAGCCGGGCAGCCTCGTCGTGTTCAACGGCAACGTGGCCGCCCCGTCGCGCCGGGTCGCGGGGAGAGCCGACGGCAAAGGCGTCTGGGAGTTCGTCAACGAGCGCGACCAGATATTCGGCGAGCGCGGCCGACTTCTCCCGGAGCGACGCGATGCCGGCCTCATGGATCACGTCAAGCGCGCCGTCCAGTGGCGCGGCTGCGAGCACCGGGACCGTCCCAATCTGGAAGGCGCCGGCATTCGCCGCGGGGGTGAAGGTCTGACGCATCTCGAACTGGGTCTCTTTCTCGTGGCCCCACCAGCCAGCAAGCGCAGGTTGGATACCGAAGTGCTCCTCGTGACAGAACAGTCCCGCGACCGCGCCGGGACCGGCGTTGAGGTACTTGTAGTGACACCAGACCGCAAAATCAACGCCTGCCCCGTGGAGATCGTGGGGCACGACACCGACGGAGTGGGCGAGGTCAAACCCTGCGTAGGCGCCGTATTCGTGCGCGAGGGCAGCCAGTTCGGCGATGTCGAACAGCTGGCCTGACCGGTAGAGCACACTCGGAAAAAACAGGATGTCGACGTCTTGCTCCTGGAGCGCCCGCTCGATATCGGATTGTTCGATGGTGCGGCCATCTCGCGACTCGACAACAGCGAGGTGGTCATCGGGGTCAAGCCCGCGGGCGCGCAACTGTGCGCGGACTGCGTAGTGATCCGTAGGGAAGTCGAGTTCGTTGACGAGCACGACACCGGGGTCATCGGCGTGGGCGGCGTTTCCTCCATTTGCTGCGTCGTAAAAGGTGCCCACGAGCGTGTGGACATTCGCCGTCGTAGAGCCGCAGACGGCCACCTCCGGTTCGCGAGCGCCAACGAGGGGAGCGAGTCTGCCGCCCAGCCGTTCTCCATAGTGGAACCAGTCTGGGTCGGCGTCAGTCCATCCTTCGACGGCGTAGTCACGCCACTCATCAAGCACGTGCTCGACAGCCGCCACGGCGTCCGCTGACAGCGGCCCCAGCGAGTTGCCGTCCATGTACGTCCCCGGTACGTCGAATCGATTGGCGAACTCCGCAAGCGGATCCCGCTCGTCGGCCGCTCGCGCCCGCTGGCGGCCCGTCTCGCCGAACGCGACGGCTGGCGTCTCCATACGGATGAGTCGGTCTACCGCCTCATCAACCCTTTCGAGCGCGATGATAAACCGTATGTCGCGATATCAAATCCGTATCAGCGGCTACGACCACCGTGATGATCACGGTGGACGTTATGACCGCAGTTGTCGTAGTCATGCTCTGGGTGACGGTGCCCGCCCCTTGTGTGCCCGTGGTCGTGATTGTCGTGCTCGTGACACGGGCAGTGACAGCCGTCGGCTGGCTGATTCGTGTCGGCGCTGTCGTTCTGCTGGGGAGAGGTGTCCGCCACCGCAACCGTTCCCCCGACAGCGAACACAAGCAGGGCGACGATAGCGAGTATGGCCAGCGTGCGTCGCATGTCGACGTATTGACGCCTGTAGCCCATGACCGCTGGCCCGAACCTGTTCGACTGACCCCCCAAGCTTGAGCACGGACGGCAGCGAATCCTGGGTATGACGGAGACAGATCTGGATCCAGAACTGTCGGCAGTCGTCGATCAACTGGGCGACGGTCTCCCAGAGTGGCACGCGGTAACCGTCGAGAGCGCCCGGCAGCTCGAAATGGAGCTGTTCGGCCCTGAGCGGACAACGCCGGTCGCGTACACGCGCGATGTGGCGGTTGATGGCCCGGAAGGCCCGGTACCAGTCCGGGTGGTGCGACCGGACGCGGCGGGCCCGCTCCCGACAGTTGTCTTCTATCATGGCGGCCTGTGGGCGCTAGGCGGGCTGGATTCCGTCGAAGACATCTGCCGAGCGCTGGCCGACCGGGTGCCAGCAGTCGTTCTCGCGGTCGACTATCGGTTAGCGCCTGAATATCCGTTCCCTGCGGGATTAGATGACTGTATCTCCGCGTACGTGTGGGCACGCGAGCATGCCGACGCTTTCGGCGGCGATACGGACCGAGTGTGCGTCGCGGGCACGAGTGCGGGCGGCAACCTCGCGGCCGGTGTCGCCCGCTACTGTCGCGACCACACGCCGCCGGCACCCGACCGCCAGGCACTCCTCTATCCAATGGTTGATGACGACTTCACCCGAGAATCGTACCGTGAGCACGGCGATGTGCCGCTGCTCACCCAGGCAGCCATCGAGCACTTCTGGGGAGAGTACGTTCGTTCGCCGGTTGACCGGGCGAATCCCTACGTTGCTCCACTATGTGGTGACCAGACCGGTCTCCCGCCCGCGACGGTGGTGACGGCCGGCCACGACCCGCTATGTGACGAGGGGCGTACGTACGCCAACGCACTGAACGAGGCCGGAGTCACCGTCACTCACAACCACTACCCATCCGCCTGCCATGGGTTCCTCTCGACAGCAGACGAGGTGACACTCGCGGATGAGGCGCTTGCCGGAGTAGCAGCGTCGCTGGCCAAGTAGTTCTATATCGTCGCATACGCTTTATCGAGCCGGCACGAGCCGCTTTTGCGTCTCCGGGCGGTACGGGCGGCATGGTCGAGAACGTCGCTCCGCTGATGGCGGAGCTGGAGCCTGAGGACTTCTACCTGCTATCAGGCCTTGAGCAGGGGATGCGCTTCTCGCGATGGGTCGCCCGGGGGAAAATAGCGGAGTTCTCGCGGCTGGACGGCGAGGAGATGGACTACCGGCTCGACCGCTGTGAACGGCGTGGGCTCATCGAGCGCAAGACTATCCAGTACACGGGGTTCCGGCTTACCTTCGAGGGCTACGACGCGCTCGCGCTCCGGACCTTCTCCGAACGTGAAACCATCGAGGGGGTGGGTGCGCCGCTGGGCGTCGGCAAGGAGTCAGATGTCTACGAGGTCCGCTCATACAAACCGCTAGCCCTGAAATTCCACCGCGAGGGGTACACCAATTTCCGAGAGGTCCAGAAGGAACGCGAGTACACCGCCGATCGCGACCATATCTCGTGGTTCTACACCGCGCGCAAGGCCGCCGAGCGAGAACACGAGGCGCTCCGGGCAGTGTATCCGGAGGTATCAGTGCCTCGACCGCTCGACCACAATCGCCACGGCATCGTGATGGAGAAGCTGGAGGGCGTCGAACTATCGAAGGCAGAATTGGACCCGGCACAGGCCGTCGGCGTGCTCGATCTCATTCTAGACGAGGTGGCGACCGCCTACGAGCAGGGCTACGTCCACGCAGATATGTCCGAGTACAACGTCTTCGTCGACAGCGACGGAGTCACCGTCTTCGATTGGCCGCAGGCGGTTCCCGTCGATCATGAAAACGCCGCAGAGTTCCTCGAACGAGACTGTGAGAACGTCGTTGGCTACTTCCGACGGAAGTACCCCGGCCAGACGCCCGATGTCAGCGCCGAGCGGCTCGCAGAGACGCTCCGGGACGGCGAGTTCGAGAGCGTGCGTGCGCTTGCATAAACCGAATATGGCGATATGAAACCACGTCCGCTAGCAGTGATTCGACGCGCTTTTTACCACGAACAGTAAGATAAGCTAAGCACGCCGGACAGCGGGCACCGGCGGGCACCTGCTACGGCAGGCCGGAATGTGACGCGCTTGACGCGTTGAACCACACGACGCCCGCGGTGAACACAATGGCACGAAGCTTCTATTCGCACATCAGCGAGGCTTGGGAGACCCCGAAGGAGGGGAAGCTCGCCGAGCTCCAATGGCAGCGACAGCAGGACTGGCGGAAACAGGGCGCTATCGAGCGCATCGACCGTCCCACGCGGCTCGACAAAGCCCGTTCGCTTGGTTACAAGGCCAAACAGGGCATTGTCGTTGTTCGCGTGGCAGTCCGGAAGGGCAGCGCGCGCAAACAGCGGTTCAAGGCTGGCCGCCGCTCCAAGCGGCAGGGCGTCAACCGCATCACGCGCCGCAAGTCCATCCAGCGCATCGGCGAGGAGCGCGCCTCCCGTAAGTACCCGAATCTGCGGGTACTCAACTCCTACTGGGTCGGGGAAGACGGCTCGCGCAAGTGGTATGAAATCATCCTCGTTGATCCGGAACACGGCGCCATCCAGAACGACGACGACCTGAGCTGGATTTGCGCTGACGACCAGCAGGGCCGGGTCTTCCGGGGCAAGACCAGCGCCGGAACGCAGGGCCGTGGGCTGGGCACGCGGGGCACCGGTGCCGAGCATACCCGGCCGTCGGTCCGCTCGAATAACAACCGCGGCAAGTAACACCGCGGCAAGTACCTCACTGCGCGCGTATCTTTAAGCGCCAGCCCCGAGAGCCACGGGTATGGGAGATGACATCGACCGGATGGATACCGGCAAAGATACCACGCCGTCGACGCTCGGACGGGTGCTGTTCGGGCTTGGGCTGGCGCTACAGGCTTCCGAAGACTTCCGTGACATGGACGACACCGTCGAGTATGCCGAGTCTGCGGGCGTGCCACTGCCGGATCTTGCGGCGCCATTCGCCTCGGGAATGATGCTCGCTGGGGGGCTCGGGGTGGCGCTGTGGCGCGCTCCCCGGCTCGCTACCGGCGCCGTCGCGACGTTCCTTGCCGTGGTGACGCCGACAATGCATGACTTCTGGAACGAGGAGGGAGATGCAAGTGGCGAGCGACTCGCCTTCTTCGGCAATCTCGCGATGTTCGGCGCAGCGCTGGCGTTCCTCCGGGAGGCTTACCGGTAGGATTCAGACTGGATTGTACCACGCCGCGCACATCGGGATGTTGTGTCGTCCCTGGTCTGCTGGTTTGGCTTCAGCACCCACAGCGCGGCTCAGGTGGCGACGGGATGTTGCTCGTGGCTACCGGCGGACCGTACGCACGGAGCCGGTTCACGGGTGTGAAGTCGCCGGTTGCGGGTGGATTCGGGGAAGAGGCACACGGGCACGATTGACGCGTTCTATATCTTGTCGAGCAGGTCTGCGGCATCGCAGCGACAGTGTCCGTCGCCGGCGGCTTTTAGCCCGCGGGAGTTGACCGACAGGTATGGATGCGACGGTACGCAGCGGGCCTGACGCCGAGCGTGCCCGCGCGACAGTCGAAGCGGGGCTGTCAGCTGGGGAGGTGGTGAGTCTCTTCGGACGGTGTCGGGTGACCTACGACGGCCGCGCCAGCTCCCGGCTGGAAACGGGTGACCGACTCCTTCTCCTGAAACCAGACGGCACCGCGCTCGTCCACACCGCCGCCGGCCACCAGCCGGTGAACTGGCAGCCGCCCGGCGGTGAACATGAACCCACCGTCGACAGCGAGGGGTTGGTCGTGGCCAGTACGCGCTCGGGGGCCGAGGAGACGCTGCTCGTGCGGTTCGAGACTGTGGCGCAGGTGACTCGCTACCCAGCCGACGAGGGGTCCGGCCCAACCGTTGAGGGAACAGAAGCAGACCTCAAGGAGCGGGTGCTTACAGAGCCGGAACTGATAGAGGCGGGGTTCGAGCCGCGCGCGACCGAACGTGACACGCCTGCAGGCGCCGTGGACGTGTACGGGGTCGACGCTGACGGCCGGACGGTGATCGTGGAGTTGAAGCGTCGACGGGCCGGGCCGGACGCGGTCGGCCAGCTCCGTCGCTACGTGGAAGCACTCAGACGTGACAGTCATGACGCTGCGTCCATTCGCGGAGTGCTAGCCGCACCCTCGGTGACCAATCAGGCACGCGAGCTGCTCGCCGAGGAGGGGCTAGAGTTCGTCGCCGTCGAGCCATCGGTGGAAGGTACATGAGCTGGCAGGCTTCGCCCTCGTGGTACAGAGACGGGAGGCTTATGCGCGCGGCCGCGCTCGCCGTGGGTATGAACGGGGTGACCACGCGGTGAGCGACGCAGTGCGCGCGTACACGGTACGGCTTGAGCTGGTCGACGAACCGGGTGAGCTGTTGCGCGCGCTCGAACCCATCGCTGAGAACGGCGGCAACCTGCTGTCCATCTTCCACGAGCGCGGCAACCTCACACCCCGAGGCCACATTCCAGTGGAGGTGGATATCGAGGCGACACCCGAGCGATTCGACGTCATCGTGGACGCGCTCCGGTCGGCGGGCGTTAACGTTGTCCAGGCGGGCGCACAGCGCTACAGCGAGGAGGTGACTGTCGTGCTGACGGGCCACATCGTCGACACAGACCTCTCAGACACGCTCTCACGCGTGCAAGAGTGTGGACAGGCATCCGTCGCGGATCTGTCGCTGTCGGCGCCGGAGGGAACTGAGGGTGTCTCGTCTGCCCGGCTTCGGCTCGTCGCCGAGTCGGGCGGGGCAGAGGCGGCGCTGTCAGCCGTCCGGTCAGTTGCCGACGAAAAGAATCTTCGTATCATCGCACCGCTAGCGGGTGATGCGGCATGAAACTCGCTGTCTTCGGCGCCGGCGCGGTGGGGACGAGCGTGCTGGAGTTGGCGGGCGACTACGGCCACGATGTCGTCGCCGTCGCCGATTCGGCGTCGGCGGCCGTCGACGCCGACGGGCTCGATCCTGAGGTGGTTACCCGCCGGAAGCACGACGAAGGACAGGTAGGCGACGGCGAGCCAGCCGACGCGCTGGCGGCCGATTACGATGTGCTCGTGGAGGCGACGCCAACAACGCTCGGCGACGCCGAACCGGGCTTTTCACACGTCGGGACGGCGCTGGAGCGGGACCGACACGTTGTCCTCGCCAACAAAGGGCCGGTCGCCGAGCGGTACGGTGACCTGCGGGCGGCAGAGCAAGCGAGCGCGGGGTCGGTTCTGTTCGAGGCGACCGTCGCGGGCGCTATCCCAACGTTGTCGACTATCGGCGATCTTGGAGCCGATCGCGTCACCGCGGTCCGAGGCGTACTGAACGGGACGGCAAACTTCATTCTCTCGCGGATGGCCGCAGAAGGGCTTGACTACGAGCACGTGCTCGCAGAGGCACAGGACCTCGGCGTCGCGGAGGCGGACCCGACCTTCGACGTGGAGGGGACTGACGCGGCGCTGAAGTGTGTCATCCTTGCGAACGTGCTATATGACCGTGAATACACGCTCGCGGACGCAGAGGTATCAGGCATCGCAGACCTACCAGGCAGCGCCCTCAAGCTCGCGGCCGAGGACGGACGCACCGTCCGGCTCATCGGCGAGGTGGCCGACGGAACGGTTCGGGTTGGCCCGCGGCTCGTTCCCGAGAACGGAACGCTCGCGGTGACAGGCACGCGCAATATCGTCCAGTTAGAGACGGAGCATGCCGGACGGCTCAACATCTCCGGACGGGGTGCGGGTGGCCCGGAGACAGCGAGTGCGGTGCTGGCGGACGTGGGTCGGCTGTCGCGGCGGTAGCCGTCGTGTGAACGGCCCCCAAACCGCCTGAGGCGGTCGAATTCGGGGGGACCCTTTCGAAATCGTTTTACGGGCGAGTGTCGAACCAGTGGCACACAGCGCCTCAGCGCGTGAGATACACCAATGAGCGACAAACCGCACCAGAACCTGGCCGTCATCGGCCACGTCGACCACGGAA
>NZ_JBDGTV010000013.1:0-206310 GCF_042216475.1 Halosegnis sp.
GTGCCGTCGCTCTAATCCACCCGTGAACGGGTGGGCGTCCGCTCGATATGTGTCACATCAACCGAGTTGAGGGTCGTGCCTGTGCACACTGCCAGATATCCCAGACTCCAGGGAACGAGCCGCTTAGTCGGGCTCGGTGCCTGATTCCCCCGAGCGCAGGCCCTCGATTGTATCAGGGCGGGTCCCACACCTGTTCTATCTGATCGCCTGAGTGATCCGCGCAGACCAGAGCCAGAGACCAACATTCTGGAGCCGGTCCCCATGGAGCCCAGGGGATGCCAGACAGTCACGCGCTGCAGACATGATGAGTGAATCGGAGACACCGGCTCTTCACGACAGGCTGAATCGATGTTGTCCGGCTCCCCCAGTGGACGGGCAGAGGGGTACGCATTAACAAGCATTATTCCGGGGCACGGCGGACTCAGCGACAATGGTACACGGCGATGCGCTCGGTCTCTTCGTTGGCGCAGTCGCTCTGGGCGCCGTACATGGTATCGAGCCAGGGCACGGCTGGCCGGTCGCGGCCTCCTACGCGCTCGACCAGGCGAACGCGTGGGTGTTCGGGATCGCCGCGAGTGTCATCTTGGGCATCGGGCACCTCGTCAGCAGCATCGCCATGGTCGCTGTCTTCTTTTACGCAAAATCGTTCTTCAACCTCACCCAGGTCAACGATCCTATCCAGTTAAGCGGGCCCATCGTCATCGGTGGACCAGTCAGTCTTGTCGCTGGCGTCTTGCTCACCCTGCTTGGCATCCGGGAGTACCGGCACGGGCACGCTCACAATCACGGACACACCCACACTCACGGCGACGCGCACGACCACGGCCCCCACGGACACGACCATGCGCACAGCGACGGTGTTCAGTTCACCGGGGTCGATGAGAACCAACCTGTCCACGAGCATGGCACCCACGGAGCCGACAATAACGGCCTGTGGCGCCGATTGAAACGAGCTGTCCCGTTCGTCGGAGACCAGTCCCACGACCACGGTACCCTCGGAGAGGCGCCCGACCGGGGCTTGTGGGGTATCGCCTGGTTCGCGTTCCTGCTGGGGTTCGCACACGAGGAAGAGTTCGAAATCATCGCGTTGTGTGCCGGCTCGACGTATTGTCTCGAGTTGATGGCCGCCTACGCGCTGACCGTCATCGCCGGCATCGTCGGGCTGACGATGCTGCTCATCGCCGGCTACGAGCACTTCGAGGAGCGGGTCAAGCGGTATACTCACTACCTCCCCATCGTTTCCAGTGCCGTGCTTGTCGGAATGGGTATTGGCTTCATTCTTGGCGTACTCTGACGAGCCCAGCCCGTTTGTGCGTCGTCTGCACCCGTAGCGTCGCCACCCACGTAATGCCGACCTGTCCGCCGCGGTACCGAAGCAGTATCCAGACGGGCAGTCGGTGACTGGACATCGTCGAAACCTGTGCCGACATGCCGACTGCTGAACACAACCCCACACGATTCCCCGACTCAACTGAGTTCTCTCGGCGTCCCCGTAGCCACACCGCCATGGGGACGCCAAACACGGTCGCGGAGAGTAGGCCCGGCCCGTGGCATAGTCAGCAGTCCAACCAGGCCGAGACTGTGGGAAGCGTGGGTGCGAACAGCCTGGTTGACCTCGATTGGACTGCGATCCTGGCCCCCCGTCGCACGGGCACTCGCCGCGTTCACGTGACGGCAGATGGCACAGAACCTGCGTTTCGCTGCCGCCCTCTTGCGTGCAGCACGTTGTGACGGGCGGTGTCGGCGCGGTTAGTTGTTAGTCAACAACGGGGCATCGCCGCCGTACACTTCTGCGAGGAGTAGCGCGACCAACGCAAACATGATGATTGCGTAAGAGCCGGCCGCGAAGAGGGCATCCTGGAGGGTGGCGTACTCACCGGTCCGGAAGATAATCGCCTTCCGAACCATCGCGATGACGCCCGTGTAGATGACCAGCCGGACGATTCGGCGAGTGTCATTCTCTTCGACGTACGCGAGCACCGTCTGGTACACCTCGACGATAATCAACAGGAGCAGTCCGGTGTCGATGAAGCCGATGACCACCAGCGGGTCAGTGATGTTGCCCGACTGGACGGCGTCCAGAATCTGCAGCGTCAGGTCGATAACACCGATTGCAAACAGGAGCGCGAAGACGGTCGCGGCTGCAAGTTCCACGCCGTGGACAAACCGACCCATGATCGCCGAGTAGCGGTCCGAGAGTTTCTCCGGGTGTCCCTGCTCGACGGGATCGGCAGGGTCCGTCTGTGCCGCCGACTCGTCACCGCTCATGCTCGCGAACCTTCAGATGCGCCCAACGTCCGTGAGTCTCTCATTGCCCGCGTGTACACCCGGGGGCCTCATATACGGTTGCCCGCCCAGTTGGGCTCGCCGATGCAGACCGCCTGCCCCACGGGGGCGCCCCAACCACTCCCTGCCAGGTGTCGCGAGGCGCGCACGGCTCGCTGTCTGGTGTCCACTTCAGGACGACCGCAATTGGATGGTAACGAGGCTGGACGATGTCCGCGAACGACCACATATCACAGCAGTCACAGCACTGATGCCCATCGTTCGGGCGTGGGTAGCTGACTGGCCGCGCTGGAGCAGGTCACAATTCTCACCGAGGTGGACGCGGCACGCCGCCCGAACCGACAAGAGTGTATGCACCGGGACAGGGAGTGTGGGTGCACACACGGGACTGCCCTGGGCCCTCCATGGTAAGCCAAGGGCGAGTGTGTGTTGTCGGGTCGCGATGAAAACCCGCATCCCCACATATCTAGAGAGTCGGTGCGGAGGTCGGCGGGCTCAGCACTCCTATCGGTCGTTGTTGACCGCCCACGCGAGGCGACTCGCTCGACGCTACGCGTCAGGTTGCTGCTGCAACTGTACAGGTTGTGTTGAGCCGAGGTTCACAGTGGCGCGTTTCGCTGTCACTGACGACTGTGCCCGCCTCGACGTGGCTAACGTTGCGGCTTGAGAACGCAGGACGGTCAACCCCTGGCTGGCCGAGTGCGTGTGCGACGCAGAGGGCCGTCGCGGACGGGTGCTGGGCTGTCGCCCCACCCCTCATTTCCGCGAGACGAGCAGGGACCGACAGGTCGGTCTTCAGACCGCTTCGACGGCCGTGAGCAGGTCGGCGTAGTCGGGCTCGTTCGTCGGGTCGTCGGCCACCCAGCTGTAGGTGACGGTCCTGTCCTCGTCGAGGACGAACACAGCGCGGTTCGCAACCCCGTACAGCCCCAGGTCCGGGAGATCCAGCGAGAGTCCGTACGCCTCGATGGCATCGCCGGCCATGTCGCTCACGAGGTCGAACTCGAGGTCGTACTCGTCGGCAAACGCCCCCAGCGTGAACGCCGAGTCGGCGCTTACCCCGAATAGCGTGGCCCCCGCTGCCTCGAAGTCGTCGAGCCGTTCCTGGAGTGCAACCATCTCGTTCGAACAGGGCGGCGTGAACGCCCCAGGGAAGAACGCCAGCACCGTGGGTCCGTCGCCGAGATGCTCGGCAAGATCGAACGTCTCGTGGTCACTGCCGCGGTAGGTCGCCGTGAACTGTGGTGCCGCCTCGTTGGTAGAAACCATTACTTGGGCAGAGGAAGGTAGCAAACCTAAACGTTCCGTGACACAAGCCGACAGGCACCTCCGGCGCTGACCGACATACAAAGCCTTGTGAGCTGACCATCCACTCCGCGTCAATACATATTGTGGCGGTCAGCGTCCACATATACGTCCCGACCGATCCGATAATGGGTGCGGTACCACACCGCCACTGGAACCCCCTCTATGTCGTCTGTATCGCATGGCGAAGTGATCATCACCGGAAGCAACCCTTACCAGAGCACTAGCGTAGTGCCGCAGACATGTACCCAGCAATGTCCCGCGTTGGACCGACGGGACACGGGACGATTCCGCCTGCTAATCTACCCCACAGCAGCGTGACCGCGGAATCGATATTCTCACACGGGCTCAGCCGTCTGACTCCTTTCGTGAGGATGATTGTCATGTGGCGCCAATAGAGGAAACGTTCCCGTCAGACCGGTACCCGGACGAGCGTGACGCCGACAATGATGGCGAGGACAGCGCCGATGACTCGCGGCGACCGTGGGAGCTGGCGGGCGGCGATGTACGAGAAGGCAAGCACGAGCAGCGGAATCGTGTTTAGGAGAGGGACAACAGTGACGACCGTCCCAAGGTTGAGCGCGTAGAATTGCCCCAGCCAGCCGACGATGTTGCAGGCGCTCGCGGCCAAGAACGCGTAAAGGGCGGCGCGGGGGACGCGGAGTTGGCGGCGGCCTGCTGGCGTCAGCGCCCACGCACCGAAGATGACCAGTGCCGGCGTCTGCGTGAGTGCCGTCGCCGTGACGGGGTCGCCCGGCCAGCTGTCGAGGCCGAACTTGATGAGAACAAACGCGCTTCCCGTGAGCAACATCGTACACACTGGAAACAGGAAATCGAGGGGACTCGCGGCCGCCAGCTTTTGGCGGACGACGTCTCTCCCGGCACCATCGTCGGTGGTCTGTGTCAGCTGGAGCAGGCCGACGCCACCGACAATAAGCGCGATGCCGATGCCCGCAGCCGAGGGAAGTACCTCGCCGAGCGCCGCGACAGCTGCGAGGGCAGACACCGCCGGATACGCGCCCATAATCGCCGACGAAACAGCGGCGCCGACGCGGTCGATACTCTCGTAGTAGAGAAAGCGGAACAGCGCGGGGTAGGCGACACCCGCGATGACGAACGGCCACACCGTTTCCAGCGAGAATGCCGACCAGTTGAGCCCGCGGGCGCCTGCCAGCGCCCAGAACACGACACACGCGACGACGGTGAAATAGAAGGCAGCCGCGAGTGCGGGCGAGGCGTCGCCGGCATCGTCGACCGCGGTCAGTCCTTTCTCCACGACAACGGTGTACAGGGCAAACGCCAACGCCGCTGTCAGCGCTAACACGGCGCTGGGGTCGATACCCATGCCGCGCCGTGACACCGGCCAGGCTAAAGTAGTTCCCCAGCGCGACGGACGGCCTAACCAGTGTGCGAGGGCAGGCACACAGCTGTCCGGCGTGGAGTCCAAGTCTTCGGGGCTCCATCTGTGTGAGTCTTATCAGCGACAGTCGGCGACCCGTCTGATCGGGCGACAGCTACGTGACGAATTTGACGTCCGTAATCTCGATGCGGGCTCCCCCGTCGGGAGCATCCCCAATCTGTATGGCCCAGTTGTGCTCTGTCACAATCTGGTTGACGATGCTCAACCCGAACCCCGTCCCGTCCGTAGCGGTCGTGTAGCCGGTCTCGAAGACACGATCACGCTCGCCGGCCGGGATACCCGGGCCATCATCAGTGACGGCGAACCCGTCGGAGGTCGTCTCGACACGCACGTCGACAGCCGGGCCGGCGTGGTCGACGGCATTCCGAAACAGGTTCTCGAACAGCTGCTGGAGCCGCGATTCGTCGGCCACGATCCGGGGGTTCGTCTCGGGGAGGTGCAGCTCGGCCTCAGGGGTCGTCACGTTCTGCCAGGCCTGCTTGGCGACGGCTTGGAGTGCTACGAGGGTCATCTCGGCGTCGGCCGTATCGCTTTGGGCGAGCTCCAGCAACTCCGTGATGAGCGTGTCCATCCGGTCGAGCGCGTTGGCCACGAGCCGCAGTTCATCGCGGTCGACGTCCTCCTCTAAGATGTCGAGATACCCGTGCGCGACGTTCAGCGGGTTCCGCAGGTCGTGTGAGACGACGCTCGCGAAGTTGGTGAGCCGCTCGTTCTGCTGTTTGATCTTGCGCTCGCGGGTTCGCCGCTCGGTAATATCCTTGATAGTCCCGAAGTGGTAGGGTTGCCCGTCGATCGACTGTCTGGTGGTGACCGTCGCGACCGGGACCTCCTTGTCGTTCCACGTGTGGACTGTCTCAGCGGTCCGCGTCTCGCCGTCGTGGAACGAGGCCCAGTAGCGGTCGAACCTCTCCGACTCCATCGCTGGGACGACCTCCCACAGCGGCGTACCGACGAGCGCAGTTGGCGTGACACCGAATAGGTCGGCATATGACTGGTTCACATAGATGTACACACCATCCTGATCGTAGATACCGACCCCTACCCCGACCGTCTCGACCATCTTCACAAAGAACTCGGGGTCGAGTTCCGGCGACGACCCCGCGGTCACACTTGGTCCACCACGCTTCAGGCCAACTGCGGGCTGACGTATAGTACACACGCTACGTGAGTAGGACAGCGAACCTCGTCGCGACCCATCTTCGTCAGTGCCGCCGTCGGAGCGGCCAGCGAATGAGGTCCCGCCTCATTATCTGACTGCCGCCGACAGGGCAATCTGGGCTTGGATGGCCACAGGCAGTGTACGTCAATCCGCCCGACTGCCACGGTACCCTGAAGTGGCCTTGCCGAGGAACACAGGTATGGCCGAGCCCGATATCGACGCGGTGGACACGGCGATTCTGTACGCACTTCAGGCCGACGCGCGAACCACCTCTTCGAGTGATATCGCCGAGCGGACCGGTACCTCCGACAGCACCGTCCGCAAGCGTATCCAGCGGCTGGAAGCGGCCGGCGTCATCAAGGGATACAGCGCCAGTGTCGACTACGCGAAGGCGGGCTACCCATTGCGGATGCTTCTGTTTTGCACGGCACCCATCCCCGAGCGGGGCGACCGGATTCCCGAAATCCTGGCTATCGACGGGGTCGTCTCTGTCCAGGAGCTGGTAACCGGCGAGCAGAACCTCCTCGTGACGGCCGTCGGCGAATCCGACAGCGACATCACACCTGTTGCTCAGGAGCTGCTCGACATGGGGTTGACGGTGGCCGACGAGGTGCTCGTCCGGAGTCACGAGACCACGCCGTTCGGCGGATTTGCGTCCTCGACTGATGCGGCGGGGTCGTCGTCAGGGTCGGATCCAGACCAGGACTAAAATTCGGGCCGAGACACAGACCTGTTGTCTGCTGTCCAGAGACTGTCGGAGGCTCGATCCTAACCGGTACGCCCCGGTATCGTGAAGAGCGTCTTTGCGCATACCAGCAGTTAGATCTGCGCGGGCTTGATGCGCACCTCGTGCTTTTATTATAAAACAAACGAATCGTTACTTTTATCGAGCCATTGTTACCAAAGTGTTCATGCGGGGCACGACACGCGACGAGCCGCAGGCACGGTGGCTGCCCCCCACCACCGTGTTCTGGCCGCCTCGCCGGGCTGCTCGCGAGTGTCGTCGGCCTCCGTGGCCGTCCGAGTTCCCCCACCTCTCCCTTCCCCCTCATCCCCCGGGTGGCCGGGCGGACCCCCTTTCGCCGTCCACCGGTTCCAATACAGACAACGACCGACGGGCGACCAGCCGGTCTGACTCCCATCACGCGTACGGCCGTTGCTAAATTGCAAGTCGACGCCGCATGCAGAGCCCACAGAATTTAGGCGCCGAGCCGGTGCCGTTCGGGTGGCATGCCCTCTGTGTGAAGTCCCGCTGTGAACGGCGGGGAGGACGTCACCGCCCGAGCCCACGACCCTGTTTCATATCCGATGCTACTGTAGGTCGCATTTGAGGATGTTTGAAACGGTGCTCGTCCCGGTCGACGGAAGTGATACGGCAGAGCGAGCAGTCGCCGTCGGCAGTGCATTCGCAGACCGCTACGGGGCCCCTCTCGAGCTGGTACACGTCCAGCCGGACCGTTCCCGGATTCCTGGCAGCCTCGGCGCCGAGGCCCGTGAGCGGCGGGGCCGAGAGGTGCTGGCCGACGCCACCGACCGCGCTAGCCTTGCTGAGGAGGCGGTCACGACACGGCTGGAGACCGGCCGGCCGACACACCGCATCGCCGAGCGGGCCGCCGAGTGTGACAGCAGCCTCGTAGTGATGGGCCAGCATGGCCGGAGCGGTGTCCGAGAGCGTCTCCTCGGAACAGTCACCGACCGTGTGTTGCGCCGGACGGACTCGCCCGTGGTGACCGTGCCCGGGACGGCCCGGGACCAGCCCGTCGGTCGGTACGATGACATTCTCCTGACGACGGACGGCAGCGACCACGCCGAGCGAGCAGCCCCCTACGGTGCGAGCGTCGCCCGGCGGTTCGGGGCCACACTCCACCTGCTCTCTGTCGTCGACGTACAGGCCGAGGCAGGCGTGTTCGATGCCGGCGGAGTAACGGAGTCGTTCATCGATAATCTGGAGCGTGACGCCCGCGGGGCAGTCGACCGGCTCGCAGAGCGGATTGACGACACCGACCTATCTATCGACCGAACTGTCACGCGCGGGCGACCACACGAGACGATCAGGAGCTACACGACCGAGCAGGACGTCGACCTCGTCGTTATGGCCTCCGAGGGGGAATCAGACCTCGCGAGCCAGTCGCTCGGCAGCGTCACGGACCGCGTCCTCCGGACAGTCGACGTGCCGGTGCTTGTGGTCCAGTGAGCCCGAGCAGCTGCCATCACGGACACGCACCCCGAGACGGCCGCGGTACCGGCGGTTAGGACCTCGATTGAAACCCGAGGCGACCGTCGCTGTCGGTCGATGTACGATTCGATTCTGGTGCCCGTCGACCGGAGTGCGCCGAGCGACGCGGCCCTCGAGCACGCACGCTCGCTCGCGGGCGAACACGACGCAACGGTCCACCTGCTCCACGCTGTCGAGCTGGTCCAGCTCGGCTACGCCGGCACCATTCCGAGCCACGTCGTCGAAGGCGCCCGGAAAGGTGCCGAAGAGCTACTCGCCGAGGCGGCCGAGGCGTTCGATGCGGTCCCCGTCGAGACGACGGTGGCCACGGGTGGCCCTGCGGCGACCATCGACGAGTACGTCGACGACCACGACATCGACCTCGTCGTTATGGGCACCCACGGCCGGAGCGGTATCGAGCGGGTCGTCCTGGGGAGCACGACGGAGCGGACGATTCGGCTGACCGACGCCCCCGTGTTGACCCTTGAGGCCGCCTGAGCCTGGCCGGCGGTCCGTCGCTGGACGTTCCGACGGAACGCGTCGGACGAGTGCGGGGGCGTTCGACCGCGAGGCCGATCTGGTCAGGGGGAGTACTCCGGCGACTGGGCCTCGATGACCGTCGCAATGGCCTCCAGTTCCTCGCCCGCCGTTGCGACGACGTCGTCGAGGGTGACGATTCCCTCGAGGGTGCCGTCGTCGTCGACGACCGGGAGCCGACGGACGGTTGCCTCGGCCATCCGGTCGGGGAGTTCGACGTCGGGTGCGTCGCCGCTGATCGTCACGGGATCCTCCGACATGATGTCTGCCGCCCGGGTGTCGGAGAGGTCACCGTCCTCGGCGACCGCGAGTGTAATGTCGCGGTCGGTGATGATTCCGACGGGTCTGTTCCCCTCCTCGATGACGACGCTGCCGACGTCTTCCTCGGCGAGCGTTTCGGCTACGTCGTGGGCGTCCGCGTCGGGAGGTTCCGTTACCGGGTCGACGGCGAGGTGTTTCACCGGCATCGTTTCACCGGAACCTTCCAGGTGTGACCGAATAAACCGGCGTCCTAATCGCCGGCCTCCTGCCCCAACCGGCCGCGTGACACCGCGGGTGGCGGCCGGCTCGTGGCCTCGGATGGGTCGACCCGACCCGCTCGGCGGTCGGAGCGAACCTGCCGCCATCACACGCCGGGGGCGTCGCCGTTGGTCGTCTCGTTGCCGTACACCTCCACCAGCTTCCGCTCCGCCTCCCGGAGGTGCTCGTGCATCGTCGGAGGCGCCATGCCGAGGTCCTCAGCGACCTCCTCGGCGGTGCTCTTGCGCGGCCAGTCGAAGTAGCCGGCGTCGGCGGCGGTGAGGACCGTATCCTGTCGCTCGGTGAGCCTCGCCTCCAGCGCGGTGCGGAAGCTGTTCACGGATTCGTACGCGCGGGCGACGTTGCGCTTGCGCACGAGGTCGACGTCGGGGAACGCCGCCCGGACGGACTCGAGGACGTTCCTGAGGTCGACGGCCGACGCGAACTCGACGGTGACCCGTCCCTCGCCGTCCTCGGCGACCATCTCCGTGACGTTGCCGCTGGTTTCGAGGAGGTGTACGGCGATGGCGTCGGCGTGTATGCGACACTCGACGAGCAGGGTATCACCGCGCTCTTCGATGACGCGAGCGCCGGCGACGCCCTCCGAATCGGCGAGGTGACGCATCACGCCGTCGGCCGGCGCCGCCGTCACGGTCAGATAACAGACGACCCCCTCGCCGGAACTGCGGTGGACGCCGTCCAGTTCGACCCGTGCGCCGTGGCGCATCGACACGTCGACGAGGATATCGGTCGGGTCGGTGACGCGGAGCTCGAGCTCGATTACGCTGTCGTCGTCGATGAGCTGCTGTGACTGCAGCGAGTCGAACGCGTTGCCCACGAGCCTGCCCACCTCCAGCAGGGCCGACCGCTCGCGGGGACTGAGCGCGGGCTCGGCGTCGCCCCAGGCGAGCACGACGCCCCGGACGGTCTCGCGGTGGTCGATGGGTACGACCAGCGCCGTCCGGGCCGAGTCGGCTCCGGTGAGTCGCCTCGTGAGCCGGGCGACCGCGTGACCGCGAGCGTACGGCGACGGGTCGACGAGCCGGACGGCCTCCCCGTCGAGGGCGCCCCGGATGGGGCCATCCGGCTCACAGGAGACGCGGTCGGGCACGGTGCCGGTCGTGACCGCCATCGGAAACAACTCGTCGAATGCCGTTATGTACTCGCCGACGAGGGCCCGTTCGTACGGGAGTCGCTGGGTCAGGAGCTCCGCCACCGACTCGGCGAGCGCCTCCGTGCAGTCGATGTTGACGACCGCCCGACTCACCGAGCGGAACAGGTCGTTCACCGACCGGAGCCGCTCAAGCTCAGAGGGCGCCCGCCTACACGCCGGCAGCGCGGTCGCCGCCCCGGCGTCTCCCGTCGTCGCACCGACCGTGGCGGGACGCCCCCCGTCGGCGTCCCGTGGGTCGGCCGAGTGCGTGGTCGACTCGGCGGTGGCAGCCTCCGCGGCCGTCGCCGCCCGTCGGCCCTCCGCGAGTAGCGTCTCGGCGACGCTGAGTACGTCGGCCTTCGCGGCCGGCTTCCTGAGATACTCGTCGAACTGGCGGTCAGCGAGTCGACCGCTCGGTCTCGCCGCGGTGAGCATCGCCACCGGACAGTCCAGCCCCCGCTCGCGCATCCGGGCGAGTACCGCGTCGCCCGGCATCGTCGGCATCCGACGGTCGAGCAACACCGCACTGACGTCCGTAGAGACGCGCTCCAGCGCCTCGGGGCCGCCGTAGGCCGTGACGGTGTCGAAGCGGCCGCGGAGCCAGGTCGTGTAGGTGTCTGCGATGGCTCTGTCGTCGTCGACGACGAGCACGAGCGGCCGGTCGCTGCTCGTCTCGCCGCCGCGTTCGCCGGCAGCGCTGTCGCTCATACACTGTCACTCCACGTGTGTGGAAGTTCTCAACTGCTCTATATAAAAATGGGCTACTGTAGTATCCGGCCATGACGGCCGACGACGCCCGCGGAGTCGACTCACTCGGTCGCCGCGGTCACCGCCGCCATCGGGTCGATGAACCGTCGCTGGTCGGGGCTCGTCGAGAGAACCTCCACGTGGTCGAAGCCGGCCCGTTCCGCGGCAGCCGCGTGCTCGAGCAGACGGCCGGGTGGGGACTGTTCGTGGGCGACGAAACAGCCAATCTCCATACCGTCGCTACCAGGGCCGGCGGGGAGAACACCGGGCCTAACCCGACGGCGCCCCCCGAGCCGGACCGGCGTCCCGCCCGCCGGGCTCCGGCGAGCCCGTCACCACGGCGTGGCCTCCTGGTCGACGAACGCAAACAGCTCCTCGTAATCCGCCGGAAGCTGGTCTCTGGCCTGGTCAATTTCGCCGCCGCTCGCACACTCCGCGACCAGCGCGAGGATGGCCTGGGCCGTGAAGTGTGCGTCGGCCTCCTCGACGTCCGCCCGCTGGGAGATGCGGTCGATGAACTCCTGGTAGGAGAACTGCTGGCCGCTGGGCGACTCGGTCAGGAATCGGTCGATCTCCATCGGAAGGGGGGCCGCGAGGTCCGAGGCTTCACCCTCGCCGAGTCGCTCCCCGAGCGTTTCTAAGACGACGCGGGTCATCTTCGCCGCGTGGCCTTCGTCGGGGAGTTCCAGGCGGTGCTGTACCTTGCCGAGGAACGCATCGTAGTTCATGGGAGTCGTGTGCTGATCGTTTCATCCGGCTGAGCCGGTCGCAGCGGGGCGGTTACGCGGCGGACGGGCCTAAAAGGGCGGCCAACGTGCTTCACAGCAGGTAGGTCGGGACGTAGAGGGCGATACAGCCCAGCGCCGCCCGTCTGCTGACCCCGCCGGTGAGATAAAACAGCGCGACCACGAGCGTCGAGACGGCAATCATGTAGCCGCCGGAGGCGGTCGCCGCGGCGGCGTGCTCGATAGTGAACCCGCCGAGGACGGCCCCGACGCCGATGGAGAACAGCGGATCCGTGATGTTACTCCCGAACAGCGTCCCGACGGCGATGTCACCCTGGTTGCGGTGGACGGCGAGGGCGGCAATGACAATCTCGGGTAGCGTCGTTCCGAGGCCGGTCACGAGCCCGAGCACGTATGATGGGACACCGAGCGCGACGGCCAGCGCCCGGCTGTTGACGACGAGGAGATGCCCCCCGACGGCGACGAGCGCGAATCCGACGAGTATCCAGGCGACCGCCCGAGGCAGCGGGTGGTCCGCGTCCCGGACCCGCTCGACGGCGGCGGCACTCTCGTCACCGTGGAGTCGCACCGCAAGGAAGCCGAGATACGCGAGCACGAGCCCGCTGCCCTCGAGCCTGCTGATCCGACCGGATCTGACCGCGAGGGCCATCAGCCCCATCGCGATGATCATCCCGGCGCCGTAGACGCCTACCTCGTGTCGCTCGAGACGCAGCGGCGACAGCAGCGCGACGACGCCGATTCCGAGCGTGATCTGTGAGGTGGCCGATCCGATGATGTGGCCGACGACGAAGTCACCCGCACCGTAGAGGCCGGCGTAGACGGCCGTCGCAATCTCCGGAACCGAACTCCCGACCGCGACGAGCGTCCCGCCGACGAGCAGCGTGGGGAGTCCGACCTGCCGTGCGATTGCGACGGCCGCCTCCACGGTCTTCTCGCCGCCGTACAGCAGCACGGCCAGCCCGAGCACGACCCGGACTGATTCACCGAACATCTGTGCCAGCGGCCCCGCGTGGCCCACGTCGCGGGTATCTGTTCCAACCGGCCGGGACCCGAGTGGGCAACCCGGCCGCGTCCGGCGGGACGGTCCGACCGCTCCGTGCGCGTCCGGCGTGGCGTCTCATGGGGGGTCACGACGGGCAGTCGCCGCCCGTGGTCGACGGTTGCGCCGGTGTCCACTAAAACGCCCGTCCAACCCGCGGCTGAGCGGCATCGTCGACGGTCGGACCCTCTCGAGTGGGGTAGCCCCGCCCGGGGAGTGATTATAGCGGCGCACTATCCGGTCGCGACCCGGCCACTTCCGCAGTGTGAGTCATAAAGCCCTGGGCTGCCGGGGAGACTCCCGCGAGTCTTACACCATGTTCCTCGGCCGATCGGACGTCGAGGTCCCTGAGGCCGGCACCCGGCCAGGCCTGGCGACCTGAGCCGGCGAGCCAGCCACTATCCGAGCGCGGGTGCCGGTGGGAGGCTCCCGACGGCATCCCGGTCGAATTCCGTATCACCGGCCTCCACGCGCTGCCCGAGTGGCATCTCGCCGGGTTCGTCCGCCGACCGGCCGCCGCGATGAGTATCTGAGCCCCGTGTTTTTCTTCGCGAGCCTGCGGTCGGTCTCCTGATGCGCAACGCGGCACTCAGCGAACGCCTGCGTGAGATCGCCGACATCCTCGAGATGGAGGGCGTCGAGTACAAGCCGCGAGCCTACCGGACGGCGGCCCGGCGCATCGACGCTCTCAGCGAAGACGTCGAGGACGTCTACGACCGGGGAGAACTCAGGGACCTCGAGGGGGTCGGCGAGTCAATCGCCGAGAAGATCGGCGAGTTCCTCACCACCGGCGAGATGGGGTACTACACGACGCTGAAGGCGGAGTACCCCGTCGACGTGGAGCGGCTCCAGCAGGTCGAGGGAATCGGCCCGAAGTCGGTCAAGCGGCTGTACGAACAGCTCGGTATCGAGGACCTTGCCGACCTCGAGCAGGCGGCGCGGGCCGGCGAGATAGCCGCGCTCGAGGGATTCGGCGAACAGACGCAGGCGACCATCCTCGAGCAGGTCGACGTAGCCACGGAGGGGGCCGACCGGAGGCTGCTCGGGCCGGTGCTCGAGCGCGCCACCGAGCTTCGCGACAAGCTTGCCGCCGCCGACTCGTTCGACCGTGTACGGCTCGTCGGGTCGGTCCGGCGGCGCCGCCCGACGGTCGGCGACGTTGACCTGCTCGCGACTGCCGGTGATCCCGAACAAGCCATGGAGACGTTCTGCACGCAGACCAGCGTTGAGGCGGTGTTGGCGCGAGGGCCGACCAAGTCGTCCGTCGTCCTGCCGGACGGGCTGCGTGTCGACCTGCGGGTGGTCGAGGACGCTGCCTTCGGCGCGGCCACGGTCTACTTCACTGGCGCTGTCGACCACAACGTCGCGTTGCGCGAGCGGGCCCTCGAGCGCGACTGGAAGCTCAACGAGTACGGCCTCTTCGACACCTCGGCGACCCAGGCGTCGGGCCGGCGAGCCGGCACGCGGCTGGCCGGCGAGACCGAACGGGGAATCTACGAGACGTTGGGGCTCTCCTACCCACCGCCGGCCCTGCGCGAGCACACCGGCGAGGTGGCCGCCGCTGCCGCCGGCGACCTGCCCACGCTGGTGGAACCCACGGACGTCTGCGGTGACCTTCACGTACGGACCGACTACGGCGACGGTACCGCCTCCGTCCGCGAGATGGCCGAGCGAGCCGCAGTCCTGGGCCACGAGTACGTCTGTATCGCCGACCACGGCCCGACGGTCCCCGACGCCGACGGGCTCGACGTGGAGGCGTTCGCCGAGCAGGCTGCGACCGTCGACGCGGTCGACGACGACCTCGGTATCGCGGTCTTCCACAGCGTCGAGGCGCAGGTCACCGCCGACGGGCTCGGCGTCCCCGACGAGTGGGCCGAGCGCGTCGACCTCCTCACGGTCGGCATGCACGACCGGCCGGCGAACCCGACGGAACGGCTCTGCTCGGTCCTTGACTCGTACCCTGTCGACGTGATTGCCCACCCGCTGCACCGCCGCATCCAGGGCCGGGACCCGATTGCCCTCGACCTCGCGCGGGTCACGCGGGTGGCCCGCTCCGAAGACGTCGCGCTGGAGGTCAACGCCCGGCCGGAGCGGCTCGACCTCGACTGGTACAGCATCAAGCAGTACCGCGACGAGGTCGACTACGTCGTCTCGACGGCCGCCCGAACCCCGGCCGAGCTCGAGCACCTGCCGCTGGGCGTCGCACAAGCCCGGCGTGGCTGGTGTACGCCCGAGGACGTCTGTACCACCCGCGGGGCGGCTGGGCTCCGCGCCCGGCTGGAGCGAGAGTAACAACCGGAAACCAGTTCACTACCCTGCGTGGCCCCGAGCGGCCAGCAGGTCGCGAACCCGCTCGCGTGTCGCTGTCTCGCCGGTCTGGAGATACGCGACTGCACAGGCGTTGGCGAGTGCGAGTCGCTCGTCCCACGACAGCTCCGCGGCCACGCCGGCCGCGAGCGCGCCGTCGAACCGGTCGCCCGCCCCGGTCCGCCGGTGGACTCGGTCGGGAGCGAGGTTCTCCACGACGGTCAGCTCACCCGTGGCGGCCACGGCCCGCTGTTCGCCGTGCCGGACGACCGCGTCGACGCCCAACGCCGTGCGGAGCTTCGCGGCCCGTTCCGGGCCGGTTGCCGACACGTCGCTGTGGGCGGCAAGGTGGGCCAGTTCGGCGTCGTTGGCGGTGACGACGACGTCGGTAGCTCTAGCCAGTCGCCCGAGGGCCTCGGTAAGTTCGCGGAGCGGCCCCGCGCCGGCCGAGGTTACGTCGCCAGGATCGAAGACGACCGTCGCCGGGGTGGGCTCGCGTCCCGCAAGCGTTCGGAGGGCGTCCGTCATGCCGGGGAGCCCGACCCAGTTCTGGAGGACAAGAACGCTGTCGGCGAGCCACGATTCGGGCGACGCCGGCAAAGCGGTGAAGACATCTTCGATGCGCCAGGTCTGGAGGTCTTCGGACTCGACGGACAGGAGCAGGTCGTCGGCCTCGAAGCTGAGGACATGGACCGTCGCCGGCTCGCCCAGCGACACCGTCGGGAAGTCGAACGGCCCCAGCGGCGGGGCATCGAGGTGGCCGACCAGGTGGACTGCTCCCCCCAGCGCCGCCGCTTGCCGGGCTGCGTTCACCGCCTGCCCGCCGGGGCGAACTCCCTGTGGCGCCAGCGTCAATGAGCGCGTCCCGTCCGTGGCAAGCCGATCGAGGAAGGCCTCGCGCGTGCGGATGCGCTCGCCCGCTGCGTCGGTGACGTGGTAGTAGCGGTCCACGCTCCCGTCCGGCAGCGCGCACACCTCACGGGCCGCGAGGTCCTCGGTGAGCCGCGCGTACAGCGCGTCGTAGGGCATCCGTCGGAGAGAGCTACGCGCGGCCGAGCATAAAGTCGGCGCGTGGCTCGAGTGTCCAGCGCGGGCGGCCGGGCCCAGCGGGCCGGCTGTCGCCGGTCACTCGGTCCGCGGGAAGCGTGCCCCGCAAGTGGAACACACGTCTGCGTCCGTCTCGGCGTCGTACTCGAGCGTCCCCTCGTTGCAGGCCCGACAGGCCGTATACGTCACCGACTGCCCGTAGTTCGGCTCGGGGTCCGGTTCGGGCTCACTCTGACCGAGCCTGAGCGCGCCGCGCAGAAGGTTCACCAGTTTCGCGAGCACACCGCGTGTTCGGCCCCGACGGGGAACTCCGTTTCGCCGGCGTCGACTACAGAAGCCCGAACAGCCGCGCCACCCAGAAGTCCACCAGCCCAGTCGCTTCCGTCGGGTCGGTGCCGGCCGCTGCCTCTCGGGCGTCCCGGAAACCGTCGCCATCTGTGTCGGCGCTCGTCGGGTCACTGCCGAGGTCACGCTCGGCGCCGTCCGCGAGCCCATCCCCGTCAGTGTCGGCGCGTGTGGGATTTGACCCGCCATCCCGCTCGGCACCATCGGTCAGCCCGTCGCCATCGGTGTCCGCGACGGTCGGGTTGGTCGGGCCCTCAGTCTCCTGGTCGTCCGCCAGGCCGTCCCCGTCCGTATCGGCACGCGTCGGATCCGTCGGGCCGTCGACCTCGACCGCGTCGGGCAGCCCGTCGGCGTCCGTATCGGGGGTGGTGGGGTCGGTGCCGGCGTCCCGCTCTGGGCCATCCGCGAGCCCATCCCCGTCTGTATCGGCGACGGTCGGATCGCTGCCAGCGTCCCGCTCGGTGCCGTCGGCCAGCCCGTCCCCATCCGTGTCGGCGACCGTCGGGTCGGTCGGTCCGTCTGCCTCCGTCCCATCGGGGAGACCATCGTCATCTGTGTCGGCGAGTCTCGGGTCCGTCGGCCCGTCTGCCTCGCGTGTGTCTCCGAGCCCGTCCCTGTCCGCGTCAGTGTGTCGTGGGTCCGTCCCGAGTTCCGTCTCCTGCAGGTTCGTGAGTCCGTCGCCATCCGTATCGACAGCCGTGAGCGGGCGGTAGCTGCTGGGCGTCGCAGGGAGGTCCGGAACAGCCGCGCCGTCGACGTATGTATCGAACCACGAATTCAGCGAGCCACCGGCGACAGCCTCGGCGGCCAAGCGGATCCGCTCGTTGGTGAGTTCACCGCCGTCGGCATTGAGTCGCGCGACGACATCCCGAAGCGACCGGGCCCCGTCCGTCGCGTTCCGAATACGCTGGTCGAGCGCGGCAGCCACCCGCTGGCCCTTCGTATAGGCGCCCTGCCGTGGTGCCGACAGCGCCGATAACACCACGAGCGCATCCTCGTCGGTCGTCGTGGCCGCACGGAACTGCTCGAACGACTGCCGGCCGTCATAGTAGGCGTAGAGGTCTGCGAAGTGGTCGGCGCTGCCTTCCGTGAACCAGACGGTCGCGTCGTCGTGCCGGAACCGCTGCTGAGTGTGGAGGTACTCGTGGACCCACGTGGTCCCGTCGCGGCGGGCGTCGGCGGCCACCCAGAAGGCGTTCCCGTCCGCGCGGCCAGCGGCGGCCGTCTCTACACCCGCCGGGAGCGCAATCGCGTAGACCGGCTCGGCTCCCGGGGCGGTGGCAAGACGCTGGCGGGCGCTCGCAAGTGCGTCCAGCGTCGCCGTGACGGCGACCCCCTCCGCGGTGGCCGGGACGACGAGGACCTGCCGTTGGCCGTCGACCGTCCGTTCGTGGGTCGTGTGGGCGCCGAGGTAGAGAATGTCGCCGCCGATGCCGGTCGTCCCCTCGGCGACGCGCATCTCGCGGGCAAACGTCGGCGCATCACCGCGGTAGCGCCAGCGGACGTATGTCGGATAGTCGGCAAACACTGCCCAGCTGCCGGTGTCGACGCTGGCCGTCTCGAAGGCGAGTTCACGGCGTCCATCCGGGACTTCGATTGTGGTCGTAATCGTGGGTGTCGCTGTCTGACACGGTACGAGCGGAAGCCCACGGCTTTGGCCGTGGGTGTGAGCGGACACTCCCGCTCAACAACCTACAGTGCCATCGCTCGGCGGTGATTCCGACTGCATCTGCAGCCTTTACGACCTCCGAGAACGACACTCTTCGACGTAATGCGGCGGGTCAACACCTTCCGAGTCAGCCCCCTTCGAGAGAGGGATGAGCTGATTCTCTACGAGGTGCTTGATGCGTCCGCCGCGCTGTGGAACGAACTCACCTACCACCGCCGCCAGGCTTTCTTCGACGGCCGCGACGTGTGGAGCGTCGACGCCGACGAGTACCGCGTCAAGTACAAGGGGGTTCTCGGCTCTGCGACCGCCCAACAACTCATCCGCCGGAACGGCGAGGCGTGGCGGAGCTTCTTCGCACTCCTCGAAGACGGCGAAGACCCCTCGCCGCCCGGCTACTGGACGGACGAAGACAGCGGCCAGCGGGACCTCCAAACGCTCGTCCGTAACGACCAGTACACGCTGGAGTGGGGCGATCGATCGCGGCTCGAGATTCCGGTCGGTTTCGACCTCAAGGAGAAGTACGGCCTCGGCTACCACGAGCGCCTCCGCCTCGAAGTTCGGGGCGACCCGCGGTGGCGTGGAGAGCAGGGCCGGTTGGAGCTGGTGTACGATCAGGACGCCGAAGCGTTCAGGGCACGACAACCCGTCTCCGAAGCTGTCCTCAGACGGGATGACTCACTGGCCACCATGTCCAGCGACGAGGGCGTGGTGGCGGCCTTGGACATCGGCGCGAACAACCTCGTCGCCGTCACCACCTCCACCGGGCACCAGCGCCTCTACCACGCCCGCCCCCAGTTCCACCGCTTCCATCGCACTACCGAGCGAATCGCCGCTCTGCAACAAGCCCTCGCCCGCGACGAGCGGTCAAGTCGGCGCATCCGTCGCCTGTACGGCGAGCGGACGGAACGGGTCTACCACCTGCAGGACGCCCTCATCCGCGATCTCGCGGAGTGGCTGGCCGGCCTCGGCGTCGGGGAAGTGGTCGCCGGCGACCTCTCGGACGTGCTCCGGGCGCACTGGAGCGCGACCGTGAACGAAAAGACGCACCAGTTCTGGAGTCACGGCCGGTTCCGCCGCCGGCTCCGCGAGGTGTTGGAGGGCGAGTACGGCATCGCGGTCAAGGAGGTCGGTGAGTACGACTCCTCCTCCCGCTGCCCCGACTGTGGCGGAGAGAACGTAGATCGTAACGGCGACCTGTTCACTTGCCACGACTGCTCGTTCGAGGGGCATAGTGATCTGGCGGCGTCGGAGAACCTGCTGCTGGCGAACACGGACGTGAACGATGGGTCGATGGCTCGGCCCGCGGTCTCCCGAGAGAACACGACGGAGAGGGGACACCGAGAGGTGCCTCGCCTTGAGTGGGACGATCACCGCTGGCGACGGCGGGATCACCAGACCAACGAGGACTCCGCAAACCGGAGTACCACCGGCAACGGTGGGAAATTTGCCTCCGGTGCTATTTCAGGCACCGCCTGAATCACCCACGCGGAGGAATCCCACGGCTTCAGCCGTGGGAGGAAGTCAACGTCCCAGACGTACTCGTCGCCATCCCGAGAGAAGCCGTCAGTCCCGGTGACGGTAACAGCGGGGGCGGTCAACTCCTGGACACGGAGTTGCGAGACGGATTCCGGTATCTCGTACTGGAACGTCACCTGAAGGCTGCCGGGCGTCGCCGGCGTCAGCGCCACCGTCTGTGTCTCACGGATGGTCGGCCCGTCGGCGGTCGCCTCCGCACCCGTCTCGGCCACCGGCGTCACGCCTGTCTGCGCACCGGCCACCTCGACGGTGGACGCGGCCGCCGCTGGCGCCGTGAGACCCCCGAGCATCAGGAGTACCAGCGCTGCGGCGGCCACGACCCGGCGCGGCTGCCCCTGCAGTCGCTCTGCCATAGCGACCGAAACACCGCCACCCAACTAAAGCCGACCGGCGCGTTTAGGGGGCGCGGCCGCCCACAGATGGTATGAGCCGGCTGGTTGCGACGCTCACGTTCGGGGAGTCACCCGCTCTCGGGGGTGGGCTCGAGCCGGTCGCGCTGGCACACTGCTACGCCGACCCGGTGGCGCGGTTCCTTGGGTACACCGTCACCGAATCTGGCGACCTGGAGCGAGTCCCCGGTGCGTACGCCCCCGACCCAGACGCCGACCGGCCGTATCCAGTGACAGACCTCCTGCTGGCGTTGGCGCGGGATCTCTCGCAGGTGGGCGATCGGCTCGATACGCTGGACACCAAGGCGGCGGCCAACTACGGGGTAGATTTCCGCGAGAAGGCGTTCGACTCCGCTGTCGGCTGGGAGTCGGACGGCTACGGCCGCCACTTCGAGGCCCGCTCGCAGCTCGAAGCTCATCCCATCGATGGCGCCGTCGCGACCGCCGTGTACGCCCCGGCCGAGCCGGTCACCGACGCGATCGCGGCAAACCTCGCGCGGCTCGATGTGACCGTCCTCCGATCGGAGTGAGCACCCGGCCGCCGAAACCGTGAGCGTTCGCACCGAACGCACTGTGCGCCCGCGACCACTTTCACTTCGCTCTGGTAACGCCCAAGCCTCGGGGTGGACTACCAGTGGGTATGGAGGGGCCGCTCGCTCCGTCGGCCGACGACGCCACCGACCGGGTGGTTTGTCACGTCGACATGGACTGCTTCTATGCAGCCTGCGAGCGGCTCCGGGAACCGGCCCTTGAGGGCGAACCGCTGGTCGTCGGGATGGGCTATAAGCCCGAGACGGACATCGGCGCCGTCGCGACGGCCTCCTACGAGGCCCGCGAGTACGGCATCGAGAGTGCGATGCCAATTTCGGAGGCGCTCGACCGGCTGCCACGGAAGGTGGAGGCCGCCCGGGACGACTCGCTGGACGTGTCGGCGGCGGGCTTCTACCGGCCGGTCGACATGGCCTACTACGAGTCGGTGAGCGAGGACGTCCGGACGGTACTCCACGATGCCGTTGACCAGGCAGACCCCGACGGGACCGTCCGCGCGGTGTCGATCGACGAGGCATATCTCGACGTGACGGCAGTCGGCTGGGACCAGGCCCGGGCATTTGCGGCCGACCTGCGCGAGCGAATCAGTGAGACGGTCGGCGTGACTGCCAGCGTCGGCGTTGCACCGAACATGTCGACCGCGAAGGTAGCCTCCGATGCCGACAAGCCCGATGGGCTGGTGGTTGTCCGGCCGTCGGAGGCCGCCGACTTCCTTGCGCCGCTGTCGGTCGATCAGCTCCATGGTGTCGGTCCGGTGACGGCCGACCGGCTCGCAGAACTGGGTATCCAGACGGCTGACGACCTCGCTGCAGCCGACCCAGGGCAGCTCGCCGCGGAGTTCGGCGAGCGGGGCCGCGCCATCTATCGGCACGCCCGCGGGATCGACGACCGGCCGGTGGAGCCGGTCGGTGAGCCGAAGTCGCTCTCCTCGGAGAAGGCTCTCTCGACGACGGACGATACCGTCACCAAACAGGAACTCGTCGCCCGCCTCGCGGCCGAGGTGGCCGAGCGGGCCAGCGCAGCCGGCGCCCTCTACAAGACCATCGGGCTGAAGGTCGTCACTCCGCCATTCGACGTGAACACCCGCGCCCGGTCGCTGTCCGGGCCGGTCGACGATCCCGACCTCGTCGAGGAGGTGGCACTGGCGCTACTCGAGGAGTTCACCGACGAGCGCGTGCGCAAGCTGGGCGTGCGCGTCTCCAACCTCTCGTTCGTGGACGCCGACCAGCCCTCGCTGGGGACCTGGAGTGACGAATCCGGCGAGGAGGGCGCGCACCCGGACAGGGCGACTCGCGGCCAGACCACGTTCGGCGACTTCGCCGAGTGACCCCGCTCCGGAGGGCCATCCAGAACCAGTCGGCGTGGGCAGCCGCGGCAGAGCCACGGTATACTGGGAGACAGGCTGTGCAGCCGCACGGTCTCGCGGGTCTGAGCGGTCGACCGCCGCGGCTATGTGGCTCCGGGGTCGAATCTTACTGTGAACAAGCTCGCCCCAACCGGCGACGAGCGCTGGGCGTTGGCCCCACACGCCCACGTCATCGTCTACGAGGCGGCCGACGGCGGCGAGCTGCTGACCATCTACGACTGTGGGGCCGCACAGGCGCCACCCCGGGCGCAGGTGGTCGGCCATCTCGTCCGGGTCGATGCCGCCCACGTCCAGGAGTACGGACCGACAGGCTATGTCGTGAAGCTGCGCGAGCGGGCCGAGCTCGTCCGGCAGGCCGGTGAAGGGCCAGACCACTACGTGATTCGGGCTGCTGGCGACTGACAGAGGGGTATGCCGGGCGTCTGACGCGGATTTATCGGGACGCCGGCCGCCCCTCGCCACATGGCCGAGGAACACATCACCGTCGGCGAGGTGAGCGCGGGCGAGGCCGTCGGCGCGCCGGTCGAACTGCCCATCGTCGACATCCTCACGGGTCGGGGATTCATCACGGGGAAGTCCGGCTCGGGCAAGTCCAACTCCGCCTCGGTCGTCGCCGAGAAGCTGCTCGACCGGGGCTACTCGCTGCTGTGTGTCGACATCGACGGCGAGTACTACGGGCTGAAAGAGGAGTACGAGATCCTCCACGTGGGCGCCGACGACGAGTGTGACCTGCAGGTCTCCGTCGAGCACGCCGAGAAGCTGGCCTCGCTGGCACTCGAACAGGGGGTGCCCATCATCCTCGACGTCTCGTCGTTTCTCGACGAGCGGGACGCTCGCGAACTGCTGACGGAGGTGTCGAAACACCTGTTTGCCAAGGAGAAGAAACTGAAACAGCCGTTCCTGATGCTCGTCGAGGAGATCCACGAGTACGTCCCCGAGGGCGGTGGGATGGACGAGTGCGGACGGATGCTGGTGAAGGTGGGCAAGCGCGGCCGGAAACACGGACTGGGGATCGTCGGCATCTCCCAGCGGCCAGCCGACGTCAAGAAGGACTTCATCACACAGTGTGACTGGCTGCTGTGGCATCGACTCACGTGGTCGAACGATACCAAGGTAGCGGGGCGCATCCTCGGGAACGACTACCGCGAGCGGGTCGAAGAACTCGGCGACGGCGAGTGTTTCATGATGAGCGACTTCGGCGAGTCGCTCCGACAGGTGCAGATGGAGCGCAAGCGCACCTTCGACGCCGGCGCTACACCCGGCCTCGACGACTTCGAGCGGCCCGAACTCAAATCCGTCTCCGAGGACCTCGTCGGCGAGCTCCAGTCGATCACCGAACGGGAACAGCAGCGCGACTCCCGTATCCAGGAACTCGAACGGCAGCTGAAGGACAAAGACGAGCGCATCAAACAGCTGGAAGCGGAGCTGGAGGAGGCACGCGACCTCTCGGAGATGGCCGAACAGTTCTCGCGAGCAATGATGGCCCACGCCACCGGCCGGGCGTTCCGGGACGACATCACCGGCCGCCAGTCGGAGTTGCCAGACCACGCCGACGCGAGCCGGATCGTCACGTCGAGCGCCGAACGCGAGGCTGAGACCACAGACACAGACGAGCCAGACGACCGGCCCCCAGAGACACCAGCCCGGGTTGGCCGTGGCGACGTCGAGCCCGAGCCGCAAAGCGACTCGCCGACCACGGGCGAGGCCGACGCCGCCGCCAGCACCACTCCCACAGCGACGCGTGGGGCGACGGACGGGGGCGATACGACTGCCAGCGACACGCCAGCCGGGAGCGACCTGTCAGACGGGTCCGCCGACGCCGCAGCAGGCGGGCCGCTGGTCGGACTCGCAGACTCGACGACGCGGTCGGCCGACGACGACCGGCCGATTGTCGCAGAGTTGCGCGAAGCGATTACATCACTCGACGACATCGCTCGGCGGATGTTGGCGTATTACAACGAGCGCGGGCCAGCCTCGCCGCTGGACGCCCACGTGGCTGCCGGTGGCACCGGCGACCGCACGGCCGCGTACCGCCGCAACGGCCAGTTGCGCACCCGCGGACTCATCGCCCACGCTGGCCGTGGGGAGTACCGCCCGAAGCTGCGGACTCGCATCCGCGAGGCTCACGACGACCGACTCGATGAGGCGCGGCTCGACGCGGCCGTCACGCGGGTAACCGACCTGTTGCCGTCGACCGTCCGGGCCGGCGACGAGGGCGCAGATGGCTCCCGGCTACAGTCCTGAGACGAGGTCCTCGAGGGCTGCCCGCGGGTCATCGGCCTTTGCGACGCCCGACGCCAGCAGTACCCCCGAGGCACCGAGGTCGCGGGCCGCCAGGACATCCTCGCCGGCCGAGATGCCGGCCCCACAGTAGACATCCACGCTCGGGTCGACATCGCCAGCGGCAGCAACAGCCCCCTCGACAATGTCGGGGTCGGCCGCCGACACTGGCGTCCCAGTCCCGATGAGTTCTGGCGGTTCGACGGCGACGGCATCCGGGCCAAGCGCGGCCGCGGCCGCAATCTGGCGCGGGTTGTTGGCGCAGACGACCGTCTCCAAGCCTGCGCTCCCGGCCGCGTCGACGGCCGCGTCAATATCCGCCAGCCGGAGGCGGCGTTCGGAGTGGTTGCAGAGCGTACCGTCGGCGTACTCGGCGACGGCGGCAGCGAGCGTCGATCCAGTGTGGCTCCCGTGGTCGACCGGGGAGACATGCTGGGCGAACGTCTCGACGCCCGTCTCCGCCACTACCGAGAGTTCGGCCGTCTGTGGAGCGACAGCGACTCGGACGCCTGCGTCGTCGGCCACGTCGGCGGCGGCCCGGGCGATAGCGGCCGCGTCACAGTCGTACGCCTTCAGATTCACAAGGACGAACATACGGGCGACGCGCCCGGATGGCGCAAATAGCTGTCCGTTTGGGCCCGCTCAGTCCTTCCGCTCGACGACGTCACCGAGCGTGTACGAGCCCGTCGAGGCGCCAGAGTCGGCGTCGAACTCGTAGTCGTCGTCGGCGTCGCTTTCGGACAGGGAGATGCCAAGCGCCTGTTCGAGCTTCTGCTGGACCTTGTCGGTGGGGAGAGTGTCTCCCCGCTCGAGTTTTCGGATGACGCCCACCTTCTCGTTGAGCTGGTTGGCGAGTTTCTCCTGCGAGAGCCCCTTCGACTCGCGGGCCGACCGGATGCGGTCGTCGTAGTCAGTGGCCACCTCGTCCATCTCGTCGAACATATCCCGGCGGCGGCCACCCGAGCTGTTGCCCGACGAGGCCGACGAGCCGCCGGTCGACCCGGCGCTCCCTGTCGACGACGAGTCGGTGGAGTACTTCGCCGAGGCCGACGAGCCGGTGTCCTGGCGCACCTCGGTCCCGAACTCGGCGCAGTCGCCGCAGACATCGAGTTCGGCCCCCTCGACCTTCACCGTCTTCGGGTCGGCGACCGTGGTGCCGCACATCTCGCAGTTGACCATATTAGGGATTCACCAGCGGGACGTATAAACCGTACGACGGGCCGCCCGCAGCGGTTACGCGTCGTCGGCGACCCGGTCCATCGCCGCCTCAAAGGCGTCGGCCGTCAGTGTGAGCTCGTCGGCCCGCGCGTTGGCCGTCTCGGGATCACGCTCCGCCGCGACAGCCCGGATGGCGTGCATCGACGCCTCCCGGACCAGTGCGGCCAACTCGGCGCCGGAGAAGCCGGCCGTCGCGGCCGCCAGCGCATCCAGATCGACATCGTCTGCGAGCGGCTTCCCTTCAGTGTGGACTGCCAGCACCTCCCGGCGCGCCTGCTCGTCGGGTGCTGGCACCTCGACGTGGGTCTCCAGTCGGCCCGGCCGGAGCAGCGCCGGGTCGAGATCCTCTCGGCGGTTCGTCGCCGCCAGCACGACCAGCCGCGGGTTAGAGGCGGCGTTATCGAGTTCGGTCAGCAGCTGTGAGACCACCCGTTCGGTCACGTCCGCGTCGGTGGCAGCGCCGCGGATACCGGCGATGGCGTCGATCTCGTCGAGGAAGACCACCGCGGGGGCGGCCTGCCGGGCTCGGTCGAACAGCTCTCGGACGGCCCGCTCGGACTCACCGACGTACCGATCCAACAGTTCCGGTCCTGCGACGTGGATGAAGTTGACGCCCGTCTCGCCGGCGACTGCTCGCGCGAGCAGCGTCTTGCCCGTGCCGGGCGGGCCGTACAACAGGACGCCCGAGGCGGGGTCAGTCTCGGCCGCCTCAAACAGGGGGGCGTACAGTGCGGGCCACTCGACGGCCTCTCGGAGGGTCGCCTTCGCCTCCGCCAGCCCACCGACATCGGAGAAGTCGACGGTCGGTGCTTCAGCGACGTACTCGCGCATCGCCGAGGGTTCGACCGCTGCGAGGGCCGTCTCGAAGTCCGCTCGCGTCACCGCCAGTGTGTCGCGGGTCTCCCGGTCGCGCAGCGCCGCCAGCGCCGCCTCCTGGGTGAGTGTGCGCACGTCCGCACCGACGAATCCGTGGGTCCGGGCCGCCAGCCGGTCGAGGTCGACATCGTCGGCCAGTTCCATATCGCGTGTGTGGACGTCGAGAATCTCACGACGGCCCGATTCACTGGGTGCACCAATCTCGATCTCGCGGTCGAACCGCCCGCCGCGTCGCAGCGCGGGGTCGACGGCGTCCACGCGGTTGGTCGCCCCGATGACGATGACCTGCCCCCGTTCCTCAAGTCCGTCAAGCAGGGTGAGCAGTTGGGCGACCAGCCGGTTTTCCATGTCGGCGTCCTCGTCGCGCTCGCCCGCGATGGCGTCGAGTTCATCGATAAAGACGACGGCGGGCTGGTTGTCGGCGGCCTCCTCGAACATCGTGCGGAGCCGCTCTTCGCTGTCACCCTTGTACTTGGAGACGATCTCCGGGCCGTTGATGACGCGAAACGCAGCGTTCACCTCGTTGGCGACGGCGCGGGCGATGAGCGTCTTGCCCGTGCCGGGCGGGCCGTACAGCAGGACGCCCTTCGGTGGGTCCACGCCCACCTCGCGGAACAGCTCCGGCTGTGTCAACGGCAGTTCGATGGTCTCGCGGACCAGCTCCAACTCCTCGTCGAGCCCGCCGATATCCTCGTAGGTGACCCCTCGGTCCGTCGGCTCCGGCGCGTCGACGGCCGTGTCCTCGGTGTCGGCAGCCAGCGTGGGGCGGGCGCTGCGCTCGCCGGAGTGGCGCACGGACACGGTGGTCCCCTCGGTCGGCTTGACGACCCCCTCGGGGTCGGTGTCGACCACTTCGGCGCTCAATCCAGCCCGCTCAACGCGGATAGTGTCGCCGACCTGGAGCGGGCGGTCGAGCAGGGCATGTCGCAGCAACTTCTCGGCGTTCTCGGGCGCGTCGCCCTCAAGCGCGACACGGACGCGGTCGGCGTCGGACACGGCCACCCGGCGGACGGTCACCTCGTCGCCGACGGTGACGCCGGCGTTCGCGCGGGTATCGGCGTCGATGCGGACGATTCCCGACTCGGTGCCGGGCCAGACCTTCGCGGCTGCCTGCCGGTCGCCCTCGACGACGACCGTGTCGCCCGAAAGCACGCCCAGCGTGGCGCGTGCCGCCTCCGGGAGCCGGGCGACGCCGCGGCCGGCGTCGCGCTTCTCGGCCGCCTCCACCGGGAGCCGGACCGCCTGCTCGCTCATATACTAATCTCGGCACGGGACGGTTTGAAGTATGCGGTAGCACAGCGTCTCGGCCGTACGCGGGAGCGACGCCCGCGATAAGGCGGTGGGGTACCGGTCCGGAGTGGGCCCTGCTCGCGGTGTGTGGCGCCGTAACACGTTTATCCGAGAGCGGACGACTGCCTCCCATGGTCACAGAGACGGAGCGGGATGACGGGACCTGGTATGCGTGTGACGGCTGCGGGATGCTGTTCGACGACGCCGAGGACGCCCGGGCTCACGAGGCCGACTGTGACGGCGAAGAGCCCAGTTACATTCAGTGACGGGCGCGGTGCTCGGCCGCTAGTTCCGCGGCGTGCTCGCGGTGCTGGGCCCGCTCCCAGCGCACCTGCTCGTGGTCGTCGTAGGAGAGCGCCTCCTTCAGGAGATCACGGACGACCCCCGCTTCGATGCGCTCGATAGTGCCGTCGGTGCCAAACTCGACGACGCCGTAGGCGTCGGGTGCCTGGCCGACGGTCGCGCGGTCGAGGTCGCGCCAGTGTGTCTGGAGCGGCATTACTCGGCCACCAGTTCGTACGACTGTCCGCCCAGTTCGTCCTCGGCAAAAACGAAGACGCGGCCCCGGGCGGCCTCCGGGTCCGCCCGCACCGTCACGCGGTACCCCTCGTTCTCGGCGTCGACGCCGGGAAATAATGACTCTGTCTCGCCGGCCTCAACGATGACGCGACCGACACCCGTCGATTCGAGGATGGCGTCGTCGGTCGCCCGGTCGTTGACGTAGACGAGCACGCCCTCCTCCTCGGTGGGATCGGTCACGAGCACGTGGACGTCCTTGCCGGGGGCCGTGGTGACACTCCCCTCTTTCCGTGTGGGGACGCCGCGGTAGAGGACGCTCCGGCCGTCGGTATAGGTGACTTCGACCCCTTCCTCTCGGAGATCGATCGAGAGCGTGTCAGGGGCGACGTCGCTCCGGAACTGCATACTGCTGGTTGCACGCGGGCCCGCAAAAGCGACTCGGGACGGTTACGCTTCCCTGAACTGGGCGTCTGCTGGGTACGCGACTGCCCCGACCGCCACGGCTTTAGGGACCGGGCGGGGAAATACCGGTAATGCACGGCTCCGCGCGGGCGCCAGCGGCCGGGACGGTCCTCAACGCGCTCGCCACCGGCCGCGGCAGCGCATTCGCCATCGACGAGTACGTCCACGCGACTGTCGATCTCGACGACTCCGGAACGGTCACCGGAACTGTCGCGGACGCGCCTGACGCGGACACGACGCTCATCGAGGCGTGTGTTAGCGCGGTCGTCGACGCGCACGGCGACGGTGAAGGCGGCCACGTCCGCACGGAGACGGAGATTCCGATGGCCGGCGGGCTGAAATCCTCGTCGGCGGCCGCCAACGCGACCGTCTTGGCGACACTGGCGGCGTTAGACGTCGACCTGACCCGCGTGGAGGCCTGCCGGCTCGGTGTCGATGCGGCTCGCGCTGCAGGCGTGACCGTCACCGGGGCGTTCGATGACGCCAGCGCGTCGATGCTCGGCGGGGTCACCGTCACCGACAACACACGTGATGCACTGCTGGACCGCCGGGACCGCGACTGGGAGGTCGCGGTGTTCGTCCCCGACGAACGAGCCTACTCCGCCGACGCCGACGTCGAGCGCTGCGAACGAGTGGCGCCGACAGCCCGCGTCGTGGAGGAACTCGCCCGTGAGGGACGGTACGGCGAGGCGATGACCGTCAACGGGTTCGCCTTCTGTGCGGCGCTGGACTTCGACACAGAGCCGATGGTCGCTGCGCTCCCCGAGGTGGCAGGCGTCTCGCTGTCGGGCACCGGGCCCAGCTACGTCGCCGTTGGCGAGCGGGCGGCCGTCACCGCGGCTCGCGATCACTGGAACGACTACGAGGGTACCACATGGCTCACGACGACACAGACCGAGGGAGCACGACCGACGTGAACGTCGAGGAGATGGAGCTCGACGAGTTGCGTGAGGAAATCCGGAGTATCGACCACGAAATCGTCGAACTGATCGCCCAGCGCACCTATGTCGCCGAGTCAATCGCCGCGGTCAAACGCGACCGCGGCATCCCGACGACCGACGAGAGTCAGGAGGCAGCCGTGATGGAACGGGCGGGCGAAAACGCCGAGCGGTTCGGCGTCGACTCGAATCTGGTCAAGGCTGTCTTCCGACTCCTCATCGAACTGAACAAAGTGGAGCAAAGGGAGAGCAGGTAGTCAGAAATGGGCGTTTTAGGCTGTATATCTGCCGCTTAGATACAAATCCCTTCGGTTAGCTTTCTCATATTCCGGGTCGATGAACGACGTTACAGTTCCAAAGCACAGTGACTCTGAAGCACCATCAGGGGAACTCGTCATAGATGGACGAACGATGGCCAACTGCGCCGGCCTGCATCACTCGTGTTTCGCGGTCGAACTGCACAATAATCCGGTAATTACCGACCCGCAACGACTGCCACGGCTTCGCGCCGGTCAACGGCTTGGCGAAGTCCGGCGGCTCACGGAACTCGTCCGACACTACGTCGTTGAGCTTTATCTAGGATTCGCTGCTGTGTTTCGGCGTCTAGTGCTTCGAGCCCGCCAGCCGCTCGCTTGGAGAGTTCCCACGTCCACTCATCGTCACTCATCCGTACCGAATCGCTCGCGGGCCTGCTCTGCGCTCACCGTCTCACCTTCGTCGAACTGCCGCTCACTTTCCAGTAAGTCTTCGAGTGCCCGCTTCGAGAGGCGCGTCCCGTACACCGCGTCGCGCAGGGCCTCGCGCATGAACTCCGAGCGCGAGTTGTATCCCTGTTCCTGCCACCGCTCGTCCAGGTCGGCAAGGAAATCCTTCGGAAGGCGAAGGTTGACCTTTTCGTCGTTTCCGTCGGCAGCGGTGTCGGACTGAGCCATGTCTTGTAGTACATTAGTACTACACAAGAAGGTTCGGCTCCCTGCGGAGTGATCAAAGTGACGTTCGACCCGGCGGCAGCGAAGAAAGCGGCAATTTACTCGGAATCTGTTACACCAGTCGAGAACCTGAACAAAGTGGAACAGCGAGAGAGTCGTTAACCTCCTCCCGCCCCTGAGGTGTAGGCTTTCGCCCCGCTCTCGCTGTCGTACCGCCGAACGCTGTGGGACGGCAGCCCGTCGCGATTCCGGGGAGAAAACCACCTTGGGACGAGTCCCCGAGCCATCACCGCCTTGACCGCAGCAAACACTGGGCGTGCTCGTTTGCAGGGCCAAGCGTGGTGGTGCTCACCTCGATTCGCTCGCCGTGAGGCCGGCCAGCAGCGCGGTCGCACTCGCGCGATTCGTCGCTAACGGAATGCCGTGGACATCACAGATGCGCAGGAGCGCGCTGATATCGGGTTCGTGCGGCTGAGCCGTCATCGGGTCACGGAAGAAGACAACAGCATCACACTCGCCGGTCACAACCGCCGCACCAATCATCAGGTCGCCGCCGAGCGGGCCCGATGCCATCCGCGTGACCTCCAGCCCGACCTCCTCAATCAGTCGCCCGCCGGTGGTGCCGGTCGCGATGAGCGTCTGCTCGTGAAGCAGTGTCTCGTGCTCCTCGGCCCACTCCATCATCGCCGACTTCTTGTCATCGTGCGCGATGAGTGCGAGTTGCACGGTCAGCCGCACCCCGCGTTCGCCCTCGTCGGGGGGGCCGCCGGGCGCCGGCAACGGCTCATCCGACCACCGCCGCCTCGAGCAATTCGAGCGGATGGCGGATGTCGTAGCCCGTGCCGTGTTCCATCTGCATGGCACAGGTCGGACACTCCGTCATGCCCGTCTCTCCCTCTGCGGCTTCCATGTGGTCGAACATCTCGTCACCGATAGCCATCGACGTATCGTACTTTTCGGTCTTCCAGCCGTAGGTGCCGGAGATGCCCGAACAGGAGTCGCCGACATCCTCAACGGTGACTCCCTCAAGGTCGCCGAACAACTCGACGGCCTGCCGGTCGAGTCCCTGGTTGCGGGCGTGACACGGCGCGTGGTAGGCGAACTCCGCGGCGAGTTCGTCATCGACGTCGGCAGCGGCGATCTCCTCACGAACGTCCTCGTGAATCCGGAGATACTCGACGGCCTCGAACGTGTGGGACGCGACATCATCGATTCCCTCGATGTCGAACAGCTCGGGGTACTCCTGGCGGAGTGCCATCGAACAGGAGGTACAGGAGGCGATGGCATCGTACCCCTGGTCGACGAGGTCTGCCATCGACGAGATGTTGATTTCGGCGTGGCGCCGCGCGTCGGCAAGCATGCCGTTCGCGAACATCGGTGTCCCGGAACACTTCTGCTCGGGCACCACCACCTCGTAACCGAAGTGCTCGAAGACGCGAACCATCGCTTTACCGACCTCGGGGGTGTTGTAGTTGGCATAACAGCCGTGGAAGTAGGCGACGCGTTTGTCTGCGTCTGGCTCTCCCCGGCGGTCGCGCTGCTCTGCGGCTCGCTCTCGCGAGGCTGCCGCACCACCCCGACGGGTCCACCACTCCCGGAAGGTCTCCGTTGCGAAGGCAGGGAACTCGCGTTCACTGGTGATGCCCATCGTCTTCTCCAGCAGCCACCGGGCCGGCCCGAAGTTCATCGCGGCGTTCGCAACCCGGGGGACCTTGCTCGCCAGCCACGCTGACGTCCGGTAGTTCGCGAGCAGCCGGTTGCGCCAGTACTTGATGGAGCGTTTCGACATCTCCTCGCTGACATACTCGCCCCGGGCGGTGTTGTGCATCTGCGAGAGCGGGACACCTGACGGACAGGCGTTATCACACCGCATACAGTTCGAACAGTCCATCACCGACTCGTCGACGGTATGGTCGTCGTCGGACTGTTTGAGCCGCCACTGTTCGGGGCCCTGGAACTTCGGGCCGGGGAAGTCGTCGTCGACGGCCGCGACCGGGCAGTTCGTATCGCAGGTCGAACACTTGTAACAGGAGTCGGACCCCGGCCGGAGGTCGAAGTCGTCGCTGTCGGGGAACACGTCGACAGGCTCGAACGACTCGCCGGTATTGGGCGCCGCAGGATCGAACTCGGGCGGCGCGTCGGCGTCGCTCATTGTGCCTCCGCCGCGGCCTGCTGGCCAGCGGCATAGCCGGTCGCGATGGAGACGCCGGCGCCGGATTTCTCGGCAGCGAAGTCGTACCCGCCAAGCACCGACCCGGCGGCTCGCAGGTTCGAAAACTCGACCGTACCCGTCGTGTCGGTCGGTCTGAGGTCGTCGTCCGTCGCGAGCCCGAACTGAGCGAACGCGTGATCACCGAACGGCTCCGCCTCGAACCACTCGTAGCGGTCAGTCGCGTGGTCGACCGGGCAGTCGAATACGGGTTCGTAGACGCGTTCGCGGTCGGATTCGAGACCCTTGCCCACCAGCCCGCCGGTCGCGAGGATGTACTGGTTGGCGGTATTCGGGATACGGGCGCCGTTCTTCTCGATGTAGACGGTCTCGATCCGGTCGGTCCCATCGTAGTCAACGACGGGATTGCCGGTCTCGTAACGACCGCCCGCCTCGGCCAGCGCTGCAAACAGGGCATCCTCGAGCCGGAGGCCCGGAAGCGACGGCGGGCCCATCGGCACTTCGAACACGTCGGCGCCGAGCCGCTCGCGCAGCGCAGCCCGGACCTCCCCGGGATGGTCGTCACCGAGGACCGCCGGGAAGCCGACCCGGCCCTCACCGTCCAAGTGTGCGGCGACGCGTCGCGCCAGCGCGTCCCGGACCGGGCGGGGCTGGCCGTCGACGGTGACATCGCCGTCCGTGTCGAGCAGCTTCGCATATCTGGTGACCGCAGCGTCCGCCTTGAGGTCGCCGGGGAACGAGAGCGTGACACCCCGAACCCCAAAGGGAACCTCGG
Organism: Halosegnis sp.; assembly: GCF_042216475.1. Lineage (NCBI taxonomy): Archaea > Methanobacteriati > Methanobacteriota > Halobacteria > Halobacteriales > Natronomonadaceae > Halosegnis > Halosegnis sp. Next base: position 33,792 of record NZ_JBDGTV010000013.1, read on the forward strand.
CCGCCCGGAGATGGGCGGCGACATGGGCGGCATCGAAATCGACCAGCGACTCGAAGCCAACCAGCAGCGCGTCGCGGGTGTCGCTGGCCAGCCCGGCGCTGGCCCCGGCGGGGTAGCGTGCGGTCGGTTTGACCGTGCCGCCGTGTGTGGGCACGAGCGCGTTCTCGTCGGTGTGTCCGCCCCGGTAGTTCGGAACCGCATCGTCGAACAGCGCCATCGCCTGTCGGACCCCCTCGATGTCGACCGTCTGGTAAGGGTGTTCATCCGGCAACTCCGGAATCGCCGCGTAGGGGTCGACAAGCGGGCCATCGCCGGTAGGCGTGTAGCCGAGCAGGTCGATCAGCCCTGAGGCGTTTCTGAGGGTGCTCTGCTTGTAGGAGACCAGCCGGACGTCTGCGCCGGCCCGCGCCGCTGCCAGCGCGCTCGTGAGGCCGGCGAGCCCGCCACCAATCACGAGTACGTCCGAGTCAATCGCCACGGTCGCCACCCCCGTCGGTCGCTACGCCCGTGGGCGCCTGTCCGCCCGACCGATTAGGGCCGCTATCGAAGGCGTCGAACTCGACCGGGTCGCCGTCAGCGGGATCGCGGTCGCGGTTCTGCGTCGTCGCCTGGAGCGCGTAATTCAGCATCGCCTGTGAGAGTTGTTCGCCCCAGAGTGCGTGACGCTGGCCGGTCCAGCGTTCTGTCAGTAGTTCATCCCAGGCCGACCGGGTCGTCACTTCGTCGTAGCTCTCGTGGAGTTCACTCGCCAGCCGGTGACAGCAGAACCCGCCCTGACAGTTCCCCATGGAGGCGCGGGTCCGAATGCGGACGGCATTGAGATCCGACCCCGACTGGGCGATAGCATCCTGGATCTCCGCGCGCGTCACGCCCTCACAGCCGCAGACCACAGGATTCGGGCCGTCAGTTTGCAGGACCTCCTCGGCCCGAGAGCCGAGCCGTTCGACGCTTCGGCGGCCGACCGGCGACCGGAGTCCAAACTCATCCATGTAATCGCGAAGCACGGAGAACTCCTGGCTGCCCGGCAGCGGCACGTCAGCCGTCCGACAGGCCGCATCGATGCCGAACTTCTCGCAGACGTGGTCACTAATCTCCTCGCCCATCATCCGGTAGGTAGTGAACTTCCCGCCAACGATGCTCGTCATGCCAGCGAGGCCGTCCCGTTCGGCATGGTCCAGCAGGAAGTAATCCCGCGTGATGTCCGTCGGGTCATCGCTGCCCACATCCGGCGGCTCGTAGAGTGGTCTGACGCCCCAGAACGACCGGATTGTGCGGGCGTCCGCGAGCATCGGCACCAGCTCGGAGAGCGTGTCCAGCATCGCGTCGACCTCCCACTGCTCCTCAGGATAGTCCTCGGGGTCGTCGACCTCTTCGTCGGTGGTTCCGAGGATGCAGGTGGTCTCGTGGGGCACGATGATATCCGCGTCGCCTTTCGGCCGACAGCGATTGATGACGGTATCGACCTGTCGAGAGTTCATGACCGTCATCACACCTTTCGACGGGCGGACCTCGATGTCGACGCCGGCCATATCGCCGATACGTCCGGCCCAGGCCCCTGTGGCGTTGACGACGTAGTCGGTCCGAATCGTCTCGGTACCCCCTTCGGTGCCGTGGACGCGACGCCCGGCCCCCGACGCGTGGTCGACGGTGAGGCCCACGACCTCGCCATCCTCGACGACCAGGTCGGTCACCTCCGAGTGGGTCTCGATCCGCGCGCCGTGCTCTTGTGCGCTCGCGGCGTTGGCTACCACCAGCCGGAACGGGTCGACAGCGCCATCCGGCACCGAAATGGCCTTGTCGATGTCCGTTGCCAGGTGTGGCTCCATCGCCCGAGCCTCCTCGGCAGAGACGACCTCCGCGGGGATGTCACAGGCGGCACAGCCGCGTAACTTCTTCTCGAAGTAGGCCTCGGAGTCTTCGGGCCGTTTGACGAACAGCCCGCCAGTCATTTCGACACAGTGGGCTGCGATATCTCGGAGGACGCGGTTCTCTTCGATACACTCCGTGGCGCTCGCCTGGTCGGCGACCGCGTAGCGGCCACCGCTGTGTAACAGTCCGTGCATCCGGCCTGTCGTGCCGTGGGTGAGATTCCCCTGCTCGACGAGCGTCACGTCGAGCCCGCGCATCGAGAGATCACGGGCGATGCCCGTCCCGGTCGACCCGCCGCCGATGACGGCGACGTGTGGTGGCGACACCATGTGTGGTCGTCACATTCGAGCGGACCCACTTCATTTCATCGGTAGTCCCGAGTGGCTAGTAAATTAGACTCTCTCCGCAGCGACCGGGAGACAGGCCGTGTTGTGCGGCCGACTGGGCAGCAAACCGTGCGACCAGTCAGCAGCCGCGCGCCAGCCCACCTCGGCTGTTTCGGGCCCGAGAGCCGCTATGTCGGCCCTACAGATGCTGACAGGGATTCCGCCTGGCACGGAGCGGCTTGCTACTCTGGACAGAAGCAGTGGCGGCCGGGAACGCGTGTCCGACCGATTGGGCGGCCCGACTGGCATCCTGAGCGTGTCGCCACTATGGCAACTCAACCCGGTACCAAAGCGCCCGCCACCCCGAAGTATCACCTTAGTGGAGATGAATATTAGCGTCTCACGACCAGAATCGCGACTTTACCGCCAAAAGTGTGAGTGTGGGTAACATTTATTGTGGGCCGGTCTATTGTTCATCGGCAAGGCGGCCCCATCAGTAAACTGCCGCCGGACGGAGAGGACACACCATGCCAAGCACATACGTCGGCGCTATCGATCAGGGGACGACCGGCACCCGTTTCATGATCTTCGATCACGACGGGCAAGTCGTCGCCAACGCCTACGAACAACACGAACAGATCTACCCGGAACCCGGCTGGGTCGAGCACGACCCCATGGAAATCTGGGAGAACACGAAAGATGTCGTTCAAGCTGGCCTCAGAGATGCAGCAATCGACGCAGAGCAGCTCGCGGCCCTCGGTATCACCAACCAGCGGGAGACCACCGTCGTCTGGGATGCCGACAGCGGTCGTCCGGTCCACAATGCCCTGGTCTGGCAGGATCGCCGGACCACGGACCGCGTGGAGGAGCTTGAGGCCGCCGGCAAGGTCGAAGAGATTCGCGAAAAGACCGGTCTCGAGGCGGACGCGTACTTCTCGGCGACCAAGACGGAGTGGATTCTCGACAACGCCGAGCCACTGAAACTGGAGAGTAGCCGCTCGCGTGACCTCCGCGACCGTGCCCGGGACGGTGAATTGCTGATGGGCACGATCGACGCGTGGCTCATCTACAACCTGACCGGCAACCACATCACAGATGTCACGAATGCCTCTCGGACCATGCTGTACGACATCGAGGGGCTCTCGTGGGACCCAGAACTCCTCGAGGAGTTCGACGTGCCTGAGGCAATGCTTCCGGAGGTGCGGCCCTCGTCTGACGAAGAGTTGTACGGTCACACCGACCCGGACGGCTTCCTCGGCGCCGAGGTGCCCGTGGCGGGCGCGCTGGGCGACCAGCAGGCGGCACTGTTCGGGCAGACGTGTTTCGACGCTGGCGACGCGAAGAACACCTACGGTACGGGCTCTTTCTACCTGATGAACACGGGTAGCGAGGCCGTGTCGTCTGATCACGGGTTGTTGACGACCATCGGGTTCCAGATGTCTGGCGAGCCGGTCCAGTACGCGCTCGAGGGGTCGATCTTCGTCACCGGGGCGGCCATCGAGTGGCTGGAAGACGTTGACCTCATCAAGAACGCTGCTCAGACGGCCGAACTTGCCAGCTCTGTCGACTCCACTGAAGGCGTCTACGTTGTCCCGGCATTCACCGGGCTTGGGGCGCCGCACTGGGATGGGCGCGCCCGCGGCACCATCGTCGGGATGACCCGCGGCACTCGCAAGGAACATCTGGTTCGCGCGACGCTGGAATCGATTGCCTACCAGACGCGTGATATTGCGGAGGCGATGGAGGCAGACTCCGGTGTCGAGACGGCGACGCTGCGGGTCGACGGCGGCGCAGTCAAGAACGACTTCCTGTGCCAGCTTCAATCGGATATCATCCAGACAGATATTGCTCGGCCCGAAGTCGACGAGACGACGGCACTGGGCTCCGCATACGCTGCAGGGCTGGCTGTCGGCTACTGGGATACCGTCGACGAACTCCGGTCTAACTGGCAGGTTGACCGCCAGTTCGCCCCCGAGATGGACAGTTCGGACGCCGACAGGATGTACAGTCGGTGGGACGATGCCGTCGAGCGCTCTCTCAACTGGGCACAGGAGGAGGAGGAGTAAGCATGTACGACTTCATCCTCCAAGTTCCGGTCATCGGAATGGAGTGGGAGGCGTTCATCCTGCTGGCCATCACGGCACTGGCCGGCGGCGCCTTTGGCGCGGCTATCGGCGCCCTCCCAGCGTTCATTTTCACCGGATTCGTCGTCTTCCTCGGCGAGGGGCTCGGAATCCTACAGCGTGAACTGGGCGGTGCAGTGAGTGCGATCAACCCCGGCGAACTCGCAGCCGGAGTGACGGGCGTCCTCGGGTTCGGTGCGATTACCGGGCCGCATATCGCCTTCGCCGGCGGTGTCGCCGCCTCTGCGTACGCGGGCAAAAAGTACCCCGAGATGGAGCCTAACGATTGGGACTACCACTTCGGGAAGAACATCCTGTACGCATTCGGGACCAAGCCGGACATCCTCGCAGTGGGGGCGGTGTTCGGCTTCGTTGGGATGCTCATCAGCCAGGTTGGTGCAGCTGTCCTCGCTGTGGGCGGGACGGGCCTGATCGACACGATTGCGATGTCGGTCGTGGCGACGGCGTTCCTCGCCCGAGTGGCCTTCGGCTACCCGCTCGTCGGCCAGGTCAGCGGCTCGAACATCCTCGACATGTCTCCCTTCGAGCGCGAGGAGATGCGGACCGTGACTGACGGGGGCGTCCAGGCAGAGCGGCTGACGACCGAACCGTGGCTCCCTCACCAGTACAAGTGGCCGGGGGTCGCGACGATCGGGCTCGTCGGCGGCGTGCTTGCCGGCTACATCTACATCAAGACGGGGAGCATCTTCCTCGGCTACGCCATCTCGGCGATGAGCCTGCTGTTCCTTCAGTTGGGCGTCGAGAAGATTCCCGTCACCCACCACATCACCCTCATCGGTGCCGTGGGGGCAGTGGTCTTCCTGCCCACCTCGGGTCCAGTCGTCGCGCTGGTCGCTGCCGGCCTCTTCGGTGCCATCAGCGGGCTCCTCGGTGAGGTAACACAGCGGATGTTCTACTCGCACTCGGGAACCCACGTCGACCCGCCCGCGATGGCTATCGCACTCGCGATGCTCGTCGTCGGGATTCTGGCAATCGCAGGGGTGTTACCGAACGCCGGCTACCTCTGACCAGCCGCCCACGTCAGTGGTCCCCCTTCACGGCATGCGGCCGACCGCAGCCGCTCCCCGGTCTGTAGCACCGCCCTCCGACACCCACGGCCTTTTTATCGTGTGCACTGTACCTCCGATAACAATCATAGCGCCATACCATGGACATCGACGCGCGCATTAAACGACGACAACGACGGGACACCGGCCCCCGAATAGTGGAGAACTACGACGCGCTGTCACCCGTCGCCCACACAGATGAACCGTCGAACAGAGGGCCCGCCTTCGAGCGGCTCCTCGACATCCTCGATCCGGTCTTCGACGGCACCCTCCCGCCGAACGCGTACGTACACGGGCCACCTGGGAGCGGCAAGTCCGCTATCGTCATCTCGCTGTTCTCCCACCTTCAGCAACTGTCGACCGAGACACGGTCGGTCATCCACACGAGCACCCGCGCAGCGTCTCCGACCGCGCCTGGCTTCGTCTACGTCGATCTCCGGATGACGACAAGCGAGTTTGCGTTCTACCGAGAGATTCTCGACGCCCTCGTCGAGGACCCGGTGCCGGAACACGGCGTCAGCACGGGCGACCTCCGGAGCCGAATCCACGAGGTGCTCGCCGACTCGCGAACCGGTGTCGTCGTTGCAATCGACCACGTCGGCGAGCCGGACACGACCGACACGGAGACGCTCGTCGACCTCCTGGCCGGGCTTCCAAGCAAGGTGAGCTGGCTGGCCATCGGCCGGGAGACTCCCGAGGCGGTTCCGCTAACCGAGTACACTGCCACATCGGTCCGCATCAACCGATACCAGCGCCAGATGCTTGTCGACGTGCTGATGACCCGGGCATCGGAGGGACTCACACGAGGGGCGCTCGACCACGACCTCGTTCGCGACATCGCTGAGTGGGCCGACGGGAATGCCCACGACGCGCTCGCGGCGCTGTTCGTCGCCGCTGACACCGCCAGGGCAGCGTCCCGAACGCGGCTCACCGACGAGGACGTCGCGACGGCATTCGCGGAGATCCCATGCCCGAGTGTCTCGTTAGGCCGGGTGCTTGCTCTTCCGGCGAACAAGCAACTCGTGTTGCGCGAACTCGTCGATCTCGACGAGACGGACCGCCAATCCGTGACGGCGACCACCGAAGCCATCAGCAGTCGTCCGTCGGTCGACCTCACCCGCGGGACAGTCAAGCGGTTCCTCTACGAGATGGCAGAGGTCGGCGTCGTCGAGCGGGTTCAGTCGACCGACCACGACGGCAAAGGCCGTCCACCGAGTCGCGTCGAACTTCGCTTCCCGCCGACTGCGTTCCGGCGGCTCTACGACCTCCGCCAGTGATTCCGACCAGCCCACCCGACGAGTCGGTCGAATCGGACAGGACGCGGCCCACCGAAATTCGGCGATGAGCGAGCCCACAGTCGCAGACGGCGACAGAGTACAGCTTGCGTACACCGGTCGGTTCGAGGATGGTACCGTGTTCGCTACGTCTGACCCGGCCGTCGCGGCAGCTCACGGACTGGCGGCCTCGGAGGCGGCCTCAGAGGCGACACCTCTCACCTTCCGGGTCGGACACGACGAGGTGATACCGGGGCTCGAGACGGCGGTCATCGGCCTCGAGGTGGGAACGGAGACGACGGTCACCGTTCCACCAGAGGCGGCCTACGGCGCCTACGATCCGGATCGCGTGCGGACATACACGCCCACCGAGTTCGAGGAGATGGTTGGTCGCCCACCGGAGATTGGCGCCCACGTCGAGGCGCAGAATGGGCTCCACGGCGATGTGACGGCCATCACGGACGAGGCCGTCGAGGTCGACTTCAACCACGAACTCGCTGGAAAGACACTCCACGTCGAGCTTGAGGTACTCGACATCAACTGAGACGTGGTGCGCGGGCGCCCACCGCAGCCCGTTGAGGGGGGAGATGTCACGCGTGCTTCTGCCCGACGAAACGCCTGCAAACCACCACAGCGTCGCGGCTCGAGGTCCTCGCCGTGTGTATCCGGAGAGAGGCGGGCCGCAGGATATATTATGCAGTGGTATTAGTTAGTGATATGCCGGAGACACAGCTCCAGCGTGCCCGAGCCGGTGAGGTCACCCCTGCGATGAAGCGGGTCGCCGAGCGAGAACACCGGGACCCCGAATTTGTCCGCGAGCAGGTCGCGTCGGGCCAGGCCGTCATCCCAAACAATCACGCCCACGACACACTGGACCCAATGATCATCGGCCGGGAGTTCGCGACGAAGGTGAACGCGAACATCGGCACGAGCGAGACAACAAGCGACCTCGAGGGCGAACTCGAGAAACTACACACAGCCGTCCACTACGGCGCAGACACCGTAATGGATCTCTCGACGGGTGAGAACCTGGACACGATTCGCGAGGCCAATCTCGCCCACTCGCCGGTGCCTGTCGGGACAGTCCCCATCTACGAGGCAATCAAGCACGTCGCCGAGCCGGCCGACCTCACGCAGGAGTTGCTGCTGGACGTCATCGAAAAACAGGCCCAGCAGGGCGTCGACTACATGACGATTCACGCGGGCATCCTCCTCGAACATCTGCCGCTGACGGACGGCCGCAAGACGGGCATCGTCTCACGAGGCGGCTCTCTGCTCGCCGGCTGGATGGAAGAGCACGCCGCCCAGAATCCGTTGTACAGTGCCTTCGAGGACATCTGCGAGATATTCGCCGAGCACGATGTCACCTTCTCGCTGGGGGACGGCCTCCGGCCAGGCTGTCTGGCCGACGCCGGCGACGAGGCTCAGTTCGCCGAGCTGGAGACGCTGGGCGAACTCACCCGTATCGCCTGGGACCACGACGTGCAGGTGATGGTCGAGGGACCGGGCCACGTCCCGATGGACCAGATTGCCGAAAACGTCGACCGCCAGCAGACACTCTGCGACGGCGCACCGTTCTACGTCCTCGGGCCGCTGGTGACAGACGTGGCGCCGGGCTACGACCACATCACCAGCGCTATCGGCGCGACGGAGGCTGCCCGAGCCGGCGCCGCGATGCTCTGTTATGTGACGCCAAAGGAGCATCTCGGTCTGCCCGAGCAAGCGGACGTCCGCGACGGGCTGGCGGCCTACCGCATCGCTGCTCACGCGGCCGACGTCGCAACCGGGCGCCCGGGCGCTCGCGACTGGGATGACGCACTCTCGGAGGCTCGTTACGAATTCGACTGGCGCCGGCAGTTCGAACTCGCGTTGGACCCCGAGCGAGCCCGCGCGTATCACGACCAGACACTGCCGGGTGACAACTACAAGGAGGCGCGCTTCTGTTCGATGTGTGGCGTAGAGTTTTGCTCGATGCGCATCGACCAGGATGCCCGCGACGGTGACGGCGAGATGGCCGAACTCGACGACCAGACGGACCTCACGGCGTCACCGGCTGCCGAGGTGAACCGCCCGCCGGTGGGCACCCACGACACAGCTGATGTGCCCGACGAGGTGGAGATTGCCGGCGTCACGTTCACGCCTGAGGAGTCACACGCCGACGATTAGTAGGGCCACAGCCGCGTGATACGATCGACGATCTCCGGGTGTGCGTTCCGGAGACTCGAGGGGTCTCGCTCACCGCCCACGTTAATGATGTGGACCTCGCCGCGTCGACCGCCGTAGATATCCTGAAAATCGTACACCGCTCCGACGACGGTCACGTCGTCGGCCACCTCCTCGGCTGTCACCAGCGCCCGCACCTGCTGGTCGACATTGTACTCGACGAGATGGTTGATGGCCGCTGCCCGGTCGAGGTCACTCGGCAGCTGGTCGACACCGGGGGCGAGGTGAGGCCGCAACAGGTTGATACAGTGCTCGATCCCGGGCGGCTGCGCGACATCTGTCTCGGCGGTGAGTGCGTCGTACGTGGCGGTGACGGCGCCACAGCCAGTGTGCCCGACGATGATTGCTGTCTCTGTGCCTGTGTGTTCGAGCGGATAGAGGACGTCTCCAGAGACGGTCTCACCTGTCGCCGTCTGCTGGACGACCCGGTTGCCGATATTGCCGCAGGTGAACAGGCGGCCGGGGGTGTCGTTGTCCCACATTCGATCGTGGAGCACCCGCGAGTCCGAGCAGGAGATAGTGACCGCCTCCGGCTGCTGGCCGGCCTGCAGGTCGTCGAACCGGTCAGCGAACTCGCCGGCGTGAATCTCGTTGCCGGCGAGAAGGTCGACGACAGTGTCAGTAACCATATCGAGGGTACCCAGACCGTGCTGAAGGATGCTCAACCAGCGGCAAATGATGCGTGCTCACCGGGCGGCGTCGTCGTACCCGGCGGTTAACCCGTCCAGCGCGTCATGCCGCTCGGTCGTGTGGGGGGCCGTCAGCGGCGAGACGGAGATGGCACCCTCCATCACGGCCCGGCGGTCGGTCCCTTCCGGATCGGGGACGTCGCCGGCGGCCATCCGCTCCCAGATGCGGTCGACGATGTGGACGGTGTCGCCGTCCCGTTCCGCCCCCATATCGTAGACGTGGCTGGGCCGGGTGACGACCATCGGAGCGGGCTCGTCGCCGGGGACCGGACAGTTGACGTTGAGATAGTCAGCCCGCTCGAAGACCCCCGCGCCGACGGCGTGGTCAGCGAGATAGCGGGTTGCGCGGGCCGCCTCTGCGTAGGCGCCGCCATCCGGCTCGAACTCGGCGAAGTCGAGGTCCTCCGCGGCGGGCACGTACAGCGAGACAGCAATCGCAGGGATATCGAAGAACGCTGCCTCGACAGCCGCCGAGACGGTCCCCGAGCGGCCGAGCACGTACTCACCGAGGTTCGCACCACGGTTACAGCCGGAGACGACCAGATCCGGCGACGTGTCGAGTGCGCCCACAGCCGCAACGATACAATCGGCAGGCGTCCCCTCGACGGCGTAGCCGAGTTCGTGCTCCACGAGGTCGACCTCGTGGCTCACCGCCCGGCCGACCGCCGACTGGTCGTCTGCGGGGGCGACGGCCGTCACGTCGAGGCCGTCGACAGCCGCCAGCGCGTCGTAGAGTACCCCCAACCCCTCGGCGTCGATGCCGTCGTCATTCGTGAGCAGAACATCCATATCGGCGTCAGGGCCGGCCGGCGGATAAGGCTACGTCCCCTCGCCGACTCAAGCGGCCGCCCGGTCGATGAGCGTCTCCTCGTCGACGACGAGATTGTACGACTCCTCATCGTCATTCCACAGCACGAGGACGTTCTCGAACACGAGGAGGTCGCCGTAGTCGGCCCTCTGGAGGTCGGCGTTCAACGGTGACGGCCGTGTGAGGACGGCGTAGTGGTCGACCGACTCGGAGCCGTCGCTCACCTTGAACAGCGGGTTCCCCTCGTCGGCGAGATTCGCCGACAGCTTCACCGCCAACAGGTCCACCCGCTTGGAGACGTGGTGCTCGCTGTCGGCCAGCCGCGCGAATCGGTCTGGCGAGGGGTCGACCGACAGCATCGCGCGGTCGTCGTGGCGAAGCACGCCGAAGGCGTACTGAACGTCGACGTTGCGGAACTCGCCTTCATCACCGGCTGCCTCGTCGAGCACTCGCTGGAACTCGGGTACCATCAGATCTGGCTGCACATCGAACGTCCACCCGCGGTCCGATGGGCGCGCATCCGGCCAGAGCCGGACCTGGGGCCCCCAGACGCCGTAGCCCCGCGCCTCGAGGCGCCGTTCCGTCTCTCGGAGACCGATGGCCGCCTCGCGGTCGGCCGGCGCCACGGCAACCAGTGACCCATCAGCCGCGACGGCATCCATATATCGGTCGGCAACAGCGACCGGGTCGGCAAGTTCCGAGAGCACGTTCGCGAACAGCACGATGTCGAACTCGCCGGCTGGGTCGTGCGCCTGGGCGGTTTCGCGGTGGAGCGTCGGCCGGAACCCCGTGCGGGTCATCTCGGCCAGCGCAGTGAAGATGTCGGCGGCAGCCGACGGCTCGACGGCGTGGTAGTCCACGACTGTCGTGTCGGGCAGCAGGTCATGGACGCCGAGCATCGGTCCGCCCACGCCGGCGCCCACCTCCAGGACGCGCAACCGGCGGGGAAGCAGGTTCCGGCGTGCGAGTCGCGCGAGCACATACTGGGTGACGGCGTAGTTATCCGGAAGATGGTACAGTGCGTAGCCGAGCGCCGTCTCGCGGTCGTACTCAACATCGCTCCCGGCGAAGTAATCGGCCTTCAGTTCACGGATCGCCGCCCGGAGTCGGTCACCCGACTCACCCTCGGGCCAGTCCGGACCGTATTCGTCGACGAGGAGTGCCTCCAGCTCGCGTCCATACGTCTCGGGGAACTGCTCGACACCGTCGAACGCCACGTCTGCAGGTTCGTCCGCGACGGGGACGAACTGGCCGTCGTCGCGCTCTCGGAGGCCCAACTCGACGGCCGACTCGCGGAGCACCTGTCTGACGACCGCCGGATGGGGGCGGCCCTCGACGTACTCCCAGATTTCCTCGGGATCGACCGGCCGGACGCCCCGGAGATAGCGGGCATTGTCGAGGACAGCCTGCCGCTGTGTCTCGTTCACTGGCGGGCCTCCTCGAACAGTGCCGCGAACGCGTCGCCGTCGGCGGCGGCGATGCGGCGGGCCGCCGTGGCCAACTCGTCGGCGCCATCGAACCGCGCCTGTATCTCGCGGTAGACATCGGCCTCGCCGGTCGTCACCGTCTCCACGAGGTCCGCAAGTGGGCCGGAGACGGGTGTATGGAACGGTTCGGCCACCTCCTCGGCGGCCAGTGCGTACGCGAGTACCGCGGCGTGGGTCTTCGCCTGGACCGTCTCCATCGCCTGGTCGTGGTCGGCGGCGGTCGTCTCGTGGAGAGTGTTGCCGGCGGCGACCAGCGCGTCGAGGACGGCGTCAGTCCGCTCACCGGGCGTGTCGGGAACGACGGCGACGGTACCGGGGGCGTTCGCGGGCGCGAACAGCGGGTGAGTCGAGAGTCGTTCGGCATCGGGAAACGCCGCGCGGATGGCAGCAGTCGTGTCCCGCATCTCGCCGGTGACGTCGACGACGGCGTCCGCGCGGCCGGCGTGCTCGCTTGCGGCCGCGTCGACGGCGGACATCGGCACAGCTAACGATAGAAGGTCGTAGTCGCCGCCTGTGTCGACCGCGAGGTCCAGGTCGGCCGCCGCCGCCTGCGCCCGTTCCGGCTCGGCGTCCGCCAGCGCGACGGTGTGACCGGCATCGGCCAGCAGACTGGCCAGCCACCGGCCCATCGCGCCGCTCCCGACGACGAGTACGTGCATGGGTCGGGGTTGGCCGCCGGCCCGCAAAAGAAGTCGGGTTCGCCTCCAGCTAGACGACCAGCTCTTCGGGGTAGTCCGTGTAGTTCTCGTAGCCGTCCTCCCGGACGACAACGATGTCTTCGATGCGGACGCCGCCCACCTCGGGGTCGTATAGCCCGGGTTCGATGGTGACGACCATCCCCCCCTCTAGTTCGTTCTCGGTCGTTGACACCCGGGGGTACTCGTGGATATCGAGGCCGACACCGTGGCCCGTGGAGTGGATGAAGCCCGTCTCCGCCTCCGGGTCGTCCCGGAGGGTGGCCAGTCCGGCTGCCTCGTAGACGTCACAGACAGCGTCGTGGACCTCGCTGCCGGAGATGCCCGCCTCCAACACGTCGAGCGCGGCCGCCTTCGCCTCCTGTGTCAGGTTGTACCATTCGCGGATTGTCTCGGTCGGCTCTCCCTTCACGAACGTGCGTGTCATATCGGCATAATAGCCCGTCTCCTTCGACCGGGGGAAGATATCGACGATGATTGACTCGTCGGCCTGTAACGGCCCGGAGCCGCGGTCGTGAGGGTCAGCGGCGTCCGCACCGCAGGCTACGATGGTCGTGTCGAGCGCGTAGCCGTCCCGCAGCAGCGACACCTCGATTTCTTCTTTCACTCGCTCGCTGGTCAGCGCTGCCCCGTCGTACCGGAGCGTCCCGTCTGGGCCGACATCGGCCGCCGCAAGCAGTTCCTCGGCTGTCCGCATCGCTCGCTCGTTGGCCGCCTGGGCCGCCTGCATATGCTGAATCTCTTCGGGCTGTTTCACCGAGCGGATCTGCTCGATGACACCCTCATTGTCCGCCGTCACGGCGAGGCCCTGCTCGCGGAGGCCGTCCGCGACGCCGACCGGGAACGACTCGGGCACAGCGACCGACTCGGCATCATAGGCGCGACAGAATGCTGCCAGCGTCCGGTGGCCCCCTTCGATGTCGCCGTACTCCTCGGCGTTCGCCTGGGCGTCGTAGTCCTCGCCTCGCTCGACGGTGGCCGCCCGCGCCTCGCGGACCGCCCGCCCGTATTCGAGCGGGCTGACCAACAGGTGGACCTCGCCGTCGTACAGTGTCGTGAACGGGTCAGGGGCGGTAAAGCCGGAGAGATACCGCTGGTTGGCGTCCGACTCATCGGCCTGCACGAGATAGCCGTCAAAGTCGCCCTCGGCGAGATACGTGTCGAGCTGCGAGAAATCGGGGTCCATACGCCGCGTCGGGGCGGCCCGAATAAATGCATACCGCCGCCGCGTCCGGTAGTCTGATTGGTGAGGGGGCGGACCGGGCGGATGTGAACGTCACCGTCACTCCGTCGCGCGTCCGCGGGACTGCCCGGGCGCCTCCGTCGAAGAGTTACACGCACCGCGCCCTGCTCGCAGCCGGCTACGCCGACGGCGCCCGGGTGCGTGCCCCGCTCGACTCTGCGGACACCCGTGCGACGGCCCGTGCCGTCGAGGCGTTCGGCGGGCAGGTCGACCGGACAGACGACGCCTTCGTCGTCGACGGGTTCGACGGACGGCCGGCGACGCCTGCGGACGTCCTCGACTGTGCCAACTCTGGTACGACGATGCGGCTGACGACTGCGACAGCCGCGCTCGGTGAAGGGCTGACGGTGCTGACAGGTGACGCATCGCTTCGCTCCCGGCCGCAGGGGCCGCTGCTGACCGCTATCGAGAGCTTGGGCGGCCGCGCTGACTCGACGCGAGAGAACGGCCAGGCACCGCTCGTCGTTGGCGGGGCGATCGACGGCGGACCAGTGGCCGTGCCCGGCGATGTCTCTTCGCAGTATATCACCGCCCTGCTGATGGCCGGTGCCGTCACCCCGGCGGGCATCGATATCGAGGTGACAACGACGCTGAAGTCGGCGCCGTACGTCGACATCACGCTGGAGGTGCTGGCAGCCTTTGGCGTCGACGCCGAGCAGACGGACGCCGGGTTCCGGGTCGCGGGCGGCCAGACGTATGCTCCGCCCGACGGCGAGTACGCCGTCCCAGGGGACTTCTCGTCGATGTCGTACCTGCTTGCGGCTGGGGCGCTGGCGGCCGACGACGCGCTCACAGTGCGGGGAGCCCGGCCCAGCGCACAAGGCGACGCTGCTATCGTGGACATCCTCGAGTCGATGGGCGCGACGCTGACCTGGGACCGTGCAGCCGGCGAGATACGCGCCGAGCAGTCGGCCCTATCTGGCATCGAGGTGGGCGTGGCTGACACACCAGACCTTCTGCCAACCATCGCCGTCCTCGGGGCGGCCGCCGACGGGACGACCCGAATCACGAACTGCGAGCACGTCCGGTACAAGGAGACAGATCGTGTCGCCGCGATGGCCGAGGAACTGACGACACTGGGGGCGGTCGTCGAGGAGGAGCCGGACACGCTGGTCGTTCACGGTGGCGAGTCGACGCTGACCGGCGGTACGGTATCCGGCCACGCCGACCACCGTATCATCATGTCGCTGGCGGTAGCGGGACTTGTCGCGGACGACCCGGTGACCGTGGAGGGTGCCGACCACGTCGACGTCTCGTTCCCCGGCTTCTTCGACACGCTGCGGGGGCTGGGCGCCGAGCTCGCGTAGCGAGCCGAGAGCCCCCACATCCTCCGCCCTTCAGGCGGGAGGGAGCGTCCGCTCGCTCTGTGTTATTTTCTGCGCCGACATGACACGTAGCGAGCGGAAGCCAACCCCTTCAGGGGTGGGAGGATGTCAAACACATCGCGGCGCAGTGCCGCCTGGCGACTCGTAGTCTGGCAGCGGCACGTACGTCTGGCCACAACCGTTCAAGAGTGGGGCAGGCCACGAGACGACCAACCGCGCCATCTGGTGTGAATCCTCGCCCCGATTGTAACCTTCAAATGGCCACGCGCCCGACCACGTGTAAATGAACGGCAACCGCTTTGGGCGGCTCTTCCAGTTCACGACCTACGGGGAGAGCCACGGGGACGCGATGGGGGTCACCGTCTCCGGGTGTCCGGCCGGCGTCGAGCTCGATGAGGCGACCATCCAGCGAGAACTCGACCGCCGCAAGCCCGGCCAGTCGATGATCACCACCTCGCGGGGCGAACCCGACGAGGTGACAATCAATTCGGGAACGTTGGAGGGGTACACAACAGGCACGCCAATCGGGATGGTCATCCAGAACAAGGACGCCCGTTCGGGGAAATATGAGCCGTTCGTCACCGCGCCTCGGCCGTCGCACGGCGATTACACCTATTCGGCGAAGTTCGGGACGCGCAACTGGGGCGGTGGCGGTCGCTCGTCGGCCCGGGAGACGGTCAACTGGGTTGCTGCCGGCGCCGTTGCGAAGGCCGTCCTCGACCAGTCCGATCACGACGTCCGCATCAAGGCCCATGTCAACCGGATCGGCGACATCGAGGCGCCGCCGGTGAGCTTCGAGGAACTCCTCGAGCAAAGCGAGGAGAACGAGGTGCGGTGTGCCCATCCCGAGACAGCAGACCGGATGCGCGAGGCGATCGACGAGTACCAGCAGGAGGGCGACTCCATCGGCGGCGCCGTTTACTTCGAGGCTCGCGGGGTGCCCCGCGGACTGGGTGCCCCACGCTTCGATTCCTTCCCGGCCCGACTGGGGCAGGCGATGTTTTCGATTCCCGCGACGACGGCCGTCGAGTACGGGCTCGGACGGGAGGCGGCCGCGGTCCGAGGGATCGACCGCAACGAGGACTGGGAGTTCGACGACGGCACGCGCGAGGACGTCGTCAGCGAGGCCGGCGACCCCGTGCCTGTCGGCAACGACCACGGCGGCCTCCAGGGCGGTATCACGACGGGCGAACCCATCTACGGCGAGGTGACCTGGCATGCTCCCACGTCTATCCCCAAGACACAGCAGACGGTCGACTGGGAGACGGGCGAGCGCAAGGAGGCCCAGGTCGTCGGGCGCCACGACCCGTCGCTGCCGCCCCGTGCGGTCCCCGTCGTCGAGGCGATGCTGTACTGTACGGTACTGGACTTTATGCTCCTGGGAGGTCGGATCAATCCTGATCGGCTGGACGACCAGCCCGGGGAATACGACACCGACTACCACCCCACCTCGCCCCGCGAGGACCCCGATGACGCTGAGACGAGTGCAGAAACGCTCGACGAGTAATCACCAGTAGCCGGGATTGTCGAGCCACGCGCTGCCACGGGCGCCCACGCCGATGGCGACCACCAGTGACCCGACGACGAGCAGCACGACGGCGCCTGCAACGGTCCCGTACGGCCCGAGCAGTGTCGTGGCGACCAGTGAGACGAGCGCGCCGACAAGAAATACGACGACACCGGCACCGAGCAGCCCAACCAGCGGCTTGGCTGTGTCCATGTCGGCAGTTCCAGGGCCCGAGATAAAAAGCTCAAGACCACGCCGCGTCTCTCCTCGCGTGTGACCACCATCGCCGTGCTCGTCGACCCGCCTCGTCCCGGTCTCGTCTTTCCGGAGCTGGTTGCGTCGTCACCGCTCGCAGACGACGAGTGTGCCGCCCTGTACGCCGCTGCGGCCCAGGACGTGTGCCGGGCCGCCGTCGACAGCGGCGGTGACCTGCTCGTCAACTATCGACCCGACGATGCGCTTCCCGGGTCGGGTGGAGACGCCGAAGCAGAGGTACGCGAGATGGTCGCACCGGTCGCCGACGACGCCCGCTTCGAGGTGCAGGTCGGCGAGACATTCGCCGGGCGGGCGGGGAATACCGTCACTCATCTGCTCGAGTCGGAAGACGTGCAGTCGGCTGCCGTCACGACGCCCGCGGCGGCGTTTCTCACCCGCCAGCAGGTCGACGAGGCGGCGATGAAGCTCCGGCGCAGCGAGGTCGTTCTCGGACAAACCGTCGACGGCCGGGTCTACTACGCGGGGTTCCGCGAGCCAATCGACTTCGAAGCTGCCTTCAGCACTCCGGCCGTCCAGACGCTGACCAACCGGGCGCTGGATGCGGGCCTCGAAGTCGACTATCTTCCCTACCGGCCGGTCGTCAAGACTGCGACGGACCTCGCAAACGCGCTTGTGGCCGTCCGGACGCGCCAGCGGGCCAACCGTATCGTCCCGACGGCCACCGCCGACCAACTGGAGGCGTTCGGGCTCGTCGTCGAGCAGACAGCAGACGGGTCGCGGCTCGCGCGGTGACCGAAAGAGGAAAACGGCGCCCCCGGCTACCGATGGTCGCGGTGGGATGGCAGAGTGGCCGATTGCGCCGGTCTTGAAAACCGGTACCCGTCCGGGTTCCTGGGTTCGAATCCCAGTCCCACCGTTCGTTTCCAAAATCCTCACACAGCGTCACCGGAGGCTTGTCTCCGAGCAGTCCAACAAGTCACCCAATTAGTGGTGGATCCCTCACCGCACCCTCACTGAGCGAGCGGGGGCATTGCTGTCGAGGGAAGTCGGGTCGGGGAGGTTACAGTGGTAGCGAGGCGAAGGCTCACCCTCGGTAAGGCAGGGAGTGGGTCAGTCCGGGGGGTCGACGGTCTCGATCGTGTCGCGGAGCCATGCGGCCGCCTGCTGGACGGCCGTCGAATCGGTGCCGGTCACCTTCAGCCGATTCGGTGTCTCTGGGTCTGCCGGGTAACTACCCACCTCAACGTCGAACCGCTCGCGGACGGCCACGAGTGTCTCACCCATCGCTCCCTCGGGAGTCGGCGTGTACAGCGTCTCCGAGACGACCTCACCGTCGAATTCGTCGGCGACAAGCCGGAACATCGCCTGCATCTCGTCTGGCACTCCCGGGAGGACGTAGACGCCGTCGACGACACAGCCGGCGGCCCACCCGGCGTCGGTGACGAGTGGGCGAGCGCCGTCGGGGAGGCGAGCGGCAGCGATGAAGTCGAGGTCGAACTCGTACTCGTCGGCGAGGTCGGGGTTCTCCGTGCGGAATTGTTCGGCCTTCGCCTCCAATCCATCACGTATCTCGTCGTAGACGACGAACGCCCGGTCGAGGCCGTCGGCGACGGCGGCCATCGTCACGTCGTCGGGCGTCCCGCCGAGCCCGCCAGTAACGATTACCGCATCGTAGCGGGCGGCGTAGGCCGCCACCCGGTCGGCGATGATCTCGTGATCGTCGGGGACGGTGAGAATCCGCCGGACAGTCGCGCCGCGGTCTGTCACCTGTTCGGCCAGCCAGGCTGCATTCGTGTTCACCGTGTCGCCCGCCAGCACCTCGTCGCCGACGGTCAGCAATGCCACGTCCATACGTGTCCGAGCGGCGGCGGCCTCAAAACCGGTCTGGTCGGCCGCCGGAAACGTGAACGCTTATGCGCGCGCTGGCCCGACGCTGGGTATGGACTGGCCGCACGACCCCGACGGCGAGGAGGGCAGCGAGGGGATGCGCAAGTACGGACATGCAGTCATCGTCAAGAAGGTCGACGAGGAGGAGTCGTTCCCCTTAGAGAAGGCGGCATTCGTCGAGGAGTACGGCGACCATCCCGTGCGGATGGACCACGAGACGGTCGTCTCTGTTGCGGATGTGTTCGAGTACGTCGACGACGAGGAATTCGAGGATATTCTCGCGTTCCACCGCGCGGTCGGCGACGGGCTCCGCGCGTCTCCCTACTGGCAGTACAACCCGCAGGTCGGCGAAGAGCGCTCCGCCTGACGGCTCAGTCGTCCGTTCCCGGATTGGGGCGGGTTTCGGCCTCCTCTGTCGGCTCCGCCACCTGGAAGCCGCCAGTCTCTGCACGCCCAGATAGCTCCCGCTGGGGATAGGGAATCTTGATATCGGCACGGTCGAACGCGGCCTTCACCTCCCAGACGACCGCCGAGCGTGCCCGTACCTGGTAGGCGACGTTCGGTCGCGGAATCCAAAACCGCACCTGGAGATCGACCGCCGAGCCACCGAATCCCGTCGGGACGACCTGTGGCTTCGGATTCTTGGCCACCTCGGAGACGCTGGCCACGGCCTCGCGGGCCCGCTCCACGTCCGCGTCGTAGTCGATGTCGACGTCGACCCGGACACGGAGCTGGCCTTGCTGGCTGCGGTTGATGACCGTCGAGTTGCTCACCCGGTCGTTGGGGATGACGACGGTCTCGCCGTCGAAATTCCGCAGTCGTGTGTTGACGATGGTGATGTCCGTGACGATTCCCTCGTGGCCGTCGATCTCGACCCAGTCGCTCAACTCCATCGGCCGAGAGAACATCAGCACGAACCCCGCGATGACAGAGCCGAGTGTCTGCCGGGCGGCCATCCCGACGACGATACCTAGGAAGCCAGCACCGACGAGCAGACCGGTCGGGTTCACCTGCCAGATAAACAGCGTCCCGAGGACGGTGGCGATGATGATGCTCAATTGGAGGACGCGGAAGACGATCCCCTCCTGGTGCTGGTTGAGGTAGTCGGACGTCTCGGCGTACTCCGTGAGCCACGTCTCCAGCAGGTCCGTCAAGGCGTACGCGAGTAACCCAAGGACGACTGTCGCGATGACCTGGAGGCCGACGGGGGCGGCCGTCGCCACCGCCAGTCCGAGCGCCGTCGCCAGTCCGAATTCCCCCCACACGACGAGCGCTGCCAGCACCCCGGCGAACAGCAGCGCCGCCTGCAGCCCACGCACCAGCCCCCGGACGAGCAGTTCCCAGGGGACATCTGTCTCGGCATCTGCCAACGACTCGACGGCACCGCGGCGCTGGAGCCACCGGTGGACGATGCTCACGGCAGCTTCGGTCACATATGGCGTGAACACAAGGGCCGCGAACACCACCCCCACGACGACCGCGAGCGTGACGGCGACGCGCGTCTCCGTGCTCGCTGCCCCTGTGGCAACCCGCTCGAGGACGCGCACGGGCCACTCGATGCCGGCGACCATGGGCATGACTCAGCGGACGGAGGTAATGAACTACCCCACCCTACTTCGCTCGTCCTGCGGACTCGCTCGTTGAGGGTGAGGTTTCTGAGTCGGCTCCGAGACGTACACGAACTTGTGCAGCGGTCTCGTCATTGTCGCCCAGTTTGAGGGACGGTTCATACACGCCCCCGAGACTGGATAGCGGGCTCTGAATGTCCTTACCCAGTCCTTTCTTTCCGATGTTCGTCGCACCGTTCTTGTCAGCGTTATCATCCAACCCGCACTCGTCACAGAGATGCCGACCTTGACCCACTCGCTCCGTATTCTCCTTTTCACCACACCGCCAGCACGTCTGGCTGGTATTGGACTCGTTCACCACGTTTACGCCAATACCAGCGAATCGTGCCTTGTACGTGATGTACTGTGTCAGCGTGTAGTGTGGCATCGAATGCAAGCGACGGTTCATCTCCGACCCCTTGTCCTGATTCTGGATACCTTCGAGATTCCCGATGACGATGAGAGCATTCCGGTCCTTGGCGTCTTCGACAATCTGTCGGCTAATCTTGTGAAGTCGGTCGTCAACCGCACGCCGCTCGCTATCCTTCGCAGACACGAATGTCTCGTACGCTCCCTTCTCTTGGAGTCGAGTGCGAAGTTCCTGATGGTGTCGGCGGAGTTGCCGAATCTCCTCACCGTAGAACGTGGTCTCCCGAGAGGGCAACGCCACCGACGTTGCTACCCATCGAGAGCCTAAATCCACGGCGAGAACACCATCGTACTCGTCCTGTAACTCGACGTTCTGCGTTATTGAGAGGTGAGCGTAGTAGTCGTCGTCTTGCTTGACGATTTTGGAGTCTTTTACCTCGGCATCATCAGGAATCGACTCGTGTGGGTTGATTGGAACGTTGATTCCGCCGTACACTTGCGAGACTGGGATGTTCATCCACCAGTCCGCTAACTCGGTGTCGTGCTGCTCGACATCGAACACATCGTTGCGTATGAACCACGGGTACTCGTGGTCGTCCCGCAAGTTCTCCGTGTCGATGTACGCATCAGCAGCTTGCTTGGTGGCCGAGTACAAATCGGCGTCGTCCTCCCCTCGAATATAGGCCTGGAACTTGTTGAACTCGCAGTCGAGTGCCTCTCGCTTCGTCTGCGTTAGCTCGTCGGTGCGTAGTTTGGCGACGATAGTCTTCTCTGCTTCCTGCATCAATCGGCATCACCTGCCGAGCGTTGGGTCTCGACGTATTCTTTCAGTACATCCAGCGAGACCTGTCCCGTACTGATGAGACAGTACGAGTCCGACCAGAACTGGTCGCCCCACAGCTTGTCGTCAAGTTCGTCTTCGTACTCGTTGCGGATGCGTCGTGCTGACGCTCCTTTGAGGACGTTGACGAACTTGGCAAGGTCTGTCGTGGGTTCTGCCTTGAAAACGATATGTACGTGGTCTTCGTCGGCTTCGAGGTTTTTGATTTCGACGCCGTAGTTGTGTGCAAACCCGTTGGCGACCTCGTGGAGGAACTCCGTTCGCTCCGTTGTGAACACGTTTCGTCGGTATTTCACGACGAGAACGGGGTGATAGTGTAGGGAGTATACGGAGTGCGCTTCCGTGTCGAGGTCGTATTCCATTGGGTTCGTCTCCGTTTTGGGGTAATCAAAAGCAAAAATATTGTGCGGTGTTGTGTTTCTGTTGTTATATCGGAATAGCGTACGGCTGTATCCCCGCCCTACTGCGCTACTCGTTTGCTCCGCTTACTGCGTTGCTCGGTGAGGACGGGGACTTAGCCTGTAAGAGTTAAATTCGCCCCCTCTCAGAGCCGCGTGCTCACGTACGGGCCATCCTGGTAGTACCCGAGCTTCTCGCGGTAGTACTGACGGACGCCGATGCCGGAGATGACTGCGAGCTTCCCGTAGCCCGCGTCCCGGGCGATCTGTTCGGCCTCACCCAGGAGTCGTCGCCCCCAGCCGCGATGCTGATGGCCATCGGCCGTCCGTTCGCCGGCCTCGCCGACACCCACTTCGCTCCCGTAGACGTGGAGTTCGCGGACGACGGCCGCATCGTCGAGTTCGCGCCGCACCGGGTCGTTTGGGAACCGGAGCCGGCAGAACCCCACGAGCAGGTCCCGCTCGAAGTCCTCGACAGAAATGAAGTGTTCCGTGCCACCAGCCGCCTGGTAGGTGTCCACGCGCAACTCCAGATCCGTGGGGTCCTCGTCGTTCATCCCAGCTTCGCGACACCGGATGCACTCGCACTCCCAGCCGTGCTCGTCCATCACATCCCACGCAAGCTGGCGGAGGTTCGACTTCCACACGCCGGCGTCGATGTGGTCAGCGGGGATGTCCCGCTGGACGCGCTGGAGGCGGGTGTAGCGGGGCACCATCGACTTGATCTCGGCGACCAGTTCGGCTGCCTCGTCGTTGTCCAGTGGCTCGTACTCGCCGCGGCGCCACATATCGTACGTGAGCGTATCGCGGACGACGAGCGTAGGGTAGATCTTCAGGTAGTCGGGCTTCCATGCCTCGCGCTCGAAGATCCGCCGGAAGTCTTCGAGACACATCTCCTTCGACATCCCCGGCTGGCCGGGCATCATGTGGAATCCCACTTTGAACCCGGCGTCCCGAAGACGGCGGTTGGCGTCGATACTCGCCTGGACGCCGTGACCGCGGTGCATCTCGCGATTGATCCGCTCGTAGGTGGTCTGGACGCCAACCTCGACTTTTGTCCCCCCGAGCCGCAACATCCGGTCGATCTGCTCGGGGTCACACCAGTCGGGCTTCGTCTCGAAGGTGGTGCCGATGTTGCGGACGGCTGCGGTCTCGTTCTCGGCGATGACGTCTTCGAGATAGCGGAACGGGTACTCCGACTGGGCGAACGACTCATCTTCGGCGGGCGTCGGCTCTGCGTCGGGGTCGAACTCGTTGAGCGCCTCCAGACACCGCTTCACGAACCACTCTTGATAGTCGTGACTCCGGGCGGTCATCGTCCCGCCCATCAGGATGAGTTCCACCTTGTCGACGGGGTGGCCAATCTGGCGGAGCTGGTTCAGCCGCAACGTCACCTGTCCATACGGGTCGTAGTCATTCTGGACGCCACGGGCTGCGGCGGGCTCGTGACCTGTGTACGACTGTGCGGAGTCGAACTCGCTTGCAGGCCCGCCCGGACAGTAGAGACACTTCCCATGTGGACAGCTGTGGGGTGAGGTCATCACGGCGACGGGCGAGACGCCAGAGGCAGTGCGGACGGGTTTCCGCTGGAGGACCGCCTCCAGTTCCTCGCGGACACCGTCGGGGGCGTGGTCGAGAATGTCTGCGTGTTTAGGTACCGACGCGGCGCCGTGCTCCGAGCAGGCCGCCAGCTTTGCCGACTCGATATCATCCTCACCGATGTCGCCCCGGAGGATTCCCTCTGCAAGGCTACGGCACACTCGCTCGAAGGCGTCCGTGTCAGTATCGGGGTCGGCGTCCGCCTCGGCGTCTGCGTCGGTGTCTGTACTCACGGGTGGGGACAGCTACAGGCGGGCGACCGTTGCAGCGAGGACAGCGTCGACGGCTGCCTCGCGACGGCCAGAGAGGAACGACAGCTTCCCCGTCCGGAGGCCGCTGGCGGCGATACCGGCCGTCGGCGCCCGGGCAGCCGCATCGTCGGCGACCGCCTCAAGATCGACCTCGCCGGTCGCCCGGACGAACAGTTCGTCCTTGCCGAAGCCAACGACGACGGGCGTCTCGTCATGGTGGCGGCGCCCGAGCGTGTCGAGCAGCAGTGCCTTCGGAGGGAAGTCGTAGCGGTGGGTGTACGCGTCCATGTCGAGCACGGATACAGGCGTACCGTCGACCTCGCGGCGCTCGATGTTCGCTTCGGCCGTCTGGAGCTCGGCGTCCAGCTTCTCGCGGAACTGCTCTGACACCTGCTCTGCGAGGCCGACCTCCTGGTCGAACAGGAGGTCGATGATGAGCTCGCGTTTGTCCTCGTAACTCTGGTAGAACGCCTCCAGCGCGATGGCCTCTCGGAGGCGGGTCGTCGCCGTCTCGTCGAGGCCTGCCGTCTCGGCGAGGTCGGTGTACACGGCGGGCGGGGCCTCCCAGTAGGTGATTGCCGGCAGGTGCCGGAGATCATCCCGGACATCGTCGTTGACGGCGGCGGCGACGTTGGCCGCGAGCGTGCCCGCGGTGCGTTCGGGAGCGGCGGCAACTGCACTCGCGAGTTCCGCGACCCGCTCGGCGGTCGCAACGCCGTCGACGACGACCGACTCGGCGTCGTAGATGTCGAGCAGTTCGAGCCCGTCCAGCGAGTCCGTCGTCGACCCAGCGGCCGCGAAGACGAACAGCGGGAGCTTCTCGTCGTGACGCTCGCGGTTGTCCAGCATCCGGCTGGTGTCTTTGGTCGCGTCGGTCATCCCGTAGCTGCCGTCCTCGAGGGGGCGACGGTCGAAGTAGTGGTATTCGGCGTCGCCGCCGGCGTGCTCATCCCGGACCAGTGGCAGCACTGCCCGTTCGATAGCCGCGCCGGCGACGTAGCCGTCCGTCGTCGCGGCGTGGCGCACGACCACCGGCCGGGACTCCAGCACCGCCCGCCGGATGGCCGTGGCGACCTCCTGAATCTCGGCGGTGACGGCGGCGACCGGGTCGTCGTCGGCCAGTGGCTCGAACGCGTCGGGGGCAGCCTCCTCGTCGAGCGCGTCGGCCATCCGTGCCTCGACCGTCGCAGCCTCGTCGTCTTCAAGCGCGACGAGGGCCTCCGTTTCAACCTGTAGTTCGTCGCGCCGGACCCGCACCTCACCGTCGAGCCGGACGATGTCGCCGGTCTCGATTTCGGGGTAGGCACGAACCCCGGCCTCGACGAACGCCGCACAGTCGACCACACCGGTCTCGTCGCGCAGTTCGAACACCGTCGGCCCGGACGTCTGTCGGGCAGAGACGACCTCTCCCTCAAGTCGGACGTTTTCGCCGACCTGGTCGCGGAGATCGCCGACCGGCGTGCGCTCGTAGCCGAGGTCCTCCGACTCCTCTACGTCCGTCTCTTCTGCGTCCGTCTCGACGGGCTCGCTGGTCGTCTGGGGGTCGGCCTCGACCTGCACAGCGCCGCGGCCATCGGCCGAGCGGCCGTCGCCTGCCTCGGAGGCCGACACGGAGTCAGCCGGCTCGGCCGACTCGCTTGCCGCCTCACCGCTCGACTCGTCGCTCGCCTCTGCGGGCTCGCTTCCGGCCTCGGCCGTATCGTCTACGGTCGCGGTGCCGTCGTCATCATCCGAATCGTCCGAGTCGTCTTCCTCGGCCAGTCGGTCGCCCTCTGGCTCTTCGATGAGCGTGCCGCGGAACTCGCGGTCGGACTGGCGGATGGACCAGCCAAGGTCGATGTCGCCGTTGTCGCGGACGTTGGTCACCTGGACGTAGACGGTGTCGCCGGCGTCCCAGTCGAGCGATTCGAGACGCTGGTCGATTTTCGAGCGATGCAGCAGGCCGGTGACACCCGGCGCGAGGTCGATGAAGACGCCGAAGTCGGCGTACCCGTCAACGACTCCCCGGTAGAAGCGGTCCTCGGTAAGCTGGTCAGGACTATCCCCGCGGAAGTCGAAGACGACATCCTGCTGGTGGGTGTCACATATCGGCCCGTCCGTGGACGTACCGCAGACAATGCAGTTTCCCATTACCGGCACCCAACGGTCCCGGGGTAAAACTGTTGTCGGAATCGGCGCGTCTCGGCGGGCCTCCAGCGAGCACGCCGGCAGAACGGGAGCCTCATGTAGCCCGGCCCAGTACAGGTGGTAGATGCGCGTCGAGCAGTTGGGGGATGGAGAGCCGGAGATTGCCGTCGTCGGCAGCATCCACGGCGACGAGCCGTGTGGCGCCCGCGCCATCGACCGGCTCGTCGCTGAGGCACCCGAGGTATGCCGGCCGGTGAAACTTATCGTCGCCAACGAGGCGGCCCTCGACCAGAACAGCCGCTACGTCGAGGAGGACCTCAACCGGGCGTTCCCCGGCGACCCTGACGCCGACACCCACGAGGGTCGGCTGGCCCACGAGCTCGCGGCGGAGCTGCGCGGCTGTACCGTCTTTTCGATGCACTCGACACAGTCGTACGCTGCACCGTTCGCGCTGGTCGACACGCTGGACGCGCTGGCGGAGGCCGTCGTTCCCCACCTCACTGTGGAAGCGCTCGTCGAGACAGCGAAGTTCTCGAAGGGGCGGCTCATCCAGACCGAGAACGTCATCGAGGTGGAGTGTGGCATCCAGGGAAGCGAGCGGGCTGCGGAGAACGCCTATTCGCTGGCCGTGGAGTTTCTGGGGGCCGTCGGTGTCTTCGAGCAGCGAGGCCGCCCCCGTCACGACATTCCTGTCTTCCGGCTGGAGCGGCAGTTGCCAAAGCCGGTCGGCGCCACCGAGTACGAGACATTCGTTGCAAACTTCGAGCGGGTCGCCGAGGGAGATACCTACGCCCGGGCGGACGACGAGTTGTTCGTCGCCGACCGTCCGTTCTATCCTGTGCTCCTGTCGCCGTACGGCTACGAGTCGGTGTTCGGTTACTCCGGGTCGCTCGTCGGTCGGCTCGATGAAGGAGTCGAGGCCGGCCCGGAGCCGACCCCAGAGCACGACTGAGCCGGGTCAGTACCACGTCCCGCCGGCATCGACACCGATCTCCTGGGCCGTGATGTGGCGGCCGTGCGGGCCAGCGAGATACGCCACCTGCTCGGCAACCTCCTCCGGTTCGACGGTGTACTCGGGCAGCGCGAAATCGTCCGAGCCGATGCGGTACGGCTCGGCGCCGTCCACGTCGGCCAGTCGCTCCTGCTTTGCGACGACATCTTCGATACGGTCGCCCGCGACCGGGCCGGGCAGCACCGTGTTCACCGTCACATCTGCCCGCCCGAGTTCGTACGCTAGCGTCCGCGTCAGTCCGATGAGCCCCATCTTGGAGACAGCATACGGCACCCGATTCGGATACGGCAGCTTCCCACCGATGGAGCCAATATTGACGACGCTCCCGCGGTTGCTGGCCCGCAGATGCGGTGCGGCATGTTTCACGCAGGTGGCTGCGCCGGTGACGTTGACCGCGACTGTCTCCTGGATGTCCGCGGGATCGAGCCGGTCGAACGGCTGGGTGGGGCCGGCGATGCCGGCATTGTTCACGACACAGTCGAGGCCGCCGAACTCTTCGACCGTGGCTTCGACAGCCGCCGCAACATCGTCCTCGTCGGTGATGTCTGTCTCGACGGCGACGGCCGCCTCGCCGATGTCGGCGGCAGTCCTGTGAACGCCGTCGCTCCGGGCTGCACACGTCACCGACGCCCCGTGGTCAGCGAGCGTATGTGCGATGACCCGCCCGATGCCGCCGCTGGCGCCCGTTACGAACGCCGTGGTGTCCGAGAGCACGCCCGGAGGGCGCCCGGGGCTGGCAAAAAGCTACTCCTCGTCTGGAGCGGCAAACCGCACGAGCGTCAGGTCGCGATCAAGCATACAGTAGTCATGGGGCGGGTCGCCCAGCACTTCCTCGATGCGATATTCGGCGTCGAAGTCGGCGCCTGCGGGCTCACAGAACTCGTGGCTCGGACACTCCGTGTACGGACACGGTCCCTCGAGAGCCGCGGTTGAGCCCTCGTAGGCGCGCGCAGAGGCGACGTTCGCCTCAACGGCGGCCGGTTCGACCTCGACAGCCCGGACGCCGGCATCGTGGACGGCACACTCCAGCGTCTCGGCGTTTTCACGGACACCCGTAATCCGGTAGCGGCGCCCGGGTGTCAGGTTGAGACACTGCCCCCGATAGGGGCATCCTTCGCAGGCAGCCGACTCACCGTCGTAGACGAACTCGACGCCCGTCTCGGCGAGTCGACTCCCGATGAGCGTGACGTCGGCCATACTGGAAGGAGACACGCCCGCCCCTTCTAGTTGTCGCGGCCGGTCAGCTCGTCGAGCCGCCGAAAGTACGCCTCGCGGGGCACCTGATAGAGTGCGCGGTAATCGATTTCGCCGGCTGCGAATGCCCGGGCCAGCTCGCGAGCCCCCTCGATGGCCGCCGCGCGGTCGGGGTACCGTTCGGGGTCGGGGCCGACCTCCGGTTCGAGAAAGAGCGTCACGTGCCAGTCGGCGCCTGGTCCGGGGTCACGGTCGACGCCGGGGCGGCGCGAGCGCCCGCCGCGAGTGAGGTAGATCGTCGGCAGACAGGCCGCGGGGAACGCATCGCCGTCGAAGATGTCCGGCCGGTAGGCCCACACCAGTTTGTCGGCGGCCTCGCTCCAGGGGCGCCAGCCGTCCGGGAGGTCGGGCTCGTCCATACCCATAAGCAGGCCGCGGAGGGCTTGAGGCCGGCGGTCTGGGGGGCAGGCCGGTCACAAGGGTTATGCTAATCCGACCCATAGGTGTGGGTGTAGCAAACGAAACGCCTTCCCCCGATTCGCCACCGGCCGAGCGCCGCCCCGTGCGGGCGGCGGGACGCGAGCGGTGCACTGCCGCGCCGGGCACGTGTCCCCACGGTCGGCAGGCGTACCCCGGCCTCACCGGCTGATACCAATGAGCGATATGGAAACCCTGCAACAGCTCTCCGAGGAGTACCGAGACTCGATTCCCACGGACCTGCGCGAGGCGCGCTCGTTCGACTGGTATCTCGAGGAGTGTTACGCGAACCCGAAGGTAGCGCGCAACGCCCACCAGCGGGTCGCGGATATGTTCGACTTCTACGGGACGGAGTACGACGAGGAGGACGGCGTTGTCGAATACCACATCGCCAGCGAGGACCCCGTCGGCGACGGCGAGAACGTCTTCTACGGCCGCGAGGTCCACGAAGCCATCCACCAGTTCGTCAACAAGGTGAAGTCGGGCGCTCGCGGGCTCGGTCCCGAGAAGCGTATCAAGCTGCTGTTGGGTCCGGTCGGCTCCGGGAAGTCCGACTTCGACCGCCAGATCCGCCGCTACTACGAGGACTACACCGCCCGCGAAGAGGGCCGGATGTACACCTTCCGGTGGACGAACCTGCGTGACGTCATCCCGGACCAGGACCCCGAGGACGACACTGTGCGGTCGCCGATGAATCAGGACCCGCTCGTGTTGCTGCCCGAGCCGCAACGCGAGAAGGTCATCGACGAGCTGAACGACCGGCTCGAGGCGCCATACACGATTCGTAACGAGCAGGCGCTGGACCCCGCAAGCGAGTTCTACATGGACCGCCTGCTCGACCACTACGACGACGACCTGCAGGCCGTCCTTGAGAATCATGTCGAGGTGATTCGGCTCGTCGCCGACGAGAACAAACGGCAGGCAATCGAGACGTTCGAGCCGAAGGACAAGAAGAACCAGGACGAGACGGAGCTGACGGGCACGGTCAACTACTCGAAACTCGCCGTGTACGGCGAGTCGGACCCGCGGGCATTCGACTACTCGGGCGCGTTCTGTCACGCCAACCGGGGTATTTTCTCCGGCGAGGAGCTGTTGAAGCTCCAGCGGGAGTTCCTCTACGACTTCCTGCACGCCACCCAGGAGCAGACGATCAAGCCCAAGAACAACCCCCGGATCGACATCGACCAGGTGATCGTCGGCCGGACGAACATGCCCGAGTACCGCGAGAAGAAGGGCGACGAGAAGATGGAGGCGTTCAACGACCGCACCAAGCGGATCGACTTCCCGTACGTCCTCCAGTACGAGGCCGAGGCAGAAATCTACCGGAAGATGCTGTCGAACGCCGACGTGCCCGACATCCACGTGGAGCCACACACCCTGGAGATGGCAGGGCTGTTCGGCGTGCTCACGCGCATCACCGAGCCGGACGGCGGGCAGGTGTCGCTGGTCGCGAAGGCGAAGGCCTACTCCGGCGAGATGGACGACGCCGACGACATCGACGTGCGCAAGCTGCGCGAAGAGGCTGCCGAAGCCACTGACGTCGGCGAAGGGATGGACGGCGTCTCGCCGCGGTTCATCGGCGACGAGATTGCCGAGGCCATCATGGACTCGATGCATCGCGACCGCGAGTTCCTCTCGCCGCTGACGACGTTCAACCACCTCGAGGAGAACCTCGAGAACCACGGCTCCATCCCGGAGGAGAACTTCGAGCGGTACCACCGGTATCTCGAGCTGGTGCGCGAGGAGTACAAAGAGCGGGCCATCGAGGATGTCCGGGCGGCACTGGCGTACGACATCGACGAGATTCGCCGGCAGGGCGAGAAGTACATGGACCACGTCATGGCGTACATCGACGACGATACGGTCGAGGACTCCATCACGGGCCGTGAGCAGGAGCCCGACGAGAAGTTCCTGCGTGATGTCGAGGAACGGCTCGACGTGCCGGAAGACCGGAAAGACGACTTCCGCCAGGAGGTCGCCAACTGGGTCTCCCGGCGGGCCCGCGAGGGGTCGTCGTTCGAGCCGCACGACAACGACCGGCTGCGGCGGGCCCTCGAGCGGAAGCTCTGGGAGGACAAGAAGCACAACATCAACTTCTCGGCGCTCGTCTCCAGCGGCGACGTCGACGACGACGAGCGGAGTGCGTGGATCTCCGCTCTGGAGGAGCAGGGCTACTCCGAGGCCGGTGCCAAGGAAGTGCTGGAGTTCGCCGGCGCCGAGGTGGCTCGCTCGGAGATGGAGGAGTGACGCGATGACCGACGGGTCGGAGTATCTCGCGGCCGCCGACGACGCGCTCCGCGAGACCTACGAGCCACCGATGAGCCTCGCCGAGTACGTCGAGCACGTGCTCGAGCGGCCGTCGACGGCCGTCCACGCCTCGAAGTACCTGCTGGACGCCATCGAAGCGGCGGGGACCCGCCCAGTCATCGAAGAGGGGCAAGAGCGGGAGCGCTACCGCTTCTTCGACGACCCCTACAACGACGGCGAACACGCCGTCCTGGGCAACACGGAGACGCTCAACGAGTTCGTCGCGGACCTGCGGGCCATCGCCTCCGGCCGTGGCAAAGACGAGAAGATTCTGTGGCTCGACGGGCCGACCGCGACCGGGAAGTCCGAACTGAAGCGGTGTCTCGTCAACGGCCTTCGGGAGTACTCCAAGCGGCCCGAGGGGCGCCGCTACACGCTCACGTGGAACGTCGACGGCGAAACGACGGCCACCGGGATGACCTACGGCGACGCAACCGAACCCGACGAGGACGACTGGTACCGGTCGCCGGTCCAGACTCATCCACTCGCCGTCTTCCCGGAGCCGGTGCGCGAGGACCTACTGGCGGCCGTCAACGACCAGCACGACGACCACATTCCGGTGCGGGAGCCGGCGAATCTGGACCCGTTCTCGCGGGAGGCGTACGATCATCTCGCCGAACAGTACCGCCGACGGGGCCGCGAGGACCTGTTCTCGGCGGTGACGGACACCCAGCATCTCCGGGTGGAGAACTACGTCGTCGACGTGGGCCAGGGCATCGGCGTGCTTCACTCCGAGGACGACGGCACGCCCAAAGAGCGGCTCGTCGGCTCGTGGATGCCGGGGATGGTGCGGGCGCTCGACTCGCGGGGCCGGAAGAACCCCCAGGCGTTCTCCTACGACGGCGTGCTCTCGCAGGGGAACGGCGTGCTCACCGTCGTCGAGGACGCCGGCCAGCACGCGGACCTGCTGGGGAAACTACTGAACGTCCCCGACGAGGGGAGCGTGAAGCTGGACAAAGGCATCGAGATGGAGGTTGACACCCAGATGGTCATCATCTCCAACCCCGACCTCGACGCACAGCTGAACAAACACGCCGCTGCGGAGGGGTCGGACCCGCTGAAGGCGCTCAAACGCCGGCTGGAGCGACACGAGTTCCGCTATCTGACGAATCTGTCGCTGGAGACGGAGCTCGTGCGTCGCGAACTGACGAATCAGACGGCTGTGTGGACCCCCGACGACGAGGTGGACCCTGGCGACCGGGTGCGCGAGCCGGTCCACGTCCGGGTGCGGGTCGGCTCTGAAGAGACCGTCCGCGAGCGGGAGTTTGCTCCCCACACCGTCGCGACCGCGGCGATGTACGCGGTCGTGAGCCGGCTAGACGCCGACGACCTCCCCGGCGGGCTGGATCTCGTGGAGAAGGCGTTGTTGTTCGACCAGGGCTACCTACAGGAGGGTGACGAGCGCCGGGACGCCGACGAGTTCGACTTCGCCGACGACTCCGCAGACGGCGAGCGCGGCATCCCGGTGACGTTCACGCGGGACGTACTCGCGGAGTTGGCCGGCGCCCCATCCGAGCGGAGCCACCCGACGCTTGCCGTCGAGGACGTCATCACGCCGGAGGACGTGGTGGACGCGATGGTCGACCGGCTGGCAGAGGCGCCCGTCTTCTCCGAGGACGAACGCACGGGCTATGCCCGTCGGGCCGATGCGGTCCGCGCGTACGCCTACGAGCAGCAGGAGGCAGACGTGCTCGCGGCGCTGCTGCGTGACGAGCGGCCCGAACCCGACGCGGTCGCCGCCTACGTGGAAGGCGTCTACGCCTGGGCGGAAGGCGAGCAGGTGGTGAACGACCGCGGCGAGCGGGTGGACCCGGATCCGCTGGAGCTGAAGGTGTTCGAGACCGAACAGCTCGGCCGGTTCGACGAGTCCGATTACGACGGGACGGCGCCGTCCCGTGCGGTCGAGGAATTCCGGCGCGACCGGGTCGTCACCGCAGTCAACCGCCACGCGTGGCGGAGCCGTGACGAGGGGTTCACCGCCAGCGAGCTCGCCTTCGAGGAGATTCCCGCACTCCGGGCCGTCCTCGAGCGGGACGACTGGGACGATGTTGCCCGCACGTACGAGGAGTTCGACCCTGCCCAGTGGGTCGACCCGCCGACGGGCACCGAGACCGCCCGTCTGAAGCAGGAGACCATCGCCAACATGACCGACCTGTTCGGCTACAGCGACGCCTCCGCAGAGCTGGCGAGCCGGCGGGTGATGGCGGAGGTGCGCGAGCGATGGGACTGAGAGAGGACCTCGAGCGGTTCCGCGAGGTCGGCGAACAGCGCCGGCAGGACCTCACCGAGTTCATCCAGTATGGCGATCTCGGCGAGTCCCGCCCTGACGCGGTGAAGGTGCCGGTCAAGATCGTCGACCTGCCGGAGTTCGAGTACGACCAACGCGACATGGGCGGCGTCGGACAGGCTGAGGGCGAGCCCGAGCCCGGCGACAAGGTCGCAGAGGGCGAGCCAGAGGACGGCGACGGCGAGGGAGAGCCGGGCGAGGAAGGGGCCGACCACGAGTACTACGAGATGGACCCCGAGGAATTCGCCCGCGAACTCGACGAAGAACTCGGGCTTGACCTCGATCCGAAGGGCCGAGAGGTGGTCACCGAACGCGAGGGAGAGTACCGCGATATTCGCCGGTCCGGCCCCGCGAGCACGCTCGATTTCGAGCGGCTGTTCAAGAGCGGGCTGAAACGGAAGCTCGCCACGGACTTCGACGACGAATACGTCCGGGAGGCGCTGCGCATCGACGGCTGGGGGCCGGCCCGCGCGTTCGAATGGGCCCGTGAAGAGCGGATCCCCGTCTCGCGGGCCTGGCTCGAGGATGCCTACGACTCGCTGCCGGCCGCCGAGCGGGACCGCTGGCGGTCGCTCGCGGAGATGGAGGCGAACGTCGACCGCGAGCCGACGGCCACCCGAATCCGCCGGGACGGCATCGACAACATCCCGCTCCGCCGTGAAGACGAGCGCTACCGGCACCCCGAGACGGTCGAGGAAAAGGAGACAAACGTCGTCGTGGTCAACATCCGTGACGTCTCCGGGTCGATGCAGGAGACGAAGCGAGAACTCGTCGAGCGGACGTTCACACCGCTGGACTGGTATCTGACGGGCAAGTACGACAACGCCGAGTTCGTCTACATCGCCCACGACGCGGAGGCGTGGGAGGTAGAACGTGAGGAGTTCTTCGGCATCCGGTCGGGGGGCGGGACCCGCATCTCCTCGGCGTACGAACTCGCGCAGGAGATTCTCGCCGAGCGGTACCCCTACTCGGAGTGGAATCGCTACGTGTTCGCGGCGGGTGACTCGGAGAACTCCTCGAACGACACCGAGGACCGGGTCATCCCGCTAATGGAAGACATCGACGCCAATCTCCACGCCTACGTGGAGACCCAGCCGAGCGGCAACGCTATCAGCGCCACCCACGCCGAGGAGGTCGAACGGCACTTCAAAGAGTCCGACGACGTGGCCGTGGCGTACGTCCAGAACGCTGCCGACGTCGTCGACGCCATCTACACTGTGTTATCGACGGAGGAGACCGATGAGTAACGAGGATCGCATCCGAAAACGACGTATCGCCGACGACCTCGAGGAACACGTCGAGGCGGCGACAGCCCTCGCGTCGAAGCTCGGGCTCGACCCGTACCCAGTGAACTACTGGATCGTCGACCACGACGAGATGAACGAACTCATCGCCTACGAGGGGTTCCAGGAGCGGTACCCCCACTGGCGGTGGGGCATGAACTACGACCGCCAGCGCAAGCAGCGGCAGTTCCTCGGCGGGAAGGCGTTCGAGATCGTCAACAACGACGATCCCTCGCATGCGTTCCTGCAGGAATCGAACGACCTGGCCGACCAGAAGGCCGTCATCACGCACGTGGAGGCTCACGCGGACTTCTTCCGCAACAACGAGTGGTTCCGACTGTTCGACGACGGCACGGAGGGAGGCCCAGACGCCGCCGCGATGCTGGCGGATCACGCCGAGACGGTCCGCGAGTACGCCACCGATCCCGACATCGACCGCGAGGCTGTCGAGGAGTGGATCGACCACGTCGCCTGTCTGGACGGCTGTATCGACCAGCACCGTGCCTTCCGCCCGACCGACGCCTGGGAGCGGGACCGGCCCGAGCCTGACGAGTCCGACGAGTCGCTTGGCGAGTTGGATATCTCCGAAGAGGTGCGCGACGAGGTGTTCGACGAGGAGTGGCGCGAGCAGCACGAGCCCGGCGAGGACGCTGTCGGCGAGAAGGACCTGCTGGCGTACCTCGCGGTCCACGGCCGCGCGTACGACGAGGAGACAGGCCGGGCCGTCGAGTACGAAGAATGGCAGCGCGAACTGCTCGAGTTGCTGCGTCGGGAGGCGTACTACTTCGCGCCCCAGCGGATGACGAAGGTGATGAACGAGGGGTGGGCCTGTGTGGCTCCCGACACCCGCGTGTTCACCGAGGACGGGCTGGTGGAGATGCGCGAGGTCGTCGACCGGCAGCCTGACGTGTCCGACGGTGCCGAACGACGGCCGGTGTACGACACGAACGTCATCGAATCACACGACACCGTGACTGTCGAGACGCGTCTCGGGTTCGAACTCACTGGGTCCAACAACCACCGTGTGCGACGGCCGGACGGCGAGTGGGTGCGGCTCGACGGGCTCGAGGAGGGTGACGAAATCGAGGTGAGCGGCGGGAACGGCTGCTGGCCCGACGAGTACGCACCGGTCGACTGGGAGACGCCGTCGTGCACGACGCTTGAGAACGTGGCCGACGAGGCCGGCGTCTCCGTCTCGACGGTCCTCCGGTATCAGCGCGTCGGGCGGGCCGAGCGAGCCGATGCCATCGAGGCCGCCCTCGACGGGTACGACCCAGAGGGCGACGTCGGAGCGAACAGCCGCGACCGCATCCGGGTGCCCGAACGTGTCACCGAGCGGCTTGGCCGCTTCCTCGGACTGTTGGTTGGCAATGGTCAGGTCTCGGCAAACGCTCGCCAGGTTACCTTTATTTCGGGCAAGCGTGAACACGCCGAGGAGTTCGCCGGCCTCTGTGCGGAGTTGTTCGGCGTCGACCCGACGGTCGAACAACAGGGCTCACGCTGGCGGGCAAACGCTCGCTCGAACCACCTTCGTGATCTGTTGCGCGACGAATTCGGTGTTCCAACGGGGGAGGCTGCCGCCGAGCGGACCGTGCCCGAACAGGTGCTCCGGTCGCCGAAGGCGGTGGCCTCGGAATTCCTGCGGGGGCTCTTCGATGCTGACGGCGACGCTGGCAACCAGGGCGTGATTCTCTCGACGAAGAGCGAAGCGCTCGCCCGAACGGTCCAGCTCCTGTTGACGAACTACGGCATCCTGAGCCGGCGAGAACAGACCGACGGCTGTCAGTACGTCCACCTGACTGGCGCATCGGCAGACCAGTTTGCCGACGCCATTGGGTTCGGCCACACACAAAAGTCAGAGCGACTCGTCGCCTATCTCAACGACCTCACCCAACTCGAGGACGCGTCCTGGACCGACGAGGTCGTCCACATCGAGACGGGGACGGGCGATGTTTACGACATCTCCGTCGAAACGACCCATCGGTACGCCGCGGCCGGCTTCGTGAACCACAACTCGAAGTGGGAATCCGTGATGATGACTGGCGAGAACTTCGCGGCCGACGACGAGTTCGTCTCCTACGCCGACCATATGGCGCAGGTGCTCGGCTCGCCGGGGCTCAACCCGTATGCGCTGGGCCTCGAGCTGTGGACGTACGTTGAGAACCGCGCCAACCGGCGGGAACTGCTGGAGAAACTGCTCCGGGTCGAGGGGGTGACGCCCACGACATTCGACGAGCTCGACGAGGACCGGGTGCTGCGGCTGCTCGAGCCAGCCCCTGAGGTGGCGACTGTCGTCGACAATCTCGACCGGCTCGACCCAGAGGACCCGCGGGTCGACGCCGAGGGGCTGGCGGCCGCCCGCGCCGGCGAGTTCGATATCGAGCGGTACCCATGGAAGGTGCTCACCTTCGAAGGACTTGCCGAGCGGCACTACTCACTGGTCAAGCCGCAGCACCGCGGCTTCCTCGGGCGGACGAGTCGCGAGGAGCTCGAGCGGATCAACCGATATCTGTTCGAGCGGGACCGCTACGAGAGCATCGAAGCCGCGGTCGGCGCCGTCGACTACACCGCGGGCTGGGAGCGGCTGTTCGAGGTGCGCGAGAGCCACAACGACGTGACGTTCCTCGACGAGTACCTCACCGAGGAGTTCGTCGCCGCCGGCGGCTACTTTACCTACGAGTACAGCCATCGGCACGGCGACTATCGGGCGACGTCAACGGACCCTCAAGACGTGAAGCAGAAGCTGCTGCTCCAGTTCACCAACTTCGGCAAGCCCACCATCACCGTCCACGACGACAACTTCGGCAACCGCAACGAACTGCTGTTGGCCCACCACTACAACGGCATCGCGCTGGACATTGCGCAGGCCAAGCGGGTCCTCGAACGGCTGTTCGAGCTGTGGGGGCGGCCGGTCCAGTTGCTGACCGTCGTGAAAGAGATCGACGAGCGGGACGTGAAGGCGGCCAGCCGGCGCGGTCAGGAGCCCGAGCCCGAGGAGATTGGGGTTCGCATCCGGTTCGACGGAGAGGGGTTCGAGCGGTTCGAGGTGGACCGGTCGTCGTGGCCACCCCTCGAGACCGACGATGTCGACTACGATACCAAGCCCGACGAGTGGCTGAACTAATATGTGACGAGGGGACCCCGCCCCCTGGGGAGTGGGAGGCTGGCACTCCGAGTCTCATCGTGCCACGAGCACGATAGCTTCAAACCGGGGCGGGGCAAAACACCTGGCGGACGTGGCACACCGACAGCAGACGGCGACGGCCGAGACGGAACTGGAGCCGGCGGATGTCCACGACGTGTTGCGCAACGACCGGCGCCGGCTGACGCTCCAGTGTCTTCGGGAGGCCGACGCGGATGAGATGACGCTCAACGAGCTGTCGGAGCGGGTTGCCGCCCTGGAGACGGGGACGACCCCGGCGCCGCGTGACAAGCGCCAGTCGGTGTATGTCTCGCTGAACCAGACGCATCTTCCGAAACTGGACGGGCTGGAAATCATCAGCTACGACAGCGACGCCCAGACGGTGTCGCTGGCCGAGCGGGCCCCCGAGGTAACCGTCTATATGGAGGTGGTCCCGGAGTACGGGCTCTTGTGGGGGGAGTACTACTTCGGGCTGGGGCTCCTGGCGGCGCTGACAACGATCGCCGCGCTGGTGGGCGTCCCCGGGCTCTCCCAAGTGGACGTCACCGTCGTCGCGCTTGCGTTCTACGTGTTCCTGATGGGGTCGGCCGCCTACCAGGTGTACTCCCAGCAGGACCCCATCCTGTTCCAGCGGCTCAGATCCTGACCACAGCGAGCCGCCGCCACCCGTTCAGGGGTGGGAGAATGGCGACCGGTCCCGTAGCTATTTGTGGCTGCTGGGTGGGACATACTAACACGGATGCGGTTCGAAGTGACCACCG
Source organism: Halosegnis sp. (assembly GCF_042216475.1). Classification (NCBI taxonomy): domain Archaea; kingdom Methanobacteriati; phylum Methanobacteriota; class Halobacteria; order Halobacteriales; family Natronomonadaceae; genus Halosegnis; species Halosegnis sp. Next base: position 72,186 of record NZ_JBDGTV010000013.1, read on the forward strand.
ACGAGAAGATTGACGTCGTCGACGTGACTGACCAGGTTGCCGAGGCGGTACCGCGGGACCGCCGGGGCACGGTGACTGTCTACTGTCGGCACACGACGGCTGGGCTGGTCATCAACGAGGCCGAACCGCGGCTGATGCAGGATATCCACTCGTTCCTGCGGGCATCGGTGCCAGCCGTCGAGTGGCGCCACGACGAGATTGACGGCAACGCCGCCTCGCATCTGGCGAGTATGGTGCTGGGCCGAGGCGTGACGGTGCCGGTCGCCGACGGCCGGCTTGATCTGGGTACCCACCAGTCGGTCCTGCTCGTCGACTGTGACGGCCCCCGGACACGGTCGATTGACGTCGTGTGAACTACCCCTGCCTACTCGCCGCCTTCGGCGGCTCCTTGAGGAAGGAGGCTTACCGCCTGCATTCAGCTAAACTCCCCGTCCTGTTCGCTCACGCCGTGCGGCCAACGGCGCAATCTCCGCGACGCTGACGGCACGCTCGCCCGGTTCCCGTGTGGCTTTCCCTGTTCCGTCCCAACGGAACGTATGGATACTGCGGTCGTCTGGTTCAGACGCGACCTTCGGCTCCACGATAACGAGACGCTCGCACGAGCAGTCGCCGATGCCGACCAAGTCGTTCCGGTGTATGTCTTCGATCCGGCTCGGTACGCTGACTCGCAGTACGTCGACGTCCCGAAGACAGGTCCGCACCGCGCAGCGTTCATCCGGGAGAGCGTGGGCGATCTACGGGCGAGCCTCCGGGCCCGGGGCGGTGACCTGCTCGTTGAGCACGGCGATCCTCGGGAGGTCGTGCCGGCCGTTGCCGACCGGTTCGACGCCGAGGCGGTCTACCTGCAGACGATGCCCGCGACGGAGGAACTCCGCGTCGAGAACGCCACCCGGAGCGCGCTCAGCGACCGCGGGGTCACTGTCGAACGGTTCTGGACACACGCACTCTACCACGTCAACGACCTGCCGACGTCCGTCGACCAAATCAATGATACGTTTACGCCGTGGCGCAAGCGGGTCGAGCGCGAGGCGACAGTCCGTGAGACGGTCGAGACGCCGGCACGTGTCTCGACGCCAGCGTTCGAGCAGCCGGGCGAGCTTCCGACCCTCGAGGGACTCGGCGTCTCAGCACCCCCAACAGACGAGCGGGCAGCCATCGCTCCTCGCGGCGGAGAGACGGCCGGTCGCGAACGCCTCCAAACGTACATCTGGGAGGACGACAATCTCCGGCGATACAAGCAGACCCGCAACGGCCTACTAGGTGCAGACTACTCTTCGAAGCTGTCGGCGTGGCTCTCGCAGGGCTGTCTCTCGCCGCGGTATATCTACGAGGAGGTGAAGCGGTACGAGGACGAACGGGTGTCGAACGATTCGACGTACTGGCTGATCTTCGAGCTGCTGTGGCGCGACTACTTCCAGTTTCAGTTCCTGAAACACGGCCATGACTTCTTCCAGCCGGGCGGCATCCGCGGGGTCGACAAGGAGTGGCGCCGCGACGAGACGGCCTTCCGACGGTGGGCCGATGGCGAGACGGGGATTCCGTTCGTCGATGCCAACATGCGCGAACTCAATCAGACGGGCTACATGTCGAACCGCGGCCGACAGAACGTCGCCTCGTTCCTCGCAGATGTACTCGGCGTCGACTGGCGGTGGGGGGCCGCCTACTTCGAATCCCAACTCGTCGACTACGATGTCTGCTCGAACTGGGGCAACTGGGCCTACCAGGCCGGCGTCGGCAACGACTCCCGGGATAATTACTTCAACGTCCTCTCGCAGGCAGAGCGATACGACAGTGACGCGGACTACGTCACTCATTGGCTGCCCGAACTGGAGGGACTCCCGCCGGAGTATGCCCACCGACCCTGGCGGCTCGACGAGTCAGACCAGGCCACGTATGGCGTCCAGGTGGGCATCGACTACCCGGCGCCGATGCTCGACATCGAGGAGTGGTACCGCACACACTGAATCAAGCAGCCGTATCGCCCTGTATTAGCTGTCCGCCTCTCCGTAGATATCCTCAAGTGCGTTCGCAAACCGGTCGCGAATGTTGCGCCGCTTCAGCTTCATCGACGGCGTCAGCAGATCATTGTCGGGCGTCCACTCGGTGGCGACGAGTCGGAACTCCTTGATGCGCTCATGGCCTGCCAGCGATTCGTTGACCTGCTCGACATCGGCGCGGATCCACTCGCGGACCCGGTCGTCATCGACCAGTTGTTCGGGGTCCTCAGGCAGATCTAGCCCCTCGCGGACGGCCCACCGGCGCAGCGCCTCGAAGTCCGGGACGAGAAGGGCAGCGACGAACTTTCGGCCGTCGCCGACCACCATCGCCTGGGCGACCCGCTCGCTGGTGGCGAACTCGTCTTCGATCGGAGCGGGCGCGACGTTCTTGCCCGTATCGAGGACGAGCAGTTCCTTCAGCCGGTCGTGATAGACCAGATAGCCGTCGGCCGTCGATTCGATGATATCGCCGGTTCGGAACCACGGGTCGCCGCCGTCCTCTGCCTCGGTGAACGCCGCTTCGGTCGCCTCGGGCTGCTCGTGGTAGCCGTCGGTCACGTTCGGCCCGCGGACGAGTAGTTCACCTACGTCGCCGTCAGCGCGCTCGCGCTGAGCCTCCGAGACGGCTGTCTCGTCAAGCCGGCCTTCGGTGTCGACGACCAGCGGGCCGAGCGTCCCCGGCCGGAGGTCCTCTGGCGGGTTCGTGGAGACGACAGGCGACGTCTCCGTCAGCCCGTATCCCTCGTGGATGGGCAGGCCCATCCCTTCGAACAGTTCTGCGAGCCGTTTCGACAGCGAGCCGCCGCCGGAGATGAACAGTTCGAGCCGACCGCCCAGTGACTCTTGGACCGTCGAGTAGACGAGCCGGTCAGCGAGCGCGTGCCGGACTCGGAGGCCGATGCCCGGGGCGTCTGTGCGGGCGTATTCGCGGGCCACGCCGACGGCCCACGCGAACACCCGCTCGCTCACTGGCGAGCCGCCGGCCTGCTCGCGCATCCGCGCGAAGATGCGCTCGTAGACCCGCGGTACCGACGTCGCCGAGGTGGGCCGGACGAGCTGGATATCCGTCGCGATGGTGTCGGTCGACTCGGCGTACGCCACTGTCGCCCCAGAGGCGAACATGGCGAAGTGGCCGGCCGTCCGCTCGTAGACGTGCGCCAGCGGGAGAAACGACAGTGACCGGCTGTCGGCATCCAGCGTCGGCACGTCTGGGTCGCGGTCCGGCCGCGGCGCGAACCGCTTGCGCACCTGGTCGACGTTCGCGTGGATATTCGCGTGTGTCAGCCGCACTCCTTTCGGCTTGCCAGTCGTCCCAGAGGTGTAGATGAGCGTAGCGAGGTCGGCCGGGTCGGTCGCGTCCACCCATGACGCGAACTCGTCGGCATCATAGGCGGCTACCCCCTGATCGTGGACCTCTGCCAGCGTGTGGACATCCACCGGCGCCTCGTCGTATCCCTCGATGTCGTCCATCACGACGATGAACGAAAGGTCGAGATCCGCCTCGACCGCGAGCACCCGCTCGAGGAGCGTCTCGTTCTCGCAGACGACACCTGTCGCGTCGGGGTCGTCGAACAAGTACTGGGCCTGCTCGGCCGATGATTCCGTGTAGACGGTGGTAACCACCGCGCCGGCCGACAGGAGGGCGAGATCCGATTGGGCCCATTCCATGCGGGTGTCGGCATAGATACCGACGCGGTCGCCGGCCGCGACGCCGAGTTCTCGAAAGCCAGCCGCGAGATGGCGGACGATATCTGCCATTCGGTCGTAGCTCACGGCGCCGTATTCGTCGGCAAGCGGCGCGTCGAGAATCTCCGGGGTCAGCGACCGGTCGTAGACACCGCCCTTGTACCACTGGGCGTCGGCGACCCCGTGGCGAGCCGCGCTATCGAGGAAAAGCCGCGGGAGCGTCGTCTCCCCCATCGCCTCGTCTGTGTACGATTGTTCAGCGCGGAACCAGTCCGTATCGGGGGTCTTCATTCCCGAAGCCTTGCCCCCGGGTGGGCTTGAATGTGCCTGTCAGCCTTCTGTTACTGACGGCGCTGTTCAGTCGATGTCGATCCGGTGGCCGAACCCGGCGTCGTCGACCGCAGGGAACCGAACCTCGAGGACACCATTGTGGTACGAGGCTGTGGCGTCTTCGGGTGTCAAATCGCCAAGGTGGATCCGCTTGCTGACGCGCCGCGACCGACTCTGCGACTGGTCGGCCGTCCCATCTTTGTGGGCCGCTGCCGTCTCGGCATCGATGTGGAGCAGCTCTTGTGATACCGCAGGTCGATTTCCTCGCGTCTGAAGCCCGGCAGATTTGCACTCACGACGAGATGGTCGCCGTCTCGCTCGACGCTGACACGCGGGGGGCGTGCCCAGGCTCATCCTGCTTGTGGTCCGGGGGTGGGCATCGTCGTGGCTGGGCTGCCATCCATCGGCGCCGGCGAACTGTGCCGGTCGCATCTGGGCTAGCATCCGGTTCATTTGCTCGAAGATATCGACGGGAGCGTGTGCATCGTTCATCGACGACGGCGCTCATGGCGGCGAGCACCTCCGGCGGAACTCGCCTGCTTCACCGGCCTTCGGGTCGGCGATGTGCTTCTGGATGCCGTTGCGGACGGCCTCCTTACCACAGCGAACCTTCCTGACCCACGAATCCTCGTCGTGGCGCGTGTTGACGCTGTAGTACGCGACGGTGCCGTCCGCCTGCTCCTCGCGGATAAATCCGTTCCAGCCGGCGTCGTCCTCCCAGAGACGCAGCTCGTCGTCCTGGAAGAGCTCGTCGAGCTCGTACTCGCGACGCTCGACGACGGTCGCGACGGCACGGTTGTCGACATCGTCGATAACGACGTCGACGTCCCGCTCGACGGAGCTCACGCGGACCACCCCGAGATACCGCTAAACGTGTCAGAGAACCCTGCAAAAAGGGTATTACCCGAATGCACCGTCAGGGATTTGAACCCTGGTCCTCGGCTCGAAAGGCCAAGATGATTGGCCGGACTACACCAACGGTGCGCGGTCTGACGTAACCGAGAAATTCGTATAAGCGTTCCGTTCGCGGTCGGCTATTTCCCCTCGAACTCCGGCTCCTCGTCACCCATGAACGCAGTGATGCCCTCCATCAGATCGTCAGTGGCAAGCAGGTGCCCGAACGCCTGCGCCTCCAGTTCGAGGCCGGCGTCGATGTCTTCGGCCCCTTTCAGCATCGCCTGCTTGGTCAGCTTCCGCGCGACAGGCGGGCCGGCCGCGAGGTCGGCCGCCAGCTCGTGGGCTCGCGCGTCGAACTCGTCGTTGCGGACCACCTCGTTGACGACGTCGTAGTCGTACATCGTCTCGGCGTCGAACCGCTCTGCTGTGAGGATAATCTCTTTCGCGCGGGACATGCCGACGAGCCGCTGAAGCCGCTGGGTACCGCCCCAACATGGGAGCAGCCCGAGGTCGTGTTCCGGCAGGCCCAGTTCCGACCGCTCGGACGCGAGCCGGTAGTCACAGCACATCGCCAACTCGAAGCCTCCGCCGAGCGCGAATCCGTCGATGCCGGCGACCACGGGCAGTGGCGACTCCTCGAAGGCACCGAACGTCGACTGCCCGACCCGCGCGAGTTCGATACCGTCCAGCGGCTCCGCGGAGGAGGCCATCGAGGCGACGTCCGCCCCCGCAGAGAACGCCCGAGAGCCTTCCCCCGTCAGGAGCAGTGCCCGCACCTCGTCGTCGGCCTCGAACAACTCAAGCGCCTCGCGCAACTCCGTGAGCATCTCTCGGGTGATTGTGTTCATCCGGGCCTCCCGTGAGAGCACGATGTGACCGACCATGTCGCCGGGATACCGGAGGTCGAGCGTGTCGAAGCTGGTGTCGCTGTCGGCGTCCGGCTCCTCGTCGGCGTGGAACCCGCCGGTCTCGGCCGCCTCTCGCAGCGCGGCGCTTGGCTCGAACCGGGGATGGTCCTGCTGGTCGTACTGTTCTTCCAGGTGTGCGAGAAGCTCCTCAAGCCCGTACCCGTCGGCGAGCTTGGCCGGCCCTTCAGGGAAGCCGGCCCCGAGCATCACCGCCTCGTCGATATCTTCGGGATCGGAGACATCAGCCTCGACGAGGTGGGCGACCTCGTTCGCCATGACGGCAGTGAGCCGTCGCTCGACTATCTCCGTGCCGGCGTCGGTCGGTATCTCGACACCGCCGTTCTCGTAGTCGTAGAACCCCGCGCCGGTCTTCTTGCCGTACCGCTCTGCCTCGACCGTCTCCGCGAGGAATGGCGCCGGCTCGTAGGCCTCGCCGAGCACCTCTTCCATGTACTCGAGGACGTGGTAGGTGACATCGTTGCCCACCTGGTCGCCCAACTCGAAGACCCCCATCGGAAGGCCCATGTCGAACTTCGTCGTCGAATCGACTTCGGCGACGGTCGCCTCGTCGTTCGAGACGAGCCAGCAGGCCTCGTTCATCAGCGGGACAAGCACGCGGTTGACGATGAACCCCGGCGAGTCCTTGCGGACGCGCACGGGGGTCTTGCCGAACGACTCCGCGAGCGCCTCAATCGCTTCCAGGGTGTTCTCAGCCGTGTGCTTCCCGGAGATGACCTCGACGAGTTGCATCCGCACCGGCGGATTGAAGAAATGCATCCCGCAGAACCGCTCGGGGCGGTCAGTCACCTCCGACAGTTCGGTGATGGACAGCGATGAGGTGTTCGTCGCGAAGATGGCCTCGTCGGGAGCGTACTCCTCTACCTCGCTGTACACGTCCTTCTTGATGTCCATCTGCTCCGGAACCGCCTCGATGACGACGTCCGCCGTACTGACCGCCGCCTCGATATCCACCAGCGGCGTCACCCGCTCTTTGGCCGCCTCGGCCTCCTCCTCACCGATTTGCTGTTTCTCTGCCAACTTGTCGAGCGACCAGACCAGTTGCTCGTAGCCGTCCTGAACGAACTCCTCTTTGATGTCTCGCAGCGTCACGCCGTACCCGGCCAGTGCCGCAACCTCTGCGATACCGTGGCCCATATTACCGGCGCCGAGTACCGCGACCGTCTCGATATCCTCGAACTTCATACGAGAACCTCGCCTGTGGCGCGCTTCAACGTTTCCGTCGGGCGGTCACGTCAGTCCGTGGCCCGCCAGAGATATCTGCTGGCGTACGACCGGTAGGGCGCCCATCGGCGGGCGTGTTCGCGCATCCCCTCGCGGTCCTCTTCCTCGAAGCCGTACAGCGCGGCCATCCCCTTCCGGATACCGAGGTCGCCGACCGGGAACACGTCCTCTCGTGCAAGCACGAAGATGAGGAAGATATCGGCGGTCCACGGGCCGACACCCGTGATGTCAGTAAGCGCCGCTCGGACCGCATCATCGTCCATCGCGCGGAGCCGCTCGACGGAGAGGTCACCATCGCGGAACGCCGTCGCAATATTGCGAACGTACTCGACTTTCTGGCTGGACAGGCCCGCTTCCCGGAGCGCCGCCTGGTCGGCTTCGAGCAGCCCCGCCGGCGTGATATCGAAGCGGTCGAACAGGCGCTGCTCGATGGCCGCCGCCGACGCCTGCGAGAGCTGCTGATTGCAGACGGCGACGACGAGTCGTGCAAACGGGTCGTCGGCCGGGTCGAGTGTAAGTTCGCCGTGCTCGGTGACGAGCGGCGCGAGTTGAGGGTCCGACCGGAGCAGTTCATATGGGTCCTGTGGGTCGTCCATACCCGGCCGCCGGGACGGGGCGACTAAGCGTTGACGACCGGCGACACGGCTATGGGGCGTTAGCCCACGTGCGTGACCATGGCCGGCGGCTTCACCTACGACGGCGGGAAGGTCCCCCCCGGGGAGACGCAGAACCTCCGGTACGCGGTCTCGGAGTCGTACCTCGGTGACCAGGTGCGGGTGCCGGTCACGGTGGTCAACGGCGAGCGGGACGGACCGACGGCCTTTCTCTCGGCAGCGGCCCACGGCGACGAACTCAATGGTATTGAGGTGGTCCGCGAGGTGGCCCATGAGTGGGACCACACCGAGTTGGCGGGAACGCTCGTCTGTCTGCCTGTCCTGAACGTGCCCGGCTTCCTCGCGCAGGAACGGTATCTCCCCGTCTATGACCGCGATCTCAACCGGGCCTTTCCGGGTGACCCAGATTCGACAAGCGCCAAGCGAATCGCCCACGAACTGTTCCGCAACTTTCTGTCTCCCTGTGACTTCGGCATCGATTTCCACACCTCAACCCGGGGGCGGACGAACATGCTCCACGTCCGGGCAGACATGTCCCACCGGCGCGTCAGTCGCTTGGCCAACGCCTTCGCGTCGAATCTCGTCATCAACGGAGAGGGGCCGTCGGGGTCGCTGCGCCACGAGGCGACGTCGGCTGGGACGCCGACGGTCACCGTCGAGATGGGAGAGGCCCATCGTTTCCAGCGGTCGCTTATCGACCGGGCGCTCGCAGGAGTACTCTCCGTGCTCTGTGAGTTTGGCCTCCGGTCGACAGAGGCAGTGGCCTGGCCCGGCTGGCGGGCTGTCGTTGACGCTGACGACGGGACATGGCTGCGGGCGGAGGCCGGCGGACTCGTCGAGATGCACCACGACCGGGGGGCGCTCATCGAGGCCGGCGAACGGGTGTGCACAATCACGGACCCGTTCGACGAGGCTACCGAAGTGATGCGAGCCCCGTTCACAGGCGTGCTCGTGGGGGTGACGGAAAACCCGCTCGTCTACCCGGGGAACCCGCTTGCGCATCTGCTGGAACTCGCGCCGTCGCCCCGGCGTGCGTTGAAACGTCGACAGAGCGATACCGGGCCCTGACCGCCAGAGGGCGCGGCGATTCGACGGCCGCTTGGTCGGCGGCCAGAAGGTAACTACTATGTCTGGGCGGCCCTGACAGACAGACGCATGAGCCAATCGTACGACCGGGGCCTCATCGAGGACTTCGGTCGGTGGACGGAGTTCTCCGCCGGGATGTGGGCGTGGATCTTCCACAAGTTCACCGGCTGGGTCCTCATCGGCTACCTGTTCACCCACATCGCCGTGCTTTCGACGGCGATGTCCGGGCCCGAGGTGTACACCGCCACGATACAGGAGCTGGAGGCGCTTCTCATCGTCCGCTTCCTCGAGGTCGGGCTGCTTGCGGTCGCCGTCTTCCACATCCTCAACGGCGTCCGGCTGCTGCTCGTCGACCTCGGCATCGGACTCGAGTCACAGGACCGCAGCTTCTACGCGTCGCTCATCCTGACCGGCGCCATCGTGGTCGCGAGCGTACCGACATTCCTCGCGGGGGCACTATGAGCCAACGCTACTCCTCATTCGAGCGCAAGGGGACTCGCTGGCTGCTCCAGCGGCTCACGGCGGCGTTCCTCGTCGTCGTGCTGGCGTTTCACTTCATGCTGTTGCACTTCGTCAACCACGCCGCCGAGGTGACGTTTGCCGGCACGCAGATGCGGATGCAGACGGCCGGCTACTTCATCACGATGGTCGCATTCGGGTTGACGGCGACGTTCCACGGCGTCAACGGCGTCTACAACGCTCTCGTGAACCAGGGTATCGACGGGACGGCCCAGACCGCGGTCAAGTACGGCCTCGTGTTTGCGGGGCTGCTGTTGGCCGTCCAGATCGTCCGTCTCTCGCTCGTCATGGCGGGGGTTATCTGAACCATGAGCACAGGCATCACCAAGCCCGACGAGGAGGAGGAATCGGACAGCGAGACGCAGGCGGTCGGCGCGGCCCGCGCCGCCGGCGAGAGCGCCTACCAGCAGGCGCGGATGGACAAGAAGGAGTTGGACGCGGCCAACCGCGAGGCCCAGCGGCGTGCCCGTGAGGCCGTCAGAGATGCCGACCGGACGGTGGAGCTGAAGGTGTTCCGCTACGACCCGGAGGTGCCCGAGAAGGAGGAACCGCGGTTCGACTCGTTCACCGTCCCGTTTGCCAAGGGGATGACCGTGTTAGACGCGCTGATGTGGGCGCGGGACCACTACGACTCCTCGCTCACGTTCCGCCACTCCTGTCGACAGGCAGTCTGTGGCTCGGACGCGCTGTTCGTCAACGGGAAACAGCGGCTCGGGTGCAAGACACAGGTGGCGGACCTCGCAGACGAGGGTATCCCGGAGACCGTTCGGATTGAGCCGCTTCCCCACGCCGACGTGGTGAAGGATCTCGTCGTCGATATGGAGCACTTCTACGACCAGATGGAGGCCGTCGAGCCGTACTTCCAGGACGAGGACACCCCCGACGGGCTCGAAGAGCAGCGACAATCCCGGGAGAACCGCGAGCAGATCAAGATGTCGACCCGGTGTATCTGGTGTGGTGCCTGCATGTCCTCGTGTAACATCGCGGCAGGCAACAACGAGTATCTCGGCCCGGCGGCCATCAACAAGGCCTACCGGTTCGCGATGGACGAACGCGAGGGCGAGGATCTCACCGAACACCGGCTCAACATCATCGAACAGGAGAACGGCGTCTGGCGGTGTCAGACCCAGTTCTCCTGTACCGAGGTGTGTCCGAAGGATATCCCGCTGACCGAGCACATCCAGGCGCTGAAGCGCGAAGCGGTCAAGAAGAACCTGAAATTCTGGTAGCGCGCAACAGCCCTAAGACACTACAACCCCAAACACGACCAAGCCACAATGCACGAACACGACGTTATCGTTGTCGGCGGCGGCGGCGCCGGCCTCCGGGCAGCTATCGCGGCCGAGGAGGAGGGCGCTGACGTCGCCATCGTCACGAAGCTCCACCCCGTCCGCTCGCACACCGGCGCGGCGGAGGGTGGGATTAACGCGGCCCTGCGTGACGGCGACGACCCGATGGACCACGCGTACGACACGATGAAGGGCTCGGACTATCTCGGCGACGCGCCGGCTATCGAGACCCTCTGTGAGACCAGTCCTGAGGAGACCATCCAGCTGGAACACTGGGGGATGCCCTTCTCGCGAGAGGACGACGGTCGTGTCTCCCAGCGGCCGTTCGGCGGGCTCTCGTTCCCGCGGACCACCTACGCAGGCGCGGAGACCGGCCATCACCTGCTCCACACCATGTACGAACAGGTGGTCAAGCGAGGCATCACCGTCTACGACGAGTTCTACGTGATGGACCTCGCGGTCACCGACCATCCCGACCCCGAGGAGCGGGAGTGTCACGGCTGTGTCGCCTACGACATCAAAAGCGGTGACCTGGTCGGCTTCAAGGCTGACGGCGTGGTGCTGGCGACGGGCGGCGACGGCCAGGCGTTCGACCACACGACCAACGCGGTCGCCAACACCGGCGACGGGCTGGCGATGGCCTATCGCGCTGGCGTCCCCGTCGAGGACCCCGAGTTCGTCCAGTTCCACCCGACGACTCTCCCGAGCACGGGCGTGCTCATCTCGGAGGGCGTCCGTGGTGAGGGGGGCATCCTCTACAACGCAGAGGGTGAGCGGTTCTTGTTCGAGCGTGGCTACGCGAAGAACGATGGCGAACTCGCCTCGCGTGACGTTGTCGCGCGGGCCGAGTTGACGGAAGTGAACGAGGGCCGCGGCGTCAACGACGAGTACGTCGACCTCGACATGCGGCATCTCGGCGAGGAGCGCATCGTCGACCGACTCGAGAACATCCTCCACCTTGCAGAAGACTTCGAGGGCGTCGACGGGCTCGAGGAACCGATGCCGGTCAAGCCCGGCCAGCACTACCACATGGGCGGCATCGAGACCAACGAGACCGGCGAGACGTGTGTGTCGGGACTGTACGCCGCCGGCGAATGTGCGTGTGTCTCGGTCCACGGGTCCAACCGGCTGGGCGGCAACGCGCTGCCGGAACTCATCGTCTTCGGCGCCCGCGCCGGCTACAACGCCGCGGGCCGAGACATGGGCGAGGCGCAGATTCCGACCGGGCCAAGCGCCCGCATGGAGACGGAGACGGACCTCGACACGCCCGTCTCGCCAGGAGCACTGGAAGGGACGGACCCCGACGCGGTCGCCGACGGTGGCGCCCTGGCGACGGACGCCGAGGCGGTCGTTGAGGCCACCCTGGAGCGCCAGCGCCAGCGCGTCGAGACGCTGATGGAGCGTGACGGCGTCAATCACGCCGAGATTCGGTCCGACCTCCAGGACGCGATGACGCAGTTCGTCAACGTGTTCCGCGAGAAGGAGGGACTTCAGCAGGCACTGGAGGCCATCCGCGACTGTCGGGAGCGGTACCAGAACGTCTCCGTCGCCGACCCATCACGGACGTTCAACACCGATCTCATCCACACCATCGAGACGCGCAACCTCATCGACGTCGCCGAGACCATCACGCTCGGGGCGCTCGCTCGCGATGAGTTCCGCGGTGCCCACTGGCGCAAGGAGCACCAGGAGCGCAAGGACGACGAGTGGCTCAAGCACACGATGGTCTCCTGGAACGACGGCGACCCAGAGCTGTTCTACACGGACGTCATTCTCGAAGGGAAAGAGAAGACCTACGAGCCGAAGATTCGCAGCTACTGACCGCCGTTCCCTTCAGAGGCCGAGAGCACCCAGCAGGTCCACACCGACGCCGGCCCACTCGACCAGCTTGAATCCGAGATAGATGCCGGCGACGCCGAGCACCCCTGGTAGCGTTGCTGGTGCCGGGATTGGCACCTGCACGTACGCGAATAACACACCAACGACAATCCCCGTCAGGAGCGCAAGAATCGAAATCTCGATGTTCACCATACCGCCGGGAGGCGGGTGTCGGTGATAACCGCTTTTGTCTCGCACGACCAGTCAAGCAGGGTATCGCGACCGCCTCCTGGCTAGTCTGTCGAGCAGTCACTGGCAGTCGCGCCGAGGGCGTGCGGCCGCGGCCCCGGTAGCGACACTGGCCCCAACCAAGCGGTACGCCTTTCGGCGTGGCCGGTCAGGCGCCGGTATGCAGGCCGTTATCCTCGCCGCTGGGCAGGGAACCCGGATGCGCCCGCTGACGGAGACCGTTCCGAAGCCGATGCTTCCGGTGGCGGATCGCCCCCTCGTGGCACACACCGCCGACGCAGCCGTCGCCGCGGGCGCCGACCGACTGGTGTTCGTTGTTGGTTATCGAGCCGACCGGGTTCGCGAGCACTTCGGCGACACATATCAGGGGGTGCCCGTGACGTACGCCCGCCAGCGCGAGCAGCTCGGCACCGCACACGCGGCCGCCGCCGCCCGCGAACAGCTCACTGACGATTTCGTCGTGTTGAATGGCGACGATCTCTACGACCCTCAGGCCCTGGCGACGCTGTTCGAGACGTGTCCAGCCGTGGGCGCATATGAGGTCGCCGACCCGCGTCCATACGGTGTGTTCTCGCTGTCGGATAGGGTGGTGACGGATGTCGTCGAGAAACCCGACGAGCCACCGAGCACCCGCGTCAACGTCGGTGCCTATCATTTCCCTGCCCAGGCGGCCGACTGGCTGACGGAAGTCGAGCGGTCTGAACGAGGCGAGTACGAGATAACAGACGTGCTGGAGCGGGTCGTCACGACCCACGAGGTGACGGCTGTTCCGGTCGAGCGGTGGCTCGGCGTCGGTCGGCCGTGGGAGTTGCTGGCCGCCAACGAGTGGAAGCTTGCGGAACTCGACCCGCGAGTGGACGGCGATGTCCACGAAGACGCCGACCTTCGAGGGTCGGTGGTGGTCGAGGCCGGCGCAACGATCGACGCAGGCGTCGTGATTGAGGGACCAGCCTACGTCGGCGCCGACGCCGAGGTAGGGCCGAACGCCTATGTTCGGGGAGCCACGCTGCTCGGCGAGGACACCCACGTCGGCAACGGCGTCGAGGTGAAGAACTCGGTCGTGATGGCCGGCACACACGTCCCGCACCTCTCGTACGTCGGCGACAGCCTGCTCGGCGAGTCGGTGAATCTGGGGGCAGGGACGCAGGTGGCGAATCTCAGACACGACGGCGCGGATGTGAAGATACAGGTGAAAGGTGAGCGCGTCTCGACCGGGCGCCGCAAGTTCGGCGTCGTCGCAGGGCCAGAGGTACGCACCGCGGTGAACACGTCACTGAACGCGGGGGTGGTCCTGTCGGCCGGCGCGACGACGACCCCCGGCGAGGCGGTCACGCGCGACCGGTAGAGCCGGGGGATTATGGCCCGGTCGGCCGAACCCCCGCCGTGAGTCTCGCTCGCCCCGACCTCACCGGCTCGACGGCGTTCGTCACCGGCACGACCCGCGGTATCGGCAAGCAACTGGCGCTCTCGCTGGCAGACTGCGGCTGCAACATCGTCTCGACTGGGAAGACGACCGACGATACCGTCGACGAGACGCCGCTGGAGGGCACTATCGAGCAGACCGCCCGCGAGGTTCGCGAGCGGGGCGTCCAGGCCCACGCGATCGAACTCGACGTGCGTGATACATCCGCGGTCGAGGCAGCCGTCGAGGAGGCCATCGACCACTTTGGCGAGGTGGATATCGTCATCAACAACGCGAGTGCCATCCAGTTGGCTCCTGTGGCGGAGCTGCCGGCCGACCGGTTCGACCTATTGACGGAGGTGAACGTTCGAGGCACCCACCTCGTGTCGCGGGCGTTTGCCGACCACCTCGCAGATGTCGATGACGCGTGGCTGCTGGCGAACGCCCCGCCGGTGACGACCGACCGGGCGCCGGGGAAAGCACCGTACGCGTGGACGAAACTGGGGATGTCGTTCCTGACGCTGTCGCTGGCCGAGGAACTCGCGGACGCAGACGTCGGGTGCAACACATTCTGGCCGGTGACGGCCATCGACACGCGTGCGACCCGGTATTTCGGGCTCGGCACCGAAGATGACTGGCGGTCGCCAGCGGTGGTCGCCGACGCCGTGCTGGCACTCCTGGCACGCGATCCCGCCGAGTGTACCGGCCATAGCTTCTACGACGAGGAGCTGCTTGCGGCGGCCGACGTCACAGATCTGTCGGCGTACAACCTCACCGACGGTGACCCGGAGCCGATATCTGCACGACTGTTCGACCCTGACTTCGAGCGCCCGGCCTAACTCCCGCGGGTTTCGCCGCCGTGCGTACGGCTAAGTGGGCGGGCGTGAACGTTTCGGCGATGGAAGACCCCACGTCCGACCTCGCGGAAGATCTCTCCCCCGAGGACGCGCCAAATTGCCGGGTATGCGGGGCGTCGCTCGCCGACGTCCCTGACCGAAAGGTAGTCACGTGGATTGCCGACGGCGAGGTGCAGACGGCACACTTCTGTGACGCGACGTGTCGCGACGAGTGGGACCGTTCACAGTAGCGACGAACCCAGCAGAATGACTGCGAGGTTGTTTGCGAAGATGGCGAGTCCGGCGGTCAACAGCAGCCCCATGAACACTTCCAGCAGGACAGCGAACGGCCGCCGATAGCGGGGTCGCATGGCTCGCAGCAACTCGACTAGCCCGTAAAAGAGGCCGGCGACAAGGACCACCGCCACGAGATTGACTACCGCGAGTGCCGTCGGCCCTCGTCGGAGAGCTGCCCGCACGAGCGGATTCGCCTCCGCACCGACTCCATGGACGCGGGCGGCAAAGACAGTCGTCACCATGTCGACCGTGACGAGCAGGAACAGCGCGGCTGCGAGCCAGCTCCAGTACTCCTCGATGCGCCGCTCGGCCCGCCGGTCGCGCATGTGCGGACGAGGGCCTGCGGTCACAAACGCTCTCGGCCTCGCCCGACGGAGTCTTGGGGTCGCCGGACCAACGAATCGCGTGGACGAAACCGTCGCCGCATTGCGGGACCGCCCCTATTACGAGGGACAGGTGACGGACCACCGGCGGGTACCCGGTCAGCCGGCGACGACGCGTGACCTCGACATGAACGACCGGCTGGCACGCGCGCTGGCCGACCACGGCATCACCAGCCTGTACGACCACCAGGCGACGGCGATCGAGGCGCTCAGAGCCGGCCAGAACGTCGTGCTCGCAACGCCGACTGCTTCGGGGAAGTCGCTGGCGTATACCGTCCCCGCGTTCGAGCGAGCGCTAGATCACACCGGCACGACCCTCTACGTCGGGCCGCAGGTCGCGCTCATCGAGGACCAGCGCGCGACACTGTCGGACCTCGCGGACGGCCTCGGCTTTGGCTCGCGAGTTACCGTCGACGAGTACACCGGGCGGCTGTCTCGCACCGAAAAAGAGCAGGTGCGCGAGCGCCAGCCGACGGTCCTGCTGTCGACGCCGGACATGCTCCACTACGGGGTACTTCCACACGCGCACCGGCTGTGGGAGTATTTTTTCGAGCGGCTCGAGACCGTCATCATCGACGAAGTGCACGCATACCGCGGTGTGTTCGGTAGTCACGTCGCTCTGCTGTTCCGCCGGCTAGAGCGGGTGTGTGAGCGGTTCGGCGCCGATCCACAGTACGTCTGCTGTTCGGCGACGATCAGCAATCCAATCGACCATGCGGCGACAGTGGTTGGGCGTGACCCGGAGACGTTCACGCTTGTTGATACGGATGCGTCTGCATCAGGGCCGACCCACTGGCTGTGGTGGAATCCGCCGGAATACGACGAGCCGCGCGGCGACGGGTCGCGGCGCCGCTCTTCGCACGTGGAGACGGAACGGCTGTTCTGTGACCTGCTGGCGCGGGGCCACCAGACGGTCGTCTTCACCGGCTCCCGGCAGACCGCGGAGCGGTACGCTGAGAAGTCGGCCCGGAGGCTCCGCGAGCGCGGCGACCACGAGACAGCCGAGGCGGTGACCGCCTACCAGGCCGCGCTGCCGGACGACCGGCGCAGCGATATCGAGGCGGGGCTCAAGTCGGGGGCGATCCGTGGCGTTTGGTCGACGAACGCCCTCGAGTTGGGGGTCGACATCGGCGGGCTGGACTGTGTTCTGCTCGACGGCTACCCCGGGACGCGGATGCAGGCATTCCAGCAGGCCGGCCGGGCCGGCCGAGGTGCAGACCCCTCGCTGGTGGTTGTCGTCGCTGGAGAAGACCAACTCGACCAGTATTTTGTCCGCAACCCGGCTGCATTCTTCGACGGTGACCCTGAACGGGCGGTCGCGGACCCTGCGAACGATCAGCTGCTGCCTGACCACGTCCGGGCAGCGGCCAGAGAGACATGGCTGAAGCCCGAAGACAAGCGCCACTTCGGCGAGGCGTTTCCCGATCTCGTCACGCATCTCGAGTCGCAGGGGCTGCTCGACCGGCGGTCGACGCGCGACGGGACTCGCTGGGTCGACGGTGGGGATGGGTCTCCACAGCACGAGATGAGCCTGCGAACCGTCTCCGATCGGGAGATTCAGCTGCGGGACCGTCGGGATGGCGAGACGATCGCCAGTCTCCCGTTCGCGGATGGCCTCCGGGACGCCCATCCCGGCGCGGTGTACCACCACCAGGGGCAGACCTACGAGGTGGTCGAGCTGGATCTCGAGCATGGCATCGCGGAGCTAGAGCCGACATGGGCCGACTACTACACACGGACGCTCCGCGAGAAGGAGATCATTGTCGAGCGGGACCGCCGGGACACGACGCTCGAAGCCCGGCCAGCGGTGCCGGTCCGGTTCGCGGAGATTACGATGCGCGAGCAGATTACCGGCTTCCAGCGGCGGGACGCCCGCACGGGCGAGACGCTGGGCGAGGAGTCGCTGGCTCTCCCGGAGACAACACTGGAGACGCGTGGGCTCTATTTTACCGTCCCAGCGGATCTTGACCAGCGGCTCCGCGAGGGCGGTGACCTCCCTGGCGGCATCCACGCGGCCGAACACGCCCTCATCGGGATGCTCCCGGCGGCGCTCGTCTGCGACCGCGGCGACGTCGGTGGGCTCTCGACGCCGCTGCACCCACACACTGGGCAGGCGACAATATTCGTTTACGACGGCTATCCCGGCGGGGTGGGCCTCACTCGGCGGGCCTACGAGGACATCGAACAACACCTCCGGCGGACGCTGTCGATGCTGACGGCATGTTCCTGCGAGGCCGGCTGTCCGGCCTGTGTCCAATCGCCCCACTGCGGGAACGCAAACTCACCGCTTGACAAGGAGCTGGCGACCGTCCTGCTCGACGAACTGACCTAATGACTGGTGCCGTGGTCGTCTTCCTCGTCGACCTCGCTAAGAATGCCCCCGAGATAGTGGACACAGGCGACGCCGAACAGAATCAGCACGACCACAACGAGTGCGATCAGCGCGAACACGACGTGACTGCTCATATCGACACTCGCCGACACCCGGATAAGAAAGTATCTATCCGGCGCAGTGCCGAGTTCAGATGCGCCGCGACTCGCCCTCCCAGTATTCCTCGCGAATCTCGTACTTCTGGACTTTGCCGGTCGCCGTCTCCGGCAGGTCGTCTTCGAACTCGATGCGACGGGGAATCTTGTAGTTCGCCATCCGCTCGCGAGCGAACTGCTCGATCTCCGCTGCCGTGAGGTCGGCGTCGTCCTTCTCGACGACGATAGCCGTCACCTTCTCGCCGAGGTCGTCGTCGGGGGTGCCGACGACGGCTGCCTTCTGGACATCCGGGTGGTCGTACAGCGTGTCTTCTACCTCGATCGAGGAGACGTTCTCCCCGCCCGTGATAATGATGTCTTTCCGGCGGTCCTTGATCTGGATCATGCCGTCCTCGTCGACCGTCGCGACATCGCCGGTGTGGAACCACCCCTCGACGCGCTCGTTGAACGCGTCGTGGGTGATTTCGGGTTTGTTGAGATACCGGTCCATCACCTGGTTGCCCTTCACGACCACTTCACCCATCGTCTCGTCATCCTGTGGGACATCCTCGCCGTCCTCGTCGACGACTCGAATCTGGGTCGACAGTGTCGCCGATCCCTGTCGGACCTTCAGGTCGGCCGCACGGTCGGTCTGCGCGATGCGGCGGTTCGAGTTGGAGGTGGTGATGAGTGGGGCAGTCTCCGTCAGCCCATATATCTGGATGAGTTTCCAGCCGAACTGGTCTTCGACCTGTTCGATCTGGGCCTTCGGCGGCGGTGAGCCGGCGGTCGTGATGCGCACCGGGCGATCACCGGTCGTCTCGGGCTCGTTCCGCTCGTACTCCTCGATGAGCCGGTTGATGACCGTCGGTGCGCCACAGAGATACGAGACGTCGTGCTCGCGGATGGTTGCGAACGTGTCGGCGGCATCAAACGCCCGCTGGCAGACGTGTGTCGCGCCGAGTCCCGTCACAGCATAGGTGTGGCCCCACCCGTTGCAGTGGAACATCGGCAGCGTCCACAGGTAGGTGTCATCGTCGACCAACTCCATGTGGTGCGCGAGGATGAGCGCGTGGACGTGTTCCGTCCGGTGTGTGCGGACAACTCCCTTCGGGTCGCCCGTCGTCCCAGAGGTGTAGTTGATCGTCGCATCGTCGTCTTCGGCGATATCCGGGCGCTCGGGCGACTCGGGCGCACCCGACTGCAGGACATCCTCGTACTCGTGCCAATCGCCCTCGATGCGGTCAGCGCCGTACCCCACGAACGTGTCTGCCGGCACCGACTCACGGATAGGCTGAATCTCGTCGGCGTACGCGTGGTCGGCAACGACCACTTTCGCGTCACAGTCGTTGAGGATGTACTCGTACTCGTCGGCGATGAGCCGGTAGTTGATGGGGACAAACACCATCCCGAGCTGCTGGACAGCAAACTGCGTCTCGAGGAAATAGTGGGTGTTCCCCGAGACGAGCGCCACCTTGTCCCCCTGCTCTAACCCCATGTCGAGCAGCGCGTTCGAGAGGCGGTCGACCCGTTCGCCAAACTCGGCGTACGTGTACTCTGTCCCGTCGTCTGCAATCACCCCGGTCACGTCGTCATACAGTTCGACCCCCCGGTCGAGGAAGTCGGTCGTCAGCATTGGTACGTTCATCGGTATCGCCTCACACGAGGTCTCTGCCCGCCTCGACAAAAAGCGTACACGCTAGGCATCGTCATTCCCGCAGTTTGATGGGCCGCGACTGAGGCGGCTCCGGCCCTCACATCGACATGATGCCGGAACTCCTGCTCTATGGCGGAAAGGGCGGTGTCGGCAAGACGACGTGCGCGTCGGCGGCCGCCCTCGGCTTCGCACGTCGGGGCGCCCGGACATTGGTCGTCTCCACTGACCCTGCCGACTCGCTGTCTGACCTCTTCGAGACGGACGTGGCCGCCGAGCCAACCCAGGTGCACGAAGCCGCCCCGCTGTACGCCGTCGAGGTCGACCCGGGCGCTCGGTTTGATGCGTACGCCGAGACTGTGGACGCGGCCGTCGCAGGCCTCGAGCGGGTGGGTGTGGAACTGCCCGATACCGACTCGCTCGATGTCGGCGCGGCCATCGGGAGCGACGAGCTTGCCGCCGTCGATCTGTTCGACCGCTATGCGACCGATGAGGACTGGGAGCGAGTGGTGTTCGACACGGCGCCGACGGGCCATACGCTCCGATTACTCCGGCTACCAGATTTGCTCGACTCGACGCTGGGCACCGCGTTGCGCGTGCGGTCGCGACTGAGCGGCGCCACAGCGGCGGTGGCGGGCCTGTTCGGTGGCGACTCGGGAGGTGGCGTTGATCTCGAGGCGGCTCGGAGCCGGCTGGAACGGGTGGCGCGGACGCTCCGAGACGGCGAGCGGACGCGCTTCCGGCCAGTGATGGAGCCGGCGCGGCTGTCGCTGCGTGAGACCGAGCGGCTGGTCGACAGACTCGCCGATCACGATGTCACGGTCGACCGGGTGGTGGCGAACCGCGTGCTCACAGATATCGATGAGTCGTGTTCGCTCTGCACGGCCCGCCGAGACCGTCAGCAGGCAATACTCTCGACCGCTCGCGAGCAGTTCGACCCGCCGGTGGTGACGGTACCTCTGCTCGAGACACCGGATGCCGATGGTGCGCTTCGTCGGGTTGCCCGACACCTCTCGGGCACGAGCGGCTAATCACACCAGTGTTGCGAGCCGTCGCAGACTCTCGATATCGTAGGTCGGGGAGACGTCGAGTCGCCTGTCATTGTTGTGGTCTCGCCGGAGGAACGCGACATCGATTCCAGCCCGCTGGCCCGCCCGGACATCGCTTTCGCTGTCGCCAACGTACAGCGGATCTGTACAGTCAAGTGCGGCGACAGCCTGCTCTACGTGCCACGGGGCTGGTTTCTTGCGGTGGAGGCTCTGGCGTGTCGGTTCGCGGGCATGAATGGTTCCGAAACGGTCCGCTAGTCCGTGGTAGTTGAGGACGAACTCGACGATGCGCGTCTGGTTGTTGCTCACGACACCGAGCGGAAGCGACAGCGCCGCCAGCGCGTCGACATCCTCGTGGGGGGCTTTCCGGCCGGCGCGCGTCTCTGCACGGAGTCGGCGCTCGATGTGGGCCTCCCGACGTTCCCAGAGCCGATCCGCGTTGACATCGTATCGGTCGGCGACGGCGGTGAGTTGCTCCGGTGAGACGCGAATGGCGAGTGCTGCGATATCTTCTTGTGAGGGGGCCGTCACGCCCACGTCTCGGAATGCCTGGCGGGTCGCCGCGTGGAGCACAGACTCGCTACACAGTTCGACGAGCACGCCGTCGTGGTCAAAGAGGACGCCGTCGTAGCCGGACACGCTCACGGGGTACGCGATGAACGGTCCCGAACGGTCGGGTCGCGGCACCCACTGCCGGTACTGGGCCGTCGCCGAGCCTCTCATGTTCGGCACCACGTCGATAGCCCGCTGTCACATATACAGGTTTGATGAGTCAGACGGGAGACACAGCGGGGAGCGGTACAACAGACAAGGAATGTCCCAACTGCATGACTGGGGCCGGGACACGACGGCTCGGCGAGCAACCACGCGAGTGCGCCGAGGCTGTCGTCGAGCGGCGCTATGTCTGCGAGCAATGTGGCCACCGCTGGACCGTCGATACGTACGGGTTCGGCGGCTGAGCTGACTCAGTCGCCTGGATCCGTCTCGCTGCCGGGCCGGTAAGCACGGCTCACCGCAAGCCACGTCCGCGAGCGGAAGCGGGCGGCGTTCACCACGAGCGGTGCCGTCGTCTCGACGACAAGCGCGAGCGGGAGTGCCGGCACGCCCAGCGATGTCACCGTCCCGAGGTACGCCACGGGGAGTGCAACGAGGTATAGCCCCCCGAGCGTCGCCAGAAACGGCACTCGGGTGTCGCCGGCGCCCCGAAGCGTGCCAGTGAGCGACGCATCCACGCCGAGCGGTACCGCGCTGACGGCCGCACTCGCGACGAACAGTGCCGTCAGCACAACCCCTTCGTCGACGAAGATTGCTGCAAGTGGCCGTGAGACGGCCACGACGAACGCAGCCGCTGCCACGTAGACGACCAGCGACAGTTTCGTTATATCACGACCGTAGGCGACGGCGACCGTCTCTTCGGCGGCACCGAGCGCCTGCCCGACGAGCGTTGACGCTGCGATGGAGAAGCCCCAGGTGAAACTGCCGAGCAGTTGGCGCACCTGTCTGGCGACGCCCAGCGCCGCCAGCGCCACGGAGCCGAAGGTTGCTGCCACCGCCAAGAGCGGGAAGATAGCAAGGCCCTGTGCGACCCGGCGGGCGACAAGCGGTGTCGACACGGACAGTAGTTGCCGGATGAGCCCCGTGTCTGGGCGAGTCCCGCGTGTCACCGGGATTGGGCTCGCCCCACGGCCGGCATACGACCGGCCGGTCATCCCCCATGCGAAGATGCCGGCGACGACAGCCGTCGAGATGGTGGTGCCGAGCGCGGCTCCGACAACGCCGAATCCAAGCCCGAACACGAGCGACGCAGACAGCGCGACGTTGAGCAGCGCTCCGGTCGCGCGAATGGCCATGGGGGTCAGCGTGTCGCCGACCCCGGCATAGGCTCGCGAGGCGACGAGGTTGAGTGCCTCGAAGACCAGTCCCGGCGCGACGACGGCGAGGTAACTTGCGCCGAAGGCGGTGACGGTCTGGGTCCCACCGACGAGTCCGACCAGCGGGCTGGCCCCCAGTCCGAACAGCAACGCCACGGGAACAGACGCGGCCAGCGCCACCAGCAGACTCGCTGCCACGACACCAGCCGCTCGGCCAGGCTCATCGCCGCCGTAGTTCTGCGAAACAAGCGAGATGGTGCCGCCAGCGAGCCCGATAAAGGCGAATTTCCCGACGGTCCAGAAGCCATTGGCGACGCTCAGTCCTGCGACGGCCTCCGCGCCGACGGCAACGCCCACAATCGCGAGGTCCACCGTTCGCTTTGACATGATGGCGAAGCCGGTGAGGACACGGGGCCAGGCCAGCTCGACGGTAGCGCGGAATCGCTGCTCCTCGATGACGTGCCAGCGGGCGAGCAGGCTGGCGAGCGCGGCCACAAGACGGCGCAGCCGGGACACGTCACCAGCACGGCCGCGGGGATTTAGCCGTTGTCGATTCGCCTCAGTCTGTGGCCGCCCGCGAGACGGATTGGGTGTCGAGTTCGTCGGGGAGCCGTAACACTCCCTCATCGTCCTGTACGGCGGCGACAGCGCCCCGGCCGCCGGCGAGCGCAGCCGTCAGCGCCGGGCTGTGGCGGTGCAGCACCGTCGAGGCCCGCTGGGTATCGACGCCGTCGACCGACTCCAGTTCAGCCCGCGACGCCCGTCGGATGGCTGCCAGTGAGTCGAACGACTCCGCCAGTCGCCTTGCCGTGCGCGGATCGACGGCGAACTCGTCGGCGATGGCCCGTTCGAGCGCGCGGTGGCCGCGGGCCCGGTCGGGCATCGTGTGCTGCTCGAGCGTCCCGTCATCGAGGGTGACCGCCGTCCGGTCATCCCGGTCCTCGACCACGAGGAAACAGCGGTAGTCAGCCGCAAACCGGACAAGCGGCTCCGGCACCGTGAACGGCCCTGTCCGGTCGCGCTGGTAGGATACCGTCACGGCGTACCGGCGGACGCAATCGCTCTCCGTCTCGGTGAGTCGGACGTTCCCCCATTGGTCGAGTTCGGCGACGAGCGGCCGGAGCCGACGACGGACATCTTGAGCTGTGGATGCTCGCATACCATTCGGGACTATGTGGGTAGCCATTCAGACCACAGTGCCGAACATGGTCGGGCTATCAGGAGGGCACGGTACCTGATGTGGCTCGCTCGGCCGCCGGCGTGTTTTTGACTCCCCCGGTCCAACCAGACTCTCAACCCGTGCGCCAACCGCCCCGTCTGCCCGAACGATACCGGCCGCAGATACGCTCGCGTCCGTCCGGTGCCGGCGTGGAGGTTCGTGATCAGCTTGCCAACGCGCATTACTACCTCGAGACGCCGGGTAAGGTCACGACACGCGAGGTGGATCGCGAGACGGTACTGTGGCCGTTCCCGGTCGAGACCGCCACAGAGGTGACAACGGACCGCGTCACGACGCCACAGTCGATGTGCGTCTCGGTGCGCACGCCCGACGGCACCTCCTGTGCTACGGTCACAATCGGGACAGGCAGCGAGACTGTCCACAGCGACGGCTGGCTTGTAGCCGAACTGTGGAGTACGCCATTGAAGCTGTTTATCGCCGCAAAGGGCGGACTATCCGTCAAATCACAGGCTGATGGCGCGGACATTCAGGCCGTCGACTCTGCTCACCTGTATCTCGGTGCCCGCTCGCTGCACGAGCAACCGGCCCGGACTATCACAACGCCTGCGGATCCTCGTCCGCTCATGCGGGCCGTCTCGGAATTCGGGAGCGCGCTGAAGACTCTCTCGTGTGAGCGGTCGTTTCCGACGCTTCGGGGCCATCCACCAACACTGGATTTGGGCGATGAACTCGACATTCCAGACGGTCCTCGGGCGCCGAAGACGGGCGTTACCATCGAGATTCCCGAGTCGCTCCGGGCCGTCTATACCGTGGCGCCGCTGGCGTACTATCTCGGGGCGACAGTTGAGCCGGGGACAAAGCCGCGACTGACGACCACCACCGGGGTGTCGTATCCGCTGGCCGCACATGGAAGCCTCGCAGAGTCCGTTCGTGACCTGCTTCGGCACGTGTTCACAATGGACTGTCTCGTGCGCACCGAAGGTGGATACTGCCCGGTGTCGCTGGCCGAGCGACAGGCCGTCGACGGGCTCCTTTCGTCGGTAGATGAGACGTTCGCGTCGCTATATGGCAAGCCCATCGCAGAACAGCTTGACAGCTACCTGTCGGTGCCGTTCGAAGAGGTTGAGCCAGTCCAGCCGACGTGGCGGCACACTGCCGACTTGCCGGCCGGCCCGGCCGGTGTGGAGGTGCTTCCGTTTCTGACTGCCGACCTTGCCACGATACGCTGTTACGACCCAGAGGAGCAGCCGACGCGATCCGCACACATCGACCCAAGTGCAGCCCACGGCGAAGACGCGACCGACGCTATCGACGAGTTCGTACGTGGGCTGGAGACAACAACCGTTCGCAGTTCGTTTGACCAGTTGACGACCCGCTCAGATGCACCACGGGACCGAGGTAGCGAGGTGTCCCGCGACGAATTATTCCACATCCGCGATGCTGACACGCCTGTCCAGACGTACGTCGGCGACGGGTTCCCGATTGGCGCGAACAAAGCCTCTCGGGCCTCCTACGAACGCCAGTTGGCCGCACGGTCGACCGCCGGCGCCCAAGCAGAGGTGCTCGTCATCTGTAACGACGAGGAGATGCTCGCGGAGAGGGACGTACGCGAGGAATACGGCTCATTCGAACTACTGCCCAAACGTGTTCAGGTGAAGACAAATCTGTCACAATCGGCGCTCCGAGAGGTGCTATCCCGCGACGTCGATTTACTCCATTATATTGGGCACGTCGACTCCCGAGGCCTCCAGGCGGCTGACGGTTATTTGGACGTGGGTGCTATCGAGAAGGTGGGCGCGACGGCGTTTATTCTAAATGGCTGTCGGTCATTCAAACAGGGGAGCAAACTGGTTGAAGCAGGTGCCGTTGGTGGCGTTGTGACCCTCAAGCGTGTCCACAATAGTCTCGCAACGGAGATGGGGCGACATATCGCTCGGCTCGTTGACGTGGGTTGGCCACTGGACCAAGCGATGTCATTGCTGGAGGCCGACGCGCTCATCGGTGAATCATACGCTGTCGTTGGCGACGGCTCAACGGAACTCGTCGCGAACGCCGCGACGCCCACTTCAGCGGTGATAGCGCCGGTGGATAGCGGTCATCGAATCCGACTCACATATTACACTCACCCAACACGCTCGTACAATGTCGGCTCGCTGTACCAGCCGCCAACCGGGACGGACGACTACTACCTGTCAGGCGGCGAGATTGACACGTTCGTGCGTGAGGCCGAGGAAGTGGATGGCATCTTTACTCAGGCGAAGTTTCCAATAAAACTCGAGACGGAACAGGGGGGGACAGCGCTCTCGCTGCGGTGGAGTGACGACCTCGCTGGCAACCTATCAACGCTTAACCAGGCAGACGGCGACAGAACGAGCGGGACCGACGGAACTGATGACGCTAACAGTGGGTTCTCGTGACTGCACGTAGATATTGGAGTAACACGATGATTATGAGGGCCACAATTATCCCCTATCGTTCCTGGTGACCCAGTGGGTGGGGTTGTAGAAACCCGACGAAGGGATGGGATGGCTGCTGCTGAACCAGCATGGCCGGATGATTTTTTCCTCCCGCCCCACATAAGACAGGACGACCCGTGTCCGATATGCCTCGCCCGCCGGCACGCTACCGCCCGGTAATTACAAGCCGCGATGACGCGGCGGGCGTCATGCTGCGCGACCAATTGGTCAACGCTCAGTACCCACTGGCAACTCCAGAAAAGGTGACTCCATCAACCGTCGCGCGAACTTCTATCCCGTGGCCGTTTCCTGTGGATACTACCGCCCATGTCCCCGCGGATACGCTTACTACGCCGCAGGCGAAAGGGGCCTCAATTCGAGCTCCTGACACGACGCCACTTGAAACGGTCCGGGCCGTTTCGGTACAAGGTACGAGTAATAATCCAACGACGATTCGCCGTGACGGCTGGATTATTGCCGATCTCTGGAGTACACCGCTGAAGGTTTACCTCGCGACACAGGACGTACTCCAGGTTGAGCCGTTAGGCGACGGTATTCGCTTCCATGCTCCGACGAGTGATGCACTGTTCGTGGGTGCGCGTTCACTTCACGAGCGACCAGCCCGGACGATTACTACACCAGCCGAACCACAGCCGTTGATGGAGGCTGTCACAGAGTTTGGGAACGCGCTAAAAGACCTCTCAAGCGAGCGGTCGTACCCGACACTCCGTGGCCATCCGCCCGCACTCGAGCTCGGCGACAGTCTCGAGATACCAGACGGCAAGCGAGCGCCGTCAACAGGCATCACTATCGAGGTACCCGAGTCGCTCCGTTCGGTGTATACCATCGCCCCACTCGCATACTACCTCGGTGCGACCGTTGAGCCCGGTAGTACCCCTCGACTGAGGACGGACGCCGGGGCGGACTTTTCGCTGACGGCCCGGGAGTCACTCTCAGCGACAGTCAGAGCAGTGCTTCGGCACATCTTCACATTAGACTGTCTCGCCCGAACCGAGGGGTACTACGAGGTGCCACTCGCCGAGCGACGGGCAGTCAGCGGACTTCTGGACACTACCGACGAGACTTGGGAATCCCTGTACAACCGGCCGGTTGCCCAGCAGGTAGCGACGTACCTGAACCTTCCATTCGAGCCGGTCACCGAGGTTGCCCCCGAGTGGCGACATACGGCAGACATCCCCGCGGACGAACGGGGCGTCGAGGTCCTTCCGTTCTTGACTGCGGACCTCGCCAGCATCCGATGTTACGACCCCGATACCGAACCGACTCCCGGCAGTCAATCAGGAGCCACGAGCCACGAATCGGGTGCAACCGAACGGATTGACGAAACTATGCGGCGCGAAGAGTCGAACGGACCGCCAGCAGGCGGCGAGCCAGTATCACGCGATGACCTGTTCCGGATACGTGATGCCCCGACCCCAGTACAATCGTATGTCGGAGACGGGTTCCCCATCGGGGCGAATAAAGCGTCCCGCATGTCATATGAGCAGCAGTTGACCGCCCGGGCTGACGCGAGTTCGAATGCCGAAGTGCTGGTCATCTGTAACGATCCCGAGATGATTGCGGAGACAGATGTTGAGGAGGCATACGCATCTTTTGAGTTGCTTCCCGTGATTACAGCCGTCGAGACAGACGTGTCCTGCGCAGGGCTCCGGGAGGCGTTCAGCCGAGATGTAGACCTCCTCCACTATATCGGCCACGTCGATTCTCGTGGAGTACAGGCCAGCGACGGCTTCCTTGACCTCGCGGCACTCGAGACGATTGGTGCAACCGCGTTCATTCTTAACGGCTGTCGGTCATTCAAGCAGGGGAGCAAACTGGTCGATGCTGGCGCTATCGGTGGTGTTGTGACGCTCGAGCGTGTCCACAATAGCCTCGCGACCGAAATAGGGCGCCATATCGCTCGGCTGGTGAACGCTGGTTGGCCACTGGACCAAGCGATGTCATTGCTGGAGGCCGACGCGCTCATCGGCGAATCATACGCTGTCGTTGGCGACGGCTCGACAGCACTCGTCGCGAACGCCGCGACACCGACATCATACACGCTTGGCACTCCCGGACCGGTTGGCACTACGCCAACGCCTCCGGATACTCCAGGCAGCGCCACCATCGAGGCCACTATCTACACCCACCCGACGCGTGCGTACAACCTTGGGACGCTGTTCCAGTCTCCCGTGGGAACGGACGATCAATACCTCTCCGGAGGGGAGATTGACACCTTCACTGTGTCCGCTCGCGAACTGGACCGCCTGTTCAGTGATGTGACTCTGCCGGTCGTCATCGATCATGAGCGGGCAGCTACGACGCTCTCCCTTCGGTGGAGTGACGATCTTGCTGGAGATATTAACCATCTGGTTGATACCGTCTACAGGACAGACGACGCTCCCGACTCACTTCGCGGTGAAGACATCTTTTCCACCGGATTCCTCGGAGACGATGAGGAGCAAGGTGATGACGCTGCCGGAGAGGAATGGCTATTCGATCAGACAGATACAGAGGACCGAGGGGTCCCCAAGTGGAGGTCCTGAGTCACCGCTGAATGCTGTTAAGATAGAAGTACAAAAGTTACCCTGTCGTCTTCGAGTGGCTCGGTCAGTTAGGGTCCAGGGTAGGAAGCTCCGCCTTCGCCGGCGATGACACCGCCAGCTTGCGAGAGCAGAAGCATCGCGGTGAACAAGACGCCAGTCATCTTCGGGTGCTCTGCAAGGAACGCCGCGACCGTGCTGTCATTCTCGGACATGACATCACCTTGGTCGGCGGGTGGGTGAATCAATCCCGGAGATAGTTTACAGCCACTGAACGGAGAATGTAGCCGGTCAAACAGGCACCTACTTTTTTATTTATGGCATTCAGAAATGGAAGGCCACAGGGTGGATCTGGGCAGCGACAACGCTCCAGTATCTGGTACGTGGATGCTGGCCCCGACTCAATTCTTCAAAAAAGGTTAGCCACCTTCGTCAACCGTCCGAAGAGAATGTCTCTGTTCCCCAGGTGCTCGCGTGTGCATTGCTCCGCGACGAAGTCAGACACTCCAAGCGATGGCACACCGCTGGAGACGTGCCCGTGGCGGCAACCACACCAATCGTCAAGGACAGTATCCGATACCAGTCATGAGCTGCACATGAGACACCCGTAGATACCACAAAGTGCCTCGCCCGTACTGGCGGGTAGCGAACGGAGGAAAGAGTGTTCACAACGACCACAGTTCGGCGGCTGCCGCATGGTGTGCGTGGGAGGCGGCCGCGGATGAATCGGCGGCCACAACACACATCGGCTCCGCCGTCGACGCTCCGGCGTGTCCAACAACTCCATCTCGGGGGCGGGCCGGTTCGGCGTGGCTGCGGCAGCCGGAGCTGCCGCGTGGGTGGTCGGCTATCTGGTCATGTATCTGGCGGCCGCCGATCGCATCCGCGAATCGTTGCTCGCGCCCGTGTTTCAGGCAGCCAATATCGAGGTGTGGCAGGCCATCGGCTGGTTGTTCTTCAACGCGCACTTTGTGTCTACGACGGTTGAGCTGGGGCTGTTTGGGACGGGCGTCGTTAATGCCGTCGGGGGTGACGACGGATTTACCTCGCTGTTGTACCTCCTCGCGCCGGTGTTGTTGACGGCGGCGGGAGGTGTCGTCGGCCGGGTCACTGATGCCGCCGAGATGGACGCGGCGAACGCGGCGTTGGCCGGCGCAGCGACCGTGTTCGGGTATGGCGTCCTCAGCGTTGTCGGGTTGCTCGCGGTCACGACGCCGAACGTCGCTCCCGATCCGGTGACGGCAGTGGTACTCGCCGGCGTGCTCTACCCGGTTACGTTCGGCGTGGCGGGCGCTGTGCTCGCGCGGTTATAGTTCTCTGGCGACCATCTCGCCCCAGTGGCTGAAGTCGTGTCGCTCGTAGAAGGTGCGGGCTCGCTCGTTGTCGCGGTCCACATCCAGCACCAGCCGGTCAAGCGGGAGGTCCTGCTCGCGGGCGTGGACGAGTGCCCGCTCCAGCAGGTCGTCGGCGAGACCAGTGCCGCGGCATTCGGGGCGGACATACAGTTCGTTGAGGACGGCCGCGTCCCAGATGAACGCGAGCCGCTCGGGCAACAGAAAACAGTAGCCGTCGAGACCGTCCTCGGCCGTGGCGACGAAGAGACACGATTCGTCGGCGACACACCGGTCGACCCACGCAAGCCACCGCTCGCGGTAGCGGTCGGTGAGTTTGGCGTCGTATGCGGCCGCCTTCTCGGTGCTGCCGCTCTCGCCGAGTCCCGTCTCGAAGGCGCGCTTCAGCGCCCAGAGCGCGTCAGCATCCCTCGGCTCGTAGGGCCGTATCATCGCTCGTCGCTCAGAGCGCCCGCCTCATGTGTCGTGCGGAGTCGCGCCAGCGTCACCAGTCCGCCCACCAGCAGTAACGTCACCTGCCAGCCCCGCTGGACGAGTGGGAATAGTCGCTCGTCGGCTGCTGATTCTGGACCAGGCTCCGGGTCGACGCCACTGGCGACGTGAACCTCTTTGGTGGAGCCGCGCTGCCCGATGTCGACGGTGCCACCACCGCCGGCATCGCTGTTCGTCGTCTCGCCCGTCTCGAGGAACGTCTGGAAGACGCCGCCGTCAGTCGAGTAGCCAACCGTACCGTCGACGGCCACGAACTGGTCAACGGCCGAGTACAGTGGGTTAACCCCCAACGGTGTGAACATGTCCAGCCCGAGACCGGCCACGACGTAGCCGAATAGCGCGACCCAGGCAACGGCGACAGCGTCGGGGCCGAATCGGCCGCGGAGCCATTGCTGTCCCCGCCGTGATCGGAGGGCCAGCGCGGCCACACCCGGCACGAATAGATTGTGGAGCGCCGCACGATGGGTAGACTCGACCACAAGCGAGGCAAACACGTCCAGATCAGGGATGATGGTTGCCGCCGCGACGGCGAGCGCGGCCCGGCGCGTGAATCGGTCGCCGAGCAATCCCGCCGCACACAGCAGAGCGAACGCAACGTGCACGAGCGTCGATGGCATCAGTCCTCACCTGCTGCGCCGGCAGCCACCTCGTCTGTCTCAAGTGTCGGTCGTGCTACGAGGCGGCCGCCGGCTACGATACCTCCCGCGAGCACCACGAGCAGTTCCCAGCCAGCACCGACGAGCAAGAGCCGCCGGGCTGCGCCGCCGTCGGGGCCCGCCACAGGGTCGAAAAACGATGGGACGCGGTAACTCCCGGCGACGGTCCCGTAACTGGCGCCTGGAAGCCAGGGCCCGCCCGCCAGTGTGGGCTTGAGAAGTGTAATCTCGACCCCCTGGGTCGTGCTGTAGACGACACCACCCGCAACGGCGAAGAAGCGGTCGTGCAGCGGCCAGAGAACGGCGGCGCTCTCGACGTTGAACAAATCGAGCGCGACGGCGGCGGCGTAGGCCGCGACGGCAACCCAGGCGATAGCGACGGCGTCGGGGCCGAATCGGCCGCGGAGCCATTGCTGTCCCCGCCGTGATCGGAGGGCCAGCGCGCCTGCACCCGGGATCCAAATGTTGTGAAGAGCGGCATTGTGGAGCCCCTCATCGACGAGCCAGAGGAGGGCGTCGAGGTCGGGAGCGACTGCCGCCGCGAGCACGACGGCCACCGCTCGCGCAGAGAAGGCCCGCTCCTTGAGGAGGGCAGCCGCCAAGAGCGCCCCAAGGCCGGCGGCGACGATTGGGGTTGGCATAGGCCGGCTGGGTGCGGAAACGGCTTAAGCGCCGCGCCGCAGTGGGGCGGTATGGACCGGAGCGCCCGGCGACAGCTGGCAGAGCACATCGCCGGCGAGGTGACGATGAGCGACGACCCGGGGGCGACGCTCCGCAAGTGGCGCACGGAGTTCGACGTGACCGGTGCCGAACTCGCGTCGACGCTGGATGTCTCGCCGTCTGTCGTCTCCGACTACGAGTCGGGCCGACGTGATTCGCCGGGAATCGGCGTGGTCAGGCGGTTCGTCGAAGGGCTGCTCGATATTGACGAGACACGCGGTGGCGACCGGCTCCGCCAGTTCGCCCGCGTACTCTCGGCGGGATTCGACTCCGACATCGTCCAAGATCTCCGCGAGTACCCTGCGACAGTGCCACTGGCCCGCTTTTACGACGCCGTCGACGCGACGGAGGTGGTCGCGGGCGGCAGCCTCGAGGATGGCCCGCGGACCGTTGCTGGCCACACGGTGATCAATTCGCTGGAGGCCATCTCGCGGCTGTCCTCGGAAGAGTTCTATCGGCTGTACGGCCAGTCGACCAACCGGACGCTCGTGTTCACGGGCGTCACCCGCGGCGAGGGGCCGCTGGTCGCACTCCGGGTAGCGACGCCGACGCCGACAGCCGTCCTCCTCCACGGGCTCTCGGAGGCGGAGCTGTGGGAACACGCGCCGCGGCTCGCACGGGCAGATGGCTACTCGCTGTCCGTCACTGAACAGCCGCTCGAAGAGACGCTGGCGGGGCTGCGCGCGCTTCCGTAGTCAGGGTTTGTGGGTAAACAGCACCACATCGCCCTCGTGGGTCGTCACGCACAGGTCCAGATCGAGCGATAGCTCGAGGCTGTTGTATTCGTCCGTACAGACCACAGCGTCGTCGAACGGCTCGTCACAGGCCGGACAGTTCATCGCGACGGTGTTCGTGTACGTCTCCACGCCGTCGGCCGACTCCATCGGCGTCACCGACGAGATGAGTTGGTCGTACTTCTCGTCGTCCATACGGTACCGTCCGCCCGGGAGGATATAGTTCTACGGCCCGGTCACGCCACGTAGCGGTATTTCCGTTCCCCCATCCGGCCCCAGCCGTCGAAGACGAACTCGTTGGAGGGGGCCGTGAACTCCTCGTAATCGCGATCCTTCGAGTGGTCGTGTGCGTCGTGAACCTCCTCGTACTCCTCGAAGGTGAGGTCGTAGCGGTTGGCAATCTGGTCGTCGATGTTCAGCCCGTCGATTTCGTCGGTCCAGCCGGGCTGGACCGTCTCGTGGTGGACCTCCGCCTGGGCGCCCGACCCGTATGAGGCGACGAGCAGTCGCCGGTCGGTCATCTCGCGGCCCTCGTCGCGGGCCCGCTTGAGCGCCGCGATCCGGGCGACGTGGACCGAACCAGTATACCAGTTGCCAACGTGGCGCGCGATGTCGAGCGTCGGGTCGATCGTCGTGTCGTACCACTCGGCGTACCGATCCGTCTCCTTCAGCGCGTCCGTGTAGTCGCTGACTGCCTCAAGGAACGCCTCCTCGTCGTCGAATTCGTCACGACGTGGCTGCATCCCAATCTCTTCGGCCAGCTGCGTCTCGATGTCCGTGTCCCGTGTGATGTGCCGGTACGCGAGGAGACCAGCCTTCCGGACCATCCCCGGGAACGGAGTGTGGAACGGGGCGTACACCAGTTCGTCGGGGTGGATGTCGCCGGCGACCGATTCGTAGTCCTCAACAGCCTCGCGCATCCGTGCGAGATACACCTGTACCGAGCGCTTGCCGTCGACGCTGGGGAATTGCTGGTTCGGCTTCAGGAAGTCCGTCTCGTCGGCACTCCCGTATCCTTGGGCGTCCGACAGCGAAACGAGACTCGGGTCCTCGTCGACCAGCATGGCGACGGCGCCAGCACCCTGCGTTGCCTCGCCGGGGTCGCCACGGGCGTACAGCGCGGTGTCCGTCGCGACGACGATGGCCGCCCTGCCACGGTTCCGCCCGGCGCGAATCCAGTTGTAAGCGTCGTCGATGGCCTGTGTGCCGGCGACGCAGGCGAACTTCCGCTCGCCTTTGTTGGCGTGATGGAAGTCGCCGTCGAACGTCTGCTCAAGACAGCCTGCGATGTATGTCGAGATGGGTTTGGAGTTGTCGAACGATGACTCCGTGGCGACGTCGATACGGCCGACATCCTCCGGCGAGAGCCCTTTCCGCTCCATCAGCCGCTTGCAAGCGTTCGCACCCATCGTCACGATATCCTCGTAGGTGTCCGGGAACGACGACTCGTAGAGTCCGAGTCCTTTCGTGTACTTGCCCGGGTCATCGCCCATCTCCGGCGCGAACGTCTCCGCGAGATCTAACTTGAGCTTCCCCGTCCAGATTTCGACGGCGTCAATTCCGACTTCGGTCATACTCGTGGCTCGCGCGGCTGGTATAAGGGTCTGACGACGAAGAGTTCGTCGGTCGTCGAAGTCAGTCAAGAGGCGCCAACGCCCGTCTGTGCATCCTCGTCGTTCTGGTCGTACTGCTGCTCAGTGCCATCGCTGAGGTCGATAATGCGGAGGCTACCGTCACTCGGTGACTGGTCGACGTAGACAACGTCCGGGTTCGACGTCCCGATGGTGTTTTGAACCGTCGCAATCGATCCGTCACTCACCGCACTATCTGTTGTGACACTGGCGACGTTTCCGCTGATGTCAACGTAACTGATGGTGTTGCTCCCATCCTTGTACGGCACGTCGAGGTCGTCGTCGCCGTCGAAGTCCGCTGGCTGTCCGACGGCGAGTGCGGCAGATGGTTTGGCGTTCACCGTGCTCGTGACTCCGTCGTCGAAGTAAGCTATCTTTCCATTCGTGTCTTTAATGTAGATAATGTCCTTGTCGCCGTCGCCGTCGAAATCTTCGTAACCAACAATGTTGGAAGCCGTCACCTCGTTGCCATTCTGGTCGGTGATTGTAGTCGGCGTCCCACCGTCATTCACGTCGATGTGCTTGATGTACTGGTTGTTGCTCCCGACGAAGATGATTTCCTCCGAGCCGTCGCCGTCGAAATCACCGACTCCGAGGTGCGTCTTCAGAGCGCCGGTGTTCACGAGTTCTTTCTGTTGGTTGTTCGAAGCTTCAGTGTACAGCAGGTCTTGGTCGCCGTTGACGTAGGGAATCTCGAGGTCCCCGTCGCTACCGTCGATGTTCGCCTCTTTCGCTCCGAGTCCAAGGACATCCTTGTTGTTCTTCGTGGCGAATTCCGTTGAGGTAGTGCCGTCGTAGCCAATCGAGAGTAGACTCGCGCTGTCCCCGCCGTCCACGTACACCACCTCGCTCGGTAGCCGCGGCGCGAGTCCACCGCCGGACTGGTCGGAGACGTCCACAAAGTATCGAGCATTTGAGCCATCGTCGTACTCAACTGCGAACTCGAAGAGGTCGTCTTTTCGCATCCCTGAGTCTGCCAGCGTGATGGTCTCGGTGCCGCCTGCAGGCACCGTCACGCTCTCGTCGACTGTTTCGAGTGCGTCACCGACCCGGAATTCGTCATTCGTGTTCCCATTCAGAATTAACGACTGGACCTCGCTCTGTTTGTTTGCTTCGTAGTAGAAGGCGACACGCGCGCGGCTGAACGTCCGGTCCTCGTCACCGTTGTTCTTGAACGTGAGGTCGACGCTATTGCTATTCTGGTTGAACGTCGCCGATTGGAGCGTCACCGAGTCTGGCCCAGCGGGATTAACTGTGTCTGCACCACTGCCACCGCCATCACCGCCGGTGAAGCCGTCGCTGATTGTCTCGCGGGCGCCCTCCGGCGGGTCACCGCCGACACCGACCGGCGTGCAAATGACGGTGTAGTCGCCCGTCAGCGTCAACTCAAGCACGTCGTCGGTACGGTCGTCGGGGGTGCCGCTGTCGTCGACAGTGACGTCACCGGCGGCTACCTCGCCAGAGAGCAGTTGCTCCCACCGCTCCTCAGAGAGCCGGGTCGGCACCCGAACAGTGGGGTCGGTGACGGCGGTCGTCTCGATCTCACCGGGAACGAACTCAACGGACACAGTGGCGATGCCGTTCTCCTCGTACTCATTGCGTATCGGGACGAGATTGATCCGCTCGCCGGCAACAAGCTTCTGCCCAGAATCGGTCACCGCAGCGCTGTCGTACTGTCGGTACACCACGGTATTCTCAACGGCGAACCTCGGCGGGTTGTCGAGGAAATTGTAGTTAGCGCTGTACCGTAACTGGCGCGTCTCGTCGGTGTCGTCACCGTTGGCGACTGGACAGACATCAACACCAGTCCCGCCCTCCGTGACGGAGATGGGCCGCGTCTCGGTGGTCTGTACAGTCCCGCTGACCGGCGCAGGATTGAGCGCGAGCAGCCGGAATGGATAGCGGGTGCCAAGTTGCACGTCAACCGACGGTTGATCGCCGTCGAAAGCGCTGTTCAATAGCGCTGATCGAGCCTCTGTGAGGTCGTTCTGGACCGACAGCGAGTGTTCGAACTCGGCGTCTTCGTTCTGCTGTGGGACGATGACCGCCTGGTAAGAGACGAAAGCCGTGACGAGGATGGCGAAGACGAGCGTGAATCCGATGACAACGGACTGTCCTCGCTCGTCAACGCCGAACATGCTCGTGAATCGTCTCCGCTTCGCAACCGGGCGATAAAAACGTCGCGGCCCTCAGTCCTCCTCGACGACCTCTGGGTCCGCGAGGGCATCCTGCAGAGAGTCGAGGCCGTTGACCCACTCGGCGACGTAGCCATACTCGAGGTCGGCGGCGATACCGCTCACGTCCGTGTCGGCCCCGTCGATGACGAGCGTGCCTGCCTGCGCGCAGTAGTTGAAGGCTGTGTCGAGGTCTTCCTCGGCCTCGGCGTCGACGGCCGCCTGGATATTTGCCTCGACGGTCCCGTCTTCAGGCGCGCCGTCGATGACGAACATCTCAGCGGCGGCCGCGACACAGTGCAGCGCCATCTGAACGGAGTCGACGAGCATCGCCACCTCCTCATCCTCGATGTCTGCCTCGGCGAGCACCACACCGGCGAACTCCTCGAGTTCATCCAGTGCGGCCTCCTCGCCGAGCAGGCCATCCTGGAACGCCGTGATGATCTTCGCGACGGCGATGGCGGCGTCATCCTGCAGATTCAGCAGGAGCCGGGCGGAGTCTTCGTCCTCGGGGTCAATCTCTTCATCGCGGAGCCGGTCGAGCCAGTTGGCCCACCGGTCCTCGCTGTAGAACTCCTCCGGTAGCTCGCCATCACCGTCACTCTCACTCATGTGTCTCGGCTCACGTTGCCAGCGGTATAAGCGTTTCAAGCCACAGGTCCGGGTGCGGCCGGCTCCCACGGAGGGAAAGACCCATGCCCGCCACGGGGCAGGTGTGGGTATGATAGCCGTCGTCGGCGGGGGAATCGCCGGACTCGCCGCCGCCTACCGACTCCAGCAGCACGGCTACGAGCCGACCGTTTTCGAGGCGTCTGGCACCGTCGGCGGACTGGCAGCCACCTACGAGACCGCTGGCGACCGCATCGAAGCGTTCTACCACCACCTCTCGGCGACCGAGGAGACAATCGTCGAACTCGCTGAGGAACTTGGCGTTGGCGACCGGCTGGAGTGGCGGTGGGGCCACGACTCCTACTATGTCGATGGCGTCGTCCACCCCCTCAATACCGCCTGGGAGATCGCTGCCTACCCGCATCTGTCCGTCTACGACAAGTTCCGGCTCGGCATGCTCACCCTTGGGGTGGACGTGCGTGGCGGCCGTCCCTCGTTCGATAACTACGACGACCTCGCGGCCTTCGAACACGTCCCAATCAAGGACTTTCTGCTTGAGCACACCACCCGCGGTGTCTACGAGTACTTTTTCGAGCCGCTGTTGGACGCGAAGTTCGGCTCCCGAAAGGAGGACGTCAGCGCGGCGTGGCTGCTCGGCCGGATACAGTTCCGCGGCGAACGGGACCTGACGAAAGGCGAACGACTGGGCTACTTTGAGGGTAGCTTCGGCGTCCTGCTGGACGCACTCGTGGAGGCAGTCGGCCGCGAGAACGTCCACACCGACACGCCCGTCCAAGACATCAGCTTCGGCGAACGGGTCGAGGAGATCGTCGTCGGCCACGAGGGCGACAGACAGGTTCACGATGTCGACGACGTCATCGTCTCAACGATGCCGCACCTACTGGAGCGGTGGACTGGCTACGAGTGTGATATCGACTTCCAGGGATCTGTTTGTGCCGTCGTTGGGATGGACGAGGCTGTCACGGACACCTACTGGCTCAACATTGCCGACGAGGCGCCGTTCGGTGCGCTCATCGAGCATACAAATTTCGTGCCGCCCGAACGGTACGGTGGCGAACACCTGCTTTACTGTGCGAGCTACGTCCAAGACACCGACGAGCCGCTTTGGCAGATGTCTGACGCCAAGGTACGCGACCACTGGCTCGCCGGCGTCGCGGAACTGTTTCCGGCATTCGACCGCGAACAGGTGAACTGGATGAACGTGGCGCGCAACCCCCGGACCGCACCCATCTATGAGCGAGGCTACCTCGATATGGTGGTTCCCTACGACCTCGAGGAGGTCACCGGAGGACTCTACTATGCGGGGATGGCCTCGCGCGCCCAGTACCCCGAGCGGTCGCTCAACGGCGGAGTCGTCGCCGGTTACGAGGCAGCCGACCGGCTGGCAGCGAACAGATAACCGGCGTGATCGCCCATGGCTCGGTCAGACGATTCCCAGCAGGAACCCGATACCCGTTAGAGCGGTCACGCCGACAAGCACTGGTCCGTACCCCGCCTCGAGTCGGGCCTCAGGAATCGCATCGAGGATTCGTGGCGCGACGAGCGCGCCCACCGCTGCACTCGCGCCGAACGGCACGACGATGTCCCAGCGCACGCCGAGCAACGTCGCGTACCACGCGACGCCAGCCATGGAAACGCCGAGAATGCAGAAAACGCTCGTACCAACGACGGCCGCCGCTGGTAAGCCGAGCGCGTACAGGCCCGGCAGCAAGGCCGGCGTTCCAGAGATACCGAACGTCGCCGACAGCAGGCCGGTGGCCGCCCCGAGGCCGACAGCGAACACGGCCCGTAGCGGTGTGAGCGGCGGCGGAGCCCCGACGGCGTCGGGTCGCCGGTCCAGCAAGTACAGGAGAGCGGCGACGACAACCAGAAAGCCCCCAAACATCCGCGTGAGCAGCCCCTCCGAAACGGCCCCCACGACCCGGGCACCGAGATAGGCACCGCCGACGGCACCTGCTACGACAGCGAGCCCGTAGTCAGCGGCGACATTGCCGCGGCGAGCATGGCCGAGACTGCCAAACGCCGTCGTCGCGATGACCGTTGCGAGGCTAGTGGGCACAGCGACCGCATACGGGAGTTCCACGACGACGAGCAAGACAGCCAGGTAAAACACGCCACCACCCCCTCCGAGCAAGGTGACGGCCAGCCCGAGGAGGAATCCGGCGACTATGACGAGCGGGGCGACCACCGACGGTCAGTCGGCAGTGGCGTCCTCGTCGTCGTCCAGTCCGGGTGCTGCTGAGACATCCACCTCGTCGGGCGACGGCTCGACTGCATTCTCGCCCTGGATGATGGTTTCACCGTCGTCGACGTACACGTCGTCGGCGAAGCCGGCGACAGCGTTCTCGAATTCGCCATCCTCGAGGGCATCGGGCGTTGCGGGTGCCTCCCGGATGCCCGCTGCCGGGCGGAACTCGCCCAGTGGGTCGTCGATAGTGATGCCATGCTCGCTGAAGAACGACTCGTAGCGGCGGTAATGTTCCTCGAGTTCATCGGCGGGGATCTCCATCATCTCCGCCCAGCCGTGGTTGAAGAAGTCGAAGTTCGCCTGGATGTGCGTGATTTCTCGCGCCTCCGCCTCCGGGTAGCCGGCCTGCAGGGCGGCAACGTAGGTGTCCATCGTCGCGTCGAAGAAGTCATCGAGGTGTGCTTCCCGTTCATCGCGGCGGGATTCGTCGGCTTTCCCGAGGAAAATCTTCGTGTGGAGGTCAACCAGTTTGTCGTTGGCGTAGCTCCCGATGACCGGTGTGGTCAGTGCCTTCTTTGCGGCCCAGTGACGGACGTTCTGGCTAATCTTCATACCAGTTCTGAGAGGGCAAGCCGTTTGAATCCCCCGCCCTGGGGGCCGTCGGGGACCGGTTCAACCACGGTAAAAGACCTTCATACTTGGATGACAACGCACATTAACGGGCCTCACCAACCCTGATTCATGAGTTCGTCGTACGTCATCATCGGCGACGGAATTGCGGGCAGCTCCGCCGCCGAGACCGTTCGGGAGGCAGACCCGGACGCCAGCGTCACCGTCATCACTGACGAGGGGGAGGCCCTCTACAATCGCATTCTCATCAAAGAGTTCGCCAAAGGGAAGCTCCCGGCTGCGCCCGTCTCAATCCACGACCCGGACTGGTACGCCGAACGAGACATCAATCTTCAACTCAACACCCACGTGACGACGGTCGACGCCGACGCTCACGAGGTTCACACACACGCCGGCGACGTCTACGAGTACGACAAGCTGTTGGTCGCGACAGGCGGCACT
The DNA here is from genome assembly GCF_042216475.1 of Halosegnis sp. Taxonomy (NCBI): domain Archaea; kingdom Methanobacteriati; phylum Methanobacteriota; class Halobacteria; order Halobacteriales; family Natronomonadaceae; genus Halosegnis; species Halosegnis sp. The sequence goes on from NZ_JBDGTV010000013.1 coordinate 112,606, forward strand.
CCGACCCAACTCCCTGTCGAGAACGCCAACGCCGAGGGCATCCACCACTTCTGGACGTTCGAGGACGCCCGCGCCATCAAGGAGAACGCCGGGCGCGCCGAGAAGGGTGTCGTCGTTGGCGCTGGACTGCTCGGTATCGACCTTGCGGCCATCTGTGGCGCACAGGACGTCGAGGCCCACTATCTGATGCGCGGGGAGTGCTGGTGGCGCTACGCGCTCTCGAAGGAGGGCGCCGATATCATCCACGACGCGCTCCGTGAGAAGGGGGTTACGCCCGTGTTCGACTCCGGGGTTGACCACTTCGAGACAGACGACGAAGGCCACGTGTCGGCTGCTGTCGACCCGAACGGTGACCGCTACGAAGCAACGTTCGTCGGCGCGGCCATCGGGCTCGATTTCAACACAGAGTTCCTGCAGGACACCGACCTCGTCATTGAGAACGGCATCCACACAGACGAGCACATGCGGACGAACGTCGAAGATATCTATGCGGCCGGTGACATTACCCAATTCCACGATGTCCTGCTTGGCGAGCGGGCCCAGAACGGCGCGTGGGGCTCAGCGAAAGAGCAGGGCTCCGTCGCCGGCCAGAACATGGTTGCCGACTGGGACGAGCCGGCCGAGACCTTCGAGTGGGTCTCCTCGTACTCTATCACCCACTTCGACTTCCCATTCCTCTCGTTTGGCCACCCTACGCTGGGCGACAACACCGTCGAGCGGAAGTACTCCGACACGGAGTGGCGGCGCGTCGCCATCAAAGACGGGCAGGTCATCGGCGGTGTGCTCATCGGTGATCTCGCGCCGCAGTCGGCGTTGAAACAGCTCGCCCGCGACCAGGTGGACGTCCGCGGGCAGGAGGAACTCCTGCTCGCCGAGTCCATCGATGTCGACCAGTTCGAAGCTGTCGAAGCGGAGTAACCGACGGATTCCGAAGCGTTTTCTCCCGGGAGCGCCCCCGACGAGATAACTATGCAAGGCGGCGGCTCATCCGACATGACGCTCGCATTCGAGCTGGCAGCGCTCAAGCGACTGGCCGACCCGGAAGCGGTATTTGCCGACGCCCGGACCTGGAGCGAGTACGTCGGCGTCGTGAGCGATAAACCGACGTATGTGGTGACGAACTTTACACGGAAGAACCGCATCCGGCAGGACTTCTTCTCGGGGCCTCGCGGCAAGGCGGAGTCACTGGGCAACGTGAAAAAGCAGTTCGAGACCGACCGACACGTGTTCATCGGCGTCCCGGACAGCGACGACCCCGACGTCGCCGAGGAGGTTGGCTGGGAGTTTCTTCCAATCGAGCAGGCGGCTGAAGCCGCCGAATGGACGCTGGGGGACCCCGAGACGACACGTCAAGAGCGCGAGGGAGCCGACGACCGGGACGACTGGCCGTAGATGGACGGCCCGCGTGCGCTCCGAGAGACGATTGCTGCGCTGCGCGGCCGCGCCGGCGCCGGCCTCGTGCCGCTGTTCGTCGCCATCGGTGCCGCGACGGTGGTGGCCCAGCAGACGCTCGCGGACGCCGCCGCTCGACTCGCTGCCCGTGCCGATGTCTCTACCGGGAGCCTGCTACTTGATCCGGCTGCGACGGCGACACCGCTGTCGCTGGGCGTCTCATATCCGGTCGCCTTAGCCACGGTATTCGGCGTCGCCCTGGTCGCCGAGTACGCCGCAGTGGTGACCCTCCGAGTCGTTACCGGCAGCGCCCTCCGGAGTGCCGCCACGCGGCGTGTCGTCACGACCGTGGCTGTTGGCTTCCTCGTGGGGAGTCTCGTCCGCACGCTCGTCGCGCTTGGGCTGCTCGCGCTCGTCGTGCCAGGCGTGTTCCTCGCCGTCTCTCTGCTGTTCGCCCACGCTGCAATCGCCATCGACGACGCAGGGCCATGGGAGGCGCTCGAGCGGGCCTGGGAGTTGGCGTCGGGTCGCCGGACTGAACTCGCAGGCATCCTCTCATTGCTGGTGGTTCTCTACCTGACGCCGCGGCTCGTCGGCTCGTACGTCCCTGGAACGCCCGGCCTGCTGGCTGGCGGCGCTGTCGCCGGGGTAGGCGGTCTGTTGTCGGCCGGCGTCGTCGGCCGGGCGTATCATGCGGCGACACGGGAGGGCGACGAGCCGGATCACGAGCCAGAGGAGACGGATCCGTACGATGCACCGCTCGGGGCCGACGACCTCCCCGAGCCGGAGTGACCCCTTGGTGTAGACGCGCTTTTACGTCGCGCGTGCCGAGACCAGGTATGCCGGAGCCACGGGTGCCGGGTGGACGGGGCGAACTGCTCGAGTTGCCGTGCGGCGAGCAGAAGGCCGTCTACGACATCGATATGGGAATGCGTGGATTCGACTGCGACTGTGGGGCACGTCATGCTGTCGTCGTCGACGTTCACCCCCTCTCACGGTTCGTCCCCGAGTTCCTCGTCGATACCCTCCGGACCGTGGTGGACACGACGACAGAGGGAGCCTTCTCTATGACCCATCTGATGGGCATCGTGCTCGAGGAGTTTCCCGATTCGGTGGTCGCCGCGGACGTCAGCGACGACGGCGAGGTGGGTTATGCTGTCATCTGGGTGACTGACTTCGACTCCCGGCGGCTCCACGAGGTTGCTGTGGAACTGCTCGTGGAGTTGATGGACCACGCGATGAGCCACGCAGACGACGATACTGCGGTCTCCGAATTCGAATCCCAACTGTTGGAGTTCGACATCGAGGCGTTCGTCGAGCAGTACCGTCAGGAGCGGAACTTTCAGAGCGAACATGACTCGCCCGCGTGAGCGTGTGACACAGTCTGTCGGACGCAGCCGACGCGTGCGTCGGCCCGCCGCCCGCGGGTTCGGCCGGGGCAGCTGTCTGACGCGTGTCTGACGGGTAAATAAGTCGTTCGGGGTGTTGTGTATGCACATGCGCATACGCCGAGGCGAGTTCGAGCGCATTCGCTCGGTGCTCGCGGAGGCCGACCCGGACGGGCCGCTGACGGCCCGCGAGATACTGGCGGTGCTCGAAGAGCACGGCGAGGAGTTCGATAGCCCCCACCAGGTCGCGACAGTACTTGGCCGGCGGGCCGAGTACGGCGATGTCGAAATTATTCGCGACCAGCCGTACCGGTACCGAATCAACCACTGACGGGCGGATGTTCTCAGTGCTCGCTGGCGACCACCACCTCCGTGTATCGCCCTCGCGAGTTCGTCGGCAATTCGAAACCCGAAACTGCTTTGCGAATATCGTAACAGTTCGCCGGGCTTATTACGATGTGCGAACTCGGGTCGAGTAATGAGCGACACGACCGAGGATCGCACTATCCTGCTCATCGGCAGTGGCCCGATTCAAATCGGACAGGCAGCCGAGTTCGACTATTCCGGCGCCCAGGCGTGCCGGGCACTCCAGGAGGAGGGCGCGCGGGTCGTGCTGGTGAACTCGAATCCGGCAACCATCATGACCGACTCCGAGATGGCCGACAAGGTGTACGTCGAGCCCATCACCGTCGAGGCCATCGCGGAGATTATCGAGCGGGAAAACCCCGATGGAGTCATCGCGGGGCTGGGCGGGCAGACTGGGCTGAACGTCACCGCCGAGCTCGCGGAGGCGGGGGTCCTCGACGAGCACGACGTCGAGATAATGGGGACGCCGCTGGACACGATTTACGCGACGGAGGACCGGGATCTGTTCCGCCAGCGGATGGAAGACATCGGCGAGCCGGTCGCCGCCTCGACGACTATCTCGCTGGACGAGGACGAGTCTGTCACCGACTTCGACGAGGCACGGCTCCGCGAGCGCGTCGAAGCGGCTGTCGAAGAGGTGGGCGGTCTCCCGGTCATCGCCCGGACGACGTACACACTGGGCGGGAGCGGTTCCGGCGTGGTCGACGACATGGACGAACTCGTCGAGCGGGTTCGGAAGGGGTTGCGGCTGTCTCGCAACTCGGAGGTGCTCATCACCGAGTCGATCGAGGGGTGGGTCGAACTCGAGTATGAGGTGATGCGCGACGCCGATGACTCCTGTATCATCATCTGCAATATGGAGAATATCGACCCGATGGGAATCCACACCGGCGAGTCGACCGTCGTCACCCCCTCGCAGGTTATCCCAGACAAGGGTCACCAAGCGATGCGCGACTCCGCGCTGAAGGTCATTCGCGAACTCGGCATTCAAGGTGGCTGTAACATCCAGCACGCGTGGCGCGACGACGGCACGCCCGGTGGTGAGTACCGTGTCGTTGAGGTGAATCCGCGTGTCTCTCGCTCGTCGGCGCTGGCGTCGAAGGCAACCGGCTACCCCATCGCCCGCGTCACCGCGAAGGTAGCACTCGGCAAGCGGCTCCACGAGATCGACAACGAGATCACCGGCGAGACGACCGCTGCCTTCGAGCCGGCTATCGACTACGTCGTGACGAAGGTGCCGCGCTGGCCCAAGGACAAGTTCAGCGATGTGGAGTTCGAGCTCGGCACGGCGATGAAGTCGACGGGCGAAGCGATGGCTATCGGTCGCACGTTCGAAGAGTCGCTGTTGAAGGCGCTGCGCTCCTCGGAGTACGACCCAGCTGTTGACTTTTCGACGGTCGACGACGAGACGCTCGAGACCGACTACCTCGAACGGGCGACACCGGACCGTCCGTACGCGATGTTCGAGGCGTTCGCCCGCGGGTACACGACCGAGGAACTCGTTGAGTTGACCGACATCCACGAGTGGTACGTCGAACGGTTCGGCAAGGTCGCGGCGGCCGCCGAGGCGGCGATGGCCGGCGACCCTGGCCCGGCGACAGAACTGGGCTTCACTAACCAGGAGGTGACGGCGATGGCTGACGGCGAGTTCAACGACACCCATGCCTCGTGGCTGCCGGCCGCTCTCGACGTCGAGACGGGCGACGAGCCCGACGAGGAGGTAGCGACAGACGGCGGCGAGACAACCGTCGAGCACGTTGAAGAGTCGACGGTCGGGCGCCGGTTCAAGCAGGTCGACACCTGTGCTGGCGAGTTCGCCGCCTCGACGCCCTACTACTACTCTGCACGCGAGCCACTGTCGGACATTGCGCGCAATGAGGTACAGGTCGACCGCGATGTCGAGAGCGTCGTCGTCGTGGGTGGAGGCCCGATTCGGATCGGCCAAGGTGTCGAGTTCGACTACTGTGCGGTCCACGCGGTACGCGCGCTCCGCGAGCAGGGCATCGACGCTCACGTCGTGAACAACAACCCCGAGACGGTATCCACGGACTACGACACCTCTGACGGGCTCTTCTTCGAACCAGTGACTGCAGAGGAGGTGGCCGACGTCATCGAGGAAACGAACGCCGACGGTGTGATGGTTCAGTTTGGCGGCCAGACATCAGTCAATGTGGGCGAGCCGCTGGCCGACGAGCTCGACCGCCGTGGGCTTGACTGTGAGATTCTCGGGACGAGCGTCGAAGCGATGGACCTCGCAGAAGACCGCGACCGGTTCAACGTCCTGATGGACGAGATGGGCATCAGCCAGCCCGCAGGCGGCACCGCAACCTCCGAGTCGGAGGCGCTGGCGCTGGCGAGCGATCTCGGTTACCCCGTGCTCGTGCGGCCCTCCTACGTGCTCGGTGGCCGCGCGATGGATGTGGTCTACTCTGACGAGGAACTGAAGGAGTACATCGAAGAGGCCGTTCGTGTTTCCCCCGACAAGCCGATTCTCGTCGACGAATTCCTCGCAGATGCCGTCGAACTCGATGTCGACGCCGTCAGCGACGGCGAGGACGTGCTCATCGGCGGGGTGATGGAGCACGTCGAAAGCGCGGGCGTTCACTCCGGCGACTCGGCCTGTATGATTCCGCCTCGGTCACTCTCTGACGAGGTGCTCGCTCGCGTCCGCGAGGTGACCGAAGATATTGCCCACGCGCTCGACACCGTCGGTCTGCTGAACGTCCAACTCGCTGTCCGCGGCGAAGAGGTGTACGTGCTGGAGGCGAACCCGCGCTCTTCGCGGACGGTCCCGTTCGTCTCCAAGGCGACGGGCGTCCCCATCGCGAAGCTGGCGGCTAAAGTGATGGCCGGCGCCAGCCTCGCGGAACTCGGTGTCCACGAGCAGGTCCCCGAGCACGTCTCTGTGAAGGAGGTCGTTTTGCCGTTCGACCGGCTGCCGGGCGCAGACCCGCGGCTCGGGCCAGAAATGAAGTCCACAGGAGAGGTGATGGGCACTGCCCGCTCGTTCGGGAAGGCATATCTGAAAGCCCAGGATGCCGTCGGGAAGCCGATTCCTCGTGACGGAACGGCGTTGGTCGATCTTGAGACGCTACGGGGGCTCTCCCAGAAGAACGAGGATCTGTCAGACATCGACGAGGCCGTCGCGCGTAACTTTGAGCACACGACGCCGGCCGATTACGACGACCTGACCGCAGCGGTTCAGGCCGGCGAGATCGACCTCATCCTCTCGCGCGACCGCGACCTGCTGGAGGTGGCTGTCGACGAGGAGATTACCTACTTCTCGACGGTGCCAAGCGCGCGTGCGGCGCTCGAGGCGGTGGAGACGGCCGACGAGCCACTCGACGTGATGGCGCTGGGCGAGCGGCCAACCGAGCGGCGCGACTGGGGCCAGTAGCGCGTCATTCTCGCTTGCGCGCAGACCGTCGAGAGAAACCGAGACGGATTGAGTTCAGACGCGACGCCGCGTGGTTGTCAGTCTGCTAGGGCTGGCTCCTCTTCGTCAGCCAGCGCAAGGACATCGTCGAAGAAGTCCAATGAGTCGTGGGGTCCGGGGTTCGCCTCGGGGTGGTACTGACGCGTGAGCACACCCAGTTCGTCGCTCTCCAGCCCTTCGGGGGTGTCGTCGTTGACGTTCACCTGTGTCACGTCGAGTGGACCGGGGTCTGAGACGGTGTAGCCGTGGTTCTGGGTTGTCATGACGACGCGGCCGGAGCGGAGGTCACGGACCGGCTGATTGACGCCACGGTGGCCGAACGCCATCTTCTCGGTGTCGCCCCCGAGCGCGCCAGCAACGACTTGCTGGCCGAGACAGATGCCCGCAAGCGGCAGGTCGCCGGCAAGTTCGTCGACGAGTGTTTGTGCAGCAGTGAAGTTCTCCGGGTCGCCCGGCCCATTCGAAATGAACAGTACGTCCGGGTCCACGTCACGCACATCTGTGGGAGTCGCGTCGTACGGGAGCACGTCGACGACGGCGTCGCGGTCGACCAGTGAATCGAGGATAGAACCTTTCGCGCCGCAGTCGATGAGACACACGCGCGGGCCGTCGCCGTCGGCGTTCACTGTCTGGGGTTCGCCGACGGACACCTGCGCGCCGATGTCGGTATGCTCGCTCATCCCCTTGCACTCGGACAGTTCCTCGCGGGCCGCTTCGGGGGTGGCGTCCGGGCCGGCCGCGACGCCACAGCGCATCGCCCCCTGATCGCGAATACCCGTCACGAGGTCGCGGGTATCGAGGTGGTCGACGGCGGGAACACCCTCCTCGGTGAGCCACTCAGCAACGTCGTCAGTGAGTTCGCGGGCGACGACGGCCCGTGGATGGACACGCTCGGACTCGAACCGCTCAGAGCGAACACCATAGTTGCCGATAAGCGGGTACGAGAACGTCAGGACCTGTTCCTCGTAACTCGGGTCGGTGAGCGACTCCTCATATCCTGTGTACGCCGTCGTGAACACGAGTTCGCCCCGCGAGCGGCCCGGTGCACGCGAACGGGCCTCCACGACACGACCGTCCTCTAGCGCAATGTACGCAGTCGTCATTACGAGTCTCGTATCACTCTCGGGTCTTAACGCTTCGGTTCGAAGATTCATTACGAAATTCGTAATCGTGAAGTGGCGGCGCCGAGAACGCCATACAATCAGATGGACGACCTCGACCACCGTATCCTGAACATCCTTCGACGCGACGCGCGAACGCCGTACACGGAGATTGCTGAGGAGGTGGGAACGAGCGAGGGAACCATCCGCAACCGCGTCGAGCGGATGCTCGAGGATGGAGCTATCGAGCGGTTCACAGTCGCCACGCGCACGGGGAACGTGAAGGCAATGGTGGAGGTTGGCGTCGCCGTCGATGTGGACACGCGGGCCGTTTCGGGCCAGATGTCTGAGTGGGAGCCGGTCGACTACGTCTGGCAGGTCTCCGGGGAGGAGGATATCGTGCTCGTTGTCGATGCCGCAGATACAGACGCACTCAACGATCTCATCACGAAGGCGCGGGAACTCGACGAGGTTGTCTCGACGAAGACCCGGCTCATCCTGAACGAGACGCTCGGCTGACTACCACGCGAGTCGAAGGGTAATTAACCCGCGTTGCCGTCCCGGGACACATGAGCACGGACTCCGACCCCGAGGGCGCCGTCGGGGAGGATATCGACCACGAGAACGCTCGGCAGCACGTCGTGGCCGTCGACGCCAATGATGAAAAAGAGGGGCTGGTGAACCGACTTGAGGCCCACACCGGCGATGGCATCCGCCACCGCGCGTTCACCTGTCTCGTCTTCGACGGCGACGGTCACATCCTGCTGGGTCAGCGAGCCCCTGACAAGCGGCTCTGGGATACTCACTGGGACGGTACCGTCGCGTCCCATCCTGTCGAGGGGCAGTCACAGACAGCAGCGACCCGCCAGCGACTCGAGGAGGAACTCGGGGTGACGCCCGACCAGTACTCCGACCTCCGGGTGACAGACAAGTTCGAATACAAGCGCTATTACCACGAGGAAGGCGTCGAGTGGGAGGTGTGTGCCGTCCTGAAGTGTACGCTGGATGACCGCGCTATCGACCCCGATCCACAGGAAATCGCCGGCACGATGTGGGTCCCCTACGAGCGCCTCCACGACAATCCACGCTGGTACCGCCAACTCCGGTTGTGTCCGTGGTTCGAGATTGCGATGCGGCGCGACTTTTGACGGCGGGGTAGCTGTCCGGAGGCAGCGCTCCGCGAACACAAACGACGGGAAGGATAGAGCGGGCTAGATCTCGTCGACGATCTCGTCGGCGTCGATGTCGGCATCCTCCAGCGCCTCTTCGATGTCGGCACCCTCGGCGCCACCGGCACCGCCCATGCCACCCATACCGCCCATCATGCCGGGCATGCCCATACCGCCGCCGTCGATGACTTCTTGGATGACGAGCCGGTCGATTCCGGTCAGGTCCATAATCTGCTGGCCGATTTGCTGTTTCTGGAACATCCACTGCTGATTCATCGACAGCTGTGGGGTTGCCTCGATGTACAGAGACGTCTTCTCGACGGTCTCGGTGACCGTCTCGGGCTCGGCATCTTCATCATCCTCGTCCGGTTCCTCGACACGCGTCTCCTCAACCTCTTCCTCCTCGATGTGCATCTCCAGGTCGAGATCGAGGAACATGTCGAACAGGCCCTTCGCCCGCTCCAGCTGGTCGGTCACTTCGTCGAGGATTTCGTACTCGTACTCGACATCTTCGCCAGCCAGCGGGTGGTTGAAGTCGACACGGGCACGCCCGCCGACAATCGTCTCGAGGTACCCCTGTTCGCCGTCGATTTCTACCTGCGCCCCGGGCCGCATCGAGTCTTCAGGAATCTTGTCTGCCGAGACGGTACGGACCTCGCTTTCGTCGTACTCGCCGAACGCCTCGCTTGCTGGGACGGTCACACTGCCGGATTCACCGGGCTCCTTGCCGCGGATGTCGGCCTCGACGGCCTCGAACAGGTGTCCCTCGCCGAGCACGAGGACGCGCGGCTCGAAGGTGCCCTGGTCGGCGACGCCCTCCTCTTCGGCCACCTCTTCGTCGGTCGTGTCGACGAGCTGGCCGCCCTCAACGGTACGGGCAGTGTACGCAATCCGGATGAAGTCGCCGTCCTGCAGTCCAGTCGTCTCCTCGGCCGCCTCATCGGCCGGCTCCTCGGTCTCCTCGACCTCCTCGGCTTCGTCACTCATACCAGAGTGGACTCCCGTCGCACTCTTAACAATCACGTTTCGTCGGTCGGCGGGCTTTTGGGCCGACCGACCCCACTACGGCTGTGTACGAAGTGGAGCTCAAGCTCCAAGCCGACCACGCGCCAATCCGAGAACGGCTCGCCGACCGCGCGACCCATCTTGGGACGGTGACCCAGCGGGACACCTACTACGATGCGCCGCACCGGGACTTCGCCGAGACAGACGAGGCAGTCAGAGTGCGCGTTGAGGAGCCAGCGGACGGGCCAGCCGTCGCGCGGCTCACCTACAAGGGGCCGCTCGTCGACGAGACATCAAAGACTCGCGAAGAACACGAGACAGGCGTCGACTCTGGGCCGGCCGCCCGTGCCATCCTCGAGGGGCTGGGCTTCGACCCGGCGGCAGTCGTCGAGAAGAATCGCGAGCGGTACGCACTCGGCGAGTATACGATCACTTTCGACACGGTCCGCGGGCTCGGCGAGTTCATCGAGATAGAAACCGAGGTTGAGGACGAGTCGGCGGTGCCAGCGGCACGCGACCGGGCCCGCAACATATTGTCTGAGTTGGGCCTCGATCCCGAACAGACAGTGCGGACGTCGTACCTCGGGCTCCTGCTTGCGGCGGACGAGCCCACGGACCCAGATGCTCCAGAGTAATTACAGCCGCCGCTAGTGTTTCCGTAAGTTATAGAACCGGTCGACGGGTCATTACGAGCAATGACTGAGCGGAACATTCGGGTCGAGCCGGTGGCGGGGCGGGCAGTGGAAGACCAGGCGGTCGAGATAGTCGAGCGGAAAGGGCTCGGCCATCCGGACTCCATCTGCGATGGCATTGCGGAGCATGTCTCCCAAGCGCTTGCGCGAGAGTACCTCGACCGGGTCGGCCGGGTACTTCACTACAACACCGACGAAACCCAGTTGGTTGCCGGGAGCGCGGCGCCGGCGTACGGCGGCGGCGAGGTGGCCGAGCCCATCTATCTCCTCATCACTGGGCGCGCGACAAAAGAGTACACAGAGATGGAGAACGGCACCGTCGTCGACCACCACCATATCCCCGCCGAGACGATTGCGCTGCGGGCGGCCCGCGATTACGTCGAGACGCACTTCCCGGAACTCGAGTTCGGTACCGATGTCGTTTGTGACGTGCGGCTGGGCGAGGGGTCGGGCGATCTCCAGCAGGTGTTCGGCAAGGACGGCAAGCAGGTGCCCAAGTCGAACGACACCTCCTTCGGTGTTGGTCACGCGCCGCTAACAGAGACAGAACGCATCGTTCTCAACGCCGAACGAGAACTCAACGGCGCATTCGGAGCCGACCACCCAGAGGTCGGCCAAGACGTGAAGGTGATGGGGAAGCGCGAGGGCGACCGTATCGACGTCACCGTCGCCGTCGCGATGGTCGATGCGTATCTTCACTCGCTGGAAGAGTACGACGCTGCCGTTGACGCGGTGCGCGAATTCGTCACCGACCTTGCCGGCCGCTACACGGACCGTGAGGTCAATGTCCACGTCAACACTGCCGACGACTACGACGAGGGCTCGGTCTACCTCACGACGACCGGCACCTCTGCCGAACAGGGCGATGACGGCTCTGTCGGCCGGGGGAATCGCGCAAACGGACTTATCACGCCCAACCGGTCGATGAGTATGGAGGCTACCTCCGGCAAGAACCCTGTCAACCACGTCGGCAAAATATACAACCTGCTATCGACGGAGATCGCCCGCGCCGTCGTCGACGAGGTGGACGGCATCCGCGAGATACGCATCCGGCTGTTGTCACAGATCGGCCAGCCCATCGACGATCCACACGTCGCCGACGCGTCGCTCGCTACCGTCGATGGCGTCGATGTCGCTGACATCCGTGCGGACGTCGAACGGGTTGTCGACCGTGAACTCGCCAACGTCACCGAACTCACCGAGCGGGTCATCAAGGGCGATCTTACGACGTTCTGACACGGAAAGAGCGGATGCCCACCCGTTCAGCGGTGGGAGGAGGTCACCCCGAGCGAAACGAACTTTCCCCTCCCCGCACTCGTCGGTCACATGACGCGGGTGTGTCTCGTCGGGTCGCCGGACGTGAACCTCCGGTACGAACTCGTCTCGCGGGAGACAGCCCGCGACGCGCTGGCAACCTACGATCTGCAGGAGCCGTACGAGAACACCGTCGCCGTCGACACCATCAGCCTCGGCGCAGCGGTGGCACTGCTCAACGACCTCGACTGGTATCTCGCCCGGTTTGCCGACGCTGCCTTCGTGCTGGAGCCATCGGTGAGCGACGACGAGTGGCTCTCGCGGACGCTGGCCACGGCAATTCGCGATGACGAGGTTACCCCCGCAGAGTCCGACCGATTCCTCAAGCTATACGGCGTCGACGACGGCCGGCTCGTGGAGCCGATGTTCGTCGCCCGCACTGGCCACGATTTGCCGGAGTACGATCTCCGTGACGTCGAGGAGACAGTGCGCGTGCGCGTCACCGAGGCAGAGTTCGAGGCCTAATCGAACATTCCCGTCGACATATAGCGCTCGCCGGAGTCCCAGAACACGGTAACAACGAGTGGACACTCCTCGGGGAGCGAGCCGGCCGCGCTCGGGCGCCCCCCGAGCACGTCCGTCGTCGGGTCCGGGCCCGGGCAGTCAACATCGGCTGCCAGTCGCTCGGCGACCCGCCTGGCGGCGAGATTCGAGGCGCCTGACGATTGACCCACGAGAATTCCTTCCTCGCGTGCCAGCCGGCGACACTCCGCCTCCGCCGCCTCGATAGAGACCGTCTCCACACCGTCGAGCAGGTCGGTGTCGAGGTTCGGGGAGACGAACCCTGGGCCCATCCCCTGGAACGAGTCTCCCTCTGGCTCTCGGCCCGACAATACTGCGCTATCCTCCGGCTCAACGGCGATTATATCGACATCTGGGTTCGCCTCGCGAAGCCGGCGCCCGATACCAGTGATGGTGCCTCCGGTCCCGACGCCGGCTACCAGCGCATCTACCTCGCGGTCGGTCTGCTCGAGGATCTCTTGGCCCGTCGTTTCGTAGTGGGCCTTCGGATTCGCCTCGTTTTCGAACTGACGCAGTTGGACGGCATCTTCCTCGCGTTCGATTTCGTCCGCACGGTCTTTCGCATCGGAGATGTCTCCCTCCACAAGTTCGAGCCGGGCGCCGTACGCGCGCATGATTGCCTGCCGCTCGGGCGACTTCGAGGCCGGCATCACGATGGCAACATCGTACCCCTTCGCCGCGCCGACCATCGCAATCCCGATTCCCGTGTTCCCGGAGGTTGGCTCGACGACGGTGTCGCCCGGCGTCAAGTCGCCGGCCGCCTCTGCCGCCTCGAACATCGCGAGCGCGGGGCGGTCCTTCGCACTCCCGCCGGGGTTTTTTGACTCGATTTTGGCGGCAACAATGCTGCCCGGCGGCGACGACACCTGCACCAGCGGCGACCCGACGGTCCCGAGGATGCTCCGGTCCATGATGTCTCCGTTCCCGCCGAGCCGTAAGGCGTCTGCGGTCGCGGGCGTCGCAGTTTTACCGGCGGGCGGGCTACGAGTGAGTATGGACCACGAACTGGAGACGATGCGGCCCAATCCCGCTTGGACGCCGGCCGGCTACGAGGAGAGTGTCAAGACGTTCGCCGACCTCGACGAAGCGGTCACAATCCACGTCTGGGGCGGCGACTGGTGCAAGGACTGTCGCGCACAGCTGCCGGATTTCGGAGCTGCGCTTGCGGCCGCGGAGATACCGGACGAACGAATCTACCACTACCCAGTCGAGAAGCACGACGACGGCTCGAAGTCCGGACCGCGCGTCGAGGAGTACGGCATCGAGCGCATCCCAACGGTCGTCATCGAGCGCGACGGCGAGGAGCTTGCCCGGTTCGTCGAGGACGCCGACCAGCCTATTCTCGGCTACCTTGCTGATCAGCTCCGTGCGACCGCCTAAATTATCTCGAACGTCGGTGCCGGATGGCCGTCGTCCTCGGTGATGACGCCCGCCAGCGATACCTGGTCGCCAATCTCGACCCGGTCACCGACTACCCGCCCCATCACACGGGCGTCACCGAGCGACACGGCGACGACCTGATAGCCCCGTTCTTGGAATCCCGCCGGCGGCACCTGCACCGTCGTCTCTGTGTGGACCGTGCCCTCGGTCGGGAGTTCCACCTGCTCGAGGTCGCGTTCACCACAGTGGGGACAGGCGGCGACCGGTGACCCGTTCGTGTGCCCGCAGGCACACGCCAGACCCAGCAGGCGACCCTCTTGGACGGCGTCGGCCCACTCAGCGTACGTCAGCCCGCTCATGGCCGGGCCTCCAGCACGCTGACGACGGTGGTAGCTGCGTCCCCGCCGAGGTTGTGCGCGACGCCGATATCGGCATCAGCGACCTGCCGCTCGCCGACCGTGCCCCGGATCTGTTCGGCCAACTCCACTATCTGTGCTGTGCCGGTCGCGCCGATGGGGTGGCCCTTCGCCTTCAGCCCGCCCGATGGATTGATTGGGCGGTCTCCCTCCAGTGAGGTGCGCCCCGCAGCGGCGTAGCGGCCGCCCTCGCCGTCGGGCGCAAAGCCGATCGCCTCGCTGGCGAGTATCTCTGCGCCGGTGAAGCAATCGTGGACTTCGGCGAAGTCCGCCTCATCGGCGGTGATATCCGCCTGGTCGTAGGCCTGTCGCGCAGCGTCACGGGCCGCCTGTGTCGCCGTCAAATCCCGCTTGTCACCGAGCGGCACCACATCCGTTGCGTGGCCGACGCCCGTCACGTCGACCGGCGCGCCGAACGAGTCGGCGAGGTCCTCGCTCGCGACGATGACCGCACTGGCACCGTCGGAGAACGGACAACAGTCCATTAATCGGAATGGGTCAGCCACGACAGGGCCCTCCAGCACCGCCTCGACGGTGGTCTCTTTCCCGAAGTGAGCTCGGGGGTTGAGCCGTCCGTGGGCGTGATTCTTCACCGCCACCTCGGCCAGTTGCGTCTCGGTCGTTCCGTACTCGTGCATGTGGCGCTTGGTGAGCAGGGCGAACACGCCAGGGAAGGTAAGCCCCGTTGGCTGTTCGTACTGGCGGTGAGAGGCAGAGGCGAAGATACGCGTCATCTCGGGAGTATCCTTGCCGGTTTCGGGGGTACATCGCTCGACGCCGCCCACGAGGACGATATCATGGACACCGGCGTCGACAGCCTGCACCGCGTTCTTGAATGCGTTTGCCGAGGTGGCACAGGCATCCTCGAACCGCTGGACCGGGAGTCCGGCTGCGCCGATATGACTCGCCATTCGGGGACCGAGGTGGGTCTCGTTTTCCGTCTGGCCGCCCATCGCGTTGCCCAGATACAGCGCGTCGAGGTCGCCCGCCGCGACACCCGCGTCGTCGAGCGCGTCGAAGGCGGCCTGGCCGAACAGTTCCTGTAGTGGGGTATCGTGGACACCGAACTTCGTCATGCCGGCGCCGACAACGGCTGCGCGTGCCATAGCCTCCCTCGCGTGTGAACAGTAATCAACCGTTCGTTCCTGTTCAGAAGCGCTCGCGTTTCCCGTCGGGGGATCGCCCGCCTGTACCTGGGAAGACAAACCAGATCAGCGCCCAACCGACAACGGCGCCCGCGACGGCCGCCATCGCAATTATCGGGAGGCCGCCGCCGGCCTGCACGGCGATGAGGGCCGCTGAGACGGCGACGAGCGCCGTCAGCCCCAGTTTCATCTTGAGTGCGAACCGCTCGCGCTCCTCGGTACTGATCGGTCCGACCATTACTCACCCTCCCCGGGCCGGACCGGCACGGAGACGTGCATCCCAGTGAACTCCCAGTCACCGTCGTCTTGGAGCAGCGATCCCGACCACCGGGTGTCAAACTCGTGGCGCACGTCTCGTTCGGTGTCGGTCCACGCCATGTACACCTCATCTGCGAACCACCCACTCGCCTCGGCCGTATCGACCACGAGGTTCGACGACTCGACGGTCCAGTCGGTCGTGGTCGCAGTTTGTGTGCGTAGCCCCGCCCGCACCGTCTCATAGCCGACCAGCCGCTCACCGACACCGAACTTCACCGTCGTTGCTGCCCCGTGGAAGTAGGGGTACAGCGGCTCGCCGGCCCGCAGCGCCTCGTAGTAGTCCCGTACCGTCCCTGCCGCGTCCATACGGCCCGGTCGCGTTCCCGACTCTTACCGGCATCGGTGGGGCCCCACAAGCGACTTTTCTGTAGCCTCAGACCACCAGCTGTGTCCGACACCGCTAGCTACGGCGCGCTCCGTGGTGGGTCAGGCACGCCGCTGGGCGTTCTCCTCGTCGCGGGGCTTCAGCTGTTCAATGCTATCCTCACCCTGTCGGCTCTGCCGGGGATTCTCGGACTGGACGGCATTGCGGGGCCGGCGCTGGTCGTCTTGGGAATTGGGTACGTAGTATTGCTCATCGTCGCCAGCTACTGGCTCGTGACAATGCGGTTCCGCGGCTGGCTCGCCACGCTCGGGCTCTACGGACTTGGTGGTCTCGCGAGCCTCGCGGCCCGGAGTCTGCTCGGGTTGCTGCTCGCGATTGCCGTCGTCGGCTATCTCGCGCGAATCGAAGGCCACTACGAGGAGTGGTGAGCCCCGGCCGAGCACGGTCGGGAACACACGTTTTATTCGGCCGACACCGAAACGGCGGGTATGGACGCCGCCGAGCGCGCGAGGCTGGTGACACGGTACACGGAGGAGGCCGTGACACGCGACGAGATTGAGTCGATACTCGCCGACCGAGACGAGCCACACGTGTACATCGGCTATGCGCCGACCGGTGAGATGCATATTGGCCACTTCACGACGATGCGAAAGCTGGCAGACTTCCTGGCGGCCGGCCTAGAGGTGACCGTCCTCATTGCCGATCTGCACGCGCACCTCGACGACGAGAAGTCGCCGTTCGAACTGCTGGACGCCCGGTCGCGCTACTACGAGGAGGCCATCCGTGGGATGATAGCCGCCGCCGGTGCGGATCCGTCAGCCATTGAGTTCGTCCGCGGCACTGACTACCAACTCGACGAACCGTACACGCTCGAGTTGTACCGGCTCATCGCCGACACGACAATCTCTCGAGCACAGCGGGCCGGCAGCGAGGTGGTGCGTGCTTCAGAGAATCCGAAGCTCGGCGGACTGGTGTACACCTTGATGCAAGCGCTTGATGTCTCGGCACTGGGTGCAGACATCGCCTACGGGGGGATTGATCAGCGAGGCATCTACATGCTCGCCCGTGAGACGCTCGACGAGAAGCCCGCCTGCGTGTTCGCCCCGTTGCTTTCCGGGCTCACCGGCGGTAAGATGTCCGCCTCCGAAGCCAGTTCGAAGGTAAATCTCACTGACTCGGCCGAGGTCATCGCGGAGAAGATCGAGGGCGCCTACTGTCCGCAGGGCGAGGTCGAAGACAACGGTGTGCTCGAGTACCTCGAGTATCTCGTTTTCCCAGTCTTCGCCGAACAGGACGAGCCGCTGGTCGTCGAGCGACCTGAGGAGTACGGCGGCGACCTGACCTACGAGACATACGATCACCTGGAGGCCGACTACGTCGCGGGCGAACTCCACCCGGCAGATCTCAAGCCAGCCGCAGCCGCGGCCATCAGCGATGTGGTCGCACCTGTGCGCGACCGGCTGACGGGTCAGCCACAACTTCTCGCCGAGGCGTACCCCGAGACGTACGACGCGTGAGACCGTCCACCAGACGACACGCGTGTCACCCGGTGGGGACGCCAGTTACCCGGTAACCGTCGTGTCCGCGAGAGTATATGTATTCCCAGCCGGTAGAAGGTAACGTGATGATACCCGATTACCAGACCCAAGCGAGTATCGCGGTGATAGCATGATTCCTCTCCAGACCGAACTCTTCGGCGGCGGCGGCGGTGCCGAGCTGTTCCTGCTCGGCCGTATCCTGTTCGGCGGCGTCCTTGCGTTCATGGGCCTCAATCACTTCCTGAACCTCGACGAGATGGCCGGCTACGCGGAATTCAAGGGACTGCCGGCACCGCGGTTCGGCGTCGTCGCGTCGGGCGTGCTGCTCGTGGCCGGTGGGCTGGGGGTCGTCCTCGGCGTGTTCCCCGGCCTCGCGGCGGGCGCGCTCGCGACGTTCCTGCTCGTCTCGGCAGTGGTGTTCCACGACTTCTGGACCATCGAGGATCCCGAGGACCAGCAGGCCGAGATGACGAACTTCCTGAAAAATGTCTTCGGCGCAGGCGCAGCGCTTGCGTTCCTCGCCGTCGGGGGCGCCGCATGGCCGTACGCCCTGGGCGTCACGTTCCTGTAGCCGCCAACTCTCGACCGCGGCTGTTTATTTTCCCCGCCCCCAGGGGCAGGTATGGAGATTGACGCGCGCGACGGCCGCTCGCTGTACCGGACACTCGCGGGCGCCGTAGTCCCCCGACCTATCGGCTGGATTGCGACCCGCGGGCCCGACGGTGACAACCTCGCACCGTACTCGTTTTTCAACGTAGCGACCCCGAAGCCACCGACCCTCGCCTTCTCGGCTGGTGATACACGCGAGGGGCTGAAGGACACTGCCCGGAACGCTGTCGAGACTGGAGCGTTCACGCACAACGTCGTCATGGCGGACCTCGCGGCAGCAATGAATGAGACCGCTGCGACAGGCGCTATCGATGAATTCGACCGTGCGAAACTCACCGCAGTCGACGCCCGGACGGTCGAGGCGCCCCGAGTCGGCGAGTCGCCTGTCAGCTTCGAGTGTGCCGTCGTCGAGACGGTCGACTTCGGCGCCTCGACGCTCGTGCTCGGGCAGGTTCAGTACGTCCACATCGCCGACCAGGTGACCACCGACGGGAAACTCGATACGGACAAACTGGATGCCCTCGGGCGAATGACCGGAAATGGGTATGCCTACACCCGCGACCGGTTCGAGCTTGAGCGGCCGGAGTGAGTGGCGTGAACGTTCCGGTACGTTCATTTAGCACCGCTAAACAGATGCGAGTATGAGCCACGTCTGCCCGAACTGCCACCGCGCGTTCGAGAGCGAGCTCAAGCTCGAGCTCCACCGCGATACCTGCGGTGCCGACGACCTCGTCTGCGGGGAGTGCGGCGAGCAATTCCCCGAGTCAGCCGCCACACGGGACGGCTGGCACTACGCTTGCCCGAACGACGAGTGTGACGCAGAAGGAATCGGCGAACAATTGTACGACCTCGACGGCGTGCGCGCCCGGTAGTTACGCGAGGCGGGCCAGCCGGCGGAGGCCTCGCCGACACACTGGGACGTAGCCCGCTGCAGCCAGCGGTACCTCGATGACTGCGATGCTCTCTGTGCCGGACCGCCCTCGCTCTGCTCGGTGACCTGTGGCTGGCAGCCCTGCGACTGTCCACGTCCACCGGTAGGACTCGCAGACGTCCACGCTGAAGGAGAGCCAGATGCCAGCGACGGTCTGCACGCCCCCTTCGGTCCCGGGCTCCACGTAGCGAACCGGCGACTCGACAGCCCTGACGGACGGCCCCCACTCTGGCCACGCCTCCGTGTCACGGAGCAGATGCCAGATCCGCTCGCGTGGCACCGGCACCCGCTCGTGCACCTCGATGCGTCGGCCATCAGGTGTGTCTGCGAGTCTGACCACGCCTGTCTGTGCGCACGCGTCGGCAAAGTCCTAGCGCCGCGGTACAGGCTTTTGTCGCCGGCCGCCGAGGTGGAGGTATGATAACGGTTCGCGATCTCCGGAAGGAGTATGGCGACTTCGTGGCGGTCGAGGGATCAACCTTCGAGGTGGCGCCGGGGGAGGTATTCGGCGTCGTCGGGCCGAACGGCGCCGGAAAGACAACGACGCTGAAGACGCTCGCCGGGCTTGTTGAACCGACGGCCGGGACGGTCGAGGTGGCTGGTCGCCCGCCCGATGAGCCGGCCGCCCGCCAACAGCTTGGATTCCTTCCAGAGGAATCTCCACTCTACGAGGAGATGACGGCTCGCTCGTATCTGTCCTTTTTTGCTGATCTCTACGACATCCCCACGGAGACGGCCCAGAAGCGCATCGAATCGACGCTCGACCGGCTCGAACTGGACCACCGCGACCGCCCGTTGGGAGATGTCTCGAAAGGGATGAAACGGAAGGTTGCCATCGCCCGCTCGCTGGTCAACGAGCCGGATGTACTCGTCTACGACGAACCTGCTTCCGGCCTCGATCCCCTGACGACCAATTATGTCGTCGAATTCACCCGTGAACTGGCTGACGCGGGCAAGACAGTCGTGTTCTCGGCACACAATCTTTACCATGTCGAGTCGGTCTGTGACCGGGTAGCGGTGATGAACGAAGGCCGCGTCGTCGCGAAGGGGTCGCCAGCGGCCTTACGCGAGCAGTACGGCACCACCGAGTACCGCGTGTTCACGAGCATCCCGGTGGACGGCAGCGAAGAGACCGACCGTGGCCACCGCGTCACAGTCGAGTCGATGGCCGCCGTCGACGAGGTGCGCGAGCAAGTCACGGCAGCGGGCGGGGAGGTGCGGGACATCCGTACGATCGAGGCGAGTCTTGAGCGGGTCTTCCTCGACATTGCCGACGGCAGCGAGACAGAGGCCGGCGCGTGACGCCCCGCAAACTGCTCCGGGTTGCCCGCTGGGAGGCGACCAAGGGCGTCGCCAGTGTCGATCGGCGCGTCGCGGCCGTACTCGCGGCTCTGCTGGTGGTGACGCTGGCGTCGGTCCCTGCACTCGCTGCAACGGGACTTGCGCTTGACGAGGGAATCTATCGGGTCGGAATCGAGGAGGAAAGTCCGCT
The DNA here is from genome assembly GCF_042216475.1 of Halosegnis sp. NCBI lineage: Archaea > Methanobacteriati > Methanobacteriota > Halobacteria > Halobacteriales > Natronomonadaceae > Halosegnis > Halosegnis sp. The sequence continues at coordinate 133,144 of NZ_JBDGTV010000013.1, forward strand.
CTACGGCCCGGTGGCGGCCGACACCGCCTTCACTGTCCAAGACCCGTCGCGGGCGGCATTCGAGGATGGGCGCATCGATCTGCTGGTGACAGACGGCCGAGTCCGCTACCGTGACACCGAGAAGGGCCGAGCCGCGGTCGCACAGCTCCAGGCGGCCGTCGAGCGGTACAACGACCGTCGGCTGGCCCGCGAGCCGAATCAGACGGCTGCGTTCCCAGTGCGCGTGACTCTCCGGTTCATAGAGCGCGGCGAGGCCGCTAGCACACCCGGCGAGGACACTGCCAGCGGCTCGGAGCCATCGACCCCGACTCCGACGGCAGTCTCCGGGGGTGGTGGCAGCGGCAGCAGTGGGTCAGGCGGCGCCGGAAGCGGGGCTGTACTGCCAGGTGTCGACCTTTTCGGTGGAGAAACGACGACCGGCTCACCGTCCGATATCGCCCCGCCATTCCCGTTTGAATCGCTTGTGCTCGCGTTTCTGTTTGTCCTCCCGTTGAACTTCGTAATCCAGGCGTACGGGTCGAGCATGCTGAAGGAGCGGCTCAACCGCCGCGGGGAGTTGCTGCTTGTGGCGCCGCTGTCACGGGGCGATATCGTTGGCGGGAAGACGCTTCCATACCTTCTCGTCGCGCTCGCGGTGACCGGCGGAGTAGCTGTCGCCGTCGGCGGCGGACTCCTTTCTATGGCCGGCGTCGTTCCGCTCGCGTTGCTGTTCCTTGCGGCGACATTCCTGGCGGCGATGTTTGCCCGCTCGTTCCGGGAGTTGACGTTCCTCACGGTCGCTGTGTCCGTCGGACTAACGACCTACGCGTTTGTCCCGGCGGTGTTTTCCGAGGTTCAAGGGGTCGCCCTCGTCTCGCCGCTCACACTCGTTGTGCGGGACCTGACCGGCGAGAGCGTCGCCCTTAGCGAGGCAGCCGTCGCTGTTGGGCCCCCCACGCTGACGGCCGCCGTCTGTTACGGGTTTGGCCTGGGACTCTACCGCGAGGAGGATCTGTTCACCCAGCGGCCAGTGCCGCTGAAGCTCTTAGACGCGCTGGCCAGCCGCATCAGCCGCGCCCGTTCGCTCGTGTTTGTGACGGCGCTTGTCGTGCCGTTCGTCTTCGTGACGGAACTGCTGGCGGTGGCGACGCTGTTCGCGCTCCCAGTCGGCGTCTCAATACCAGTCGTGCTGGCCCTTGTGGCCGTTGTCGAGGAGCTGGCGAAGTCCGCGGTCGTACTCGCAGGGTTCGAGCATGCACGCTACCCGAAGACGCCGCGATGGGCCGTCGTCGGTGGGGCTGCTGCTGGCCTGGGTTTCTTTCTTGGTGAGAAGCTGACACTCGTCGTGCAGCTGGTCGGACTCCCCGAGCTGCGGGTCGGAGCCGCTGCCTTCGGGCCGCCTGCGGCCAGTGTCTCTCCGTTAGTCCTCACTGTCCTGCTGATCGCACCACTTGGACTTCACGTCCTGACAACAACCATTGCCGCGATAGGGGCGACGCGCGGGCGCGAGGGGTATCTCACCGGGCTAGCCCTCGCTGTCGCCGTCCATCTCGCGTACAACGGTGCGGTGCTCGCTGGGGTGGGCGTCGCGTGAGCGGCCCGCTACGCATCGCCCGCCGGGAGCTGTCGTCGCTGTCGGCCGAGAAGACCATTCTGCTCGCGCTGCTCGTCCAACTGTTTGTCGCCGCATTCTCGTCGTTCCTTGTAGTCGGGCTAACTGCACTGTACGACCCGTCGGCGACACAGGGCGGGCGCGTCGAGATAGCGGTTGCCGGTAACGCCAGCGAGGCCGTCGTGGCAGCCGGCGACCAGGCGGCAGTCACGCCGTATGACGACCGAGCAGCCGCGCTTGCAGCGTTCGACGACAGCCGTGCCGACGCGGTGGTGATTGCACAGTCAGTCCCAACCGGGAACGGCTCGCGAATCGTCGTCGACGCCACAGCGCCGGAGTCGAGCCTCCGGAAGACACTCGTCGTCGTCCGAACGCGTGCGCTGCTGGAAGCCCTCGAGCGAGAGGAGCGGGTGCGACGCGCCGACTCGCTGGACCAGTCGCTCGCACCGCGGCCGCCAGATGTCGGGGCTAGTCCCTATTTCAGCTTCTCGTACACGGTGCTCGTGCCGCTGCTGGTGTTGCTGCCGGCGTTCATCGCCGGATCGACAGCCGTCGATTCCATCACCGAGGAGATAGAGCGGGGGACGCTCGAATTGTTGCGGGTCACCCCCCTCTCGCTTGGGGAGGTGGTCGCTGGCAAGGGCGCTGCAATGGCTGTGCTCGTGCCCGTACAGGTGACACTGTGGCTCGGGCTGCTAGCGCTCAATGATATCGCCGTGGCCAACGTCGCCGGTCTGCTCGTATACGCCGCCGCGGTCGCGGTGCTCCTCGTTACCGCTGGCGTTGCGTTGGGCCTGCTCGTGCCGAACCGTGAGCGCGCGCAGTTGCTCTACTCGCTGGGAGCGCTTGCAGTCTTCACGCTCGCAGGATTTCTCCCCGAGCATCCAGCGACGACCATCGCACGGCTCGCCATCGACAGCCCGGCTGCCGCGACCTACGGATTGGTGGCGGTGAGCGTTGCAGCCGCCGGGCTGGCCGTCGCCGGGCTGGCCAGGCTCGTCGCCAGCCTCGATCCGGAGTCGCTGTGAGAGCTACGCTTTTGACCCCGCCGGCAGACGCCCGTGTGTATGGAGTACACCACGCTCGGTGACACGGGGATTGAGGTGTCGCGTATCTGTCTCGGTTGCATGAGCTTCGGCGATCCGGACTGGCGCGAGTGGGTGCAGGGCGAGGAGTTCGGTCACGAACTCGTCGAGCGCGCGATCGACCTCGGCATCAACTTCTTCGACACCGCCAATATGTATTCGCGGGGGGAGAGTGAACGAATCCTCGGTGACGCGCTCGAAGGGTACGACCGGGATGCACAGGTGGTGGCGACGAAGGTGTTCTTCCAGATGCGCGACGCCGACCCAAACTCCGGCGGCCTCTCGCGAAAGACCATCGAGCAGGAACTGGATGCCTCGCTCAATCGCCTCGGGGTTGATACCGTCGACCTGTACCAGACACACCGGTGGGACTACGACACGCCCATCGAAACCACGCTGCGTGCGCTTGACGACGCCGTCCGTCGTGGAAAGGTTCGCCACGTCGGTGCCTCCTCGATGTGGGCTCACCAGTTAGCGACGGCCCAGCACACGGCCGACCGCCTTGGTCTCGAACAATTCGCGACGATGCAGAACCACTACAACCTCGCGTACCGCGAGGAGGAACGCGAGATGCTCCCCTACTGTGAGCAGGAGGGACTCGGCGTCATCCCGTGGTCGCCGCTGGCTCGCGGCTACCTTACCCGGCCACACGACGAGTACATGTCGACGAAACGTGCGGAGACGGACGACTACGCCCAAGAGCACCCGTACGCGGAGCGGGGCGGCCGGGAGATTAACGCGCGTGTCGAGGAGCTAGCCGACGAGTACGACGCCGAGATGGCACAGATAGCGCTGGCATGGGTGCTCTCGAAGGACGTCGTCACCGCGCCAATCGTCGGTGCCTCCTCGATAGCCCACCTCGAGTCGGCCGTCGAGGCGCTCGACATCGATCTCAGTGCCTCGGATGTCGAGTGGCTCGAGGAACCGTACGAGGCCGTTGCCGTCTCGGGCCACGCCTGACGTCGACAGGTATAAACGGCGACCGAACGCCTCTGCTGGGCACGGAAATGGACCGAGACGTGCCGTTCGATCCCGTCGTTGACGGCGAGGCCGTTACGGCCGTGAGGGCGGCCACCGATGACACTGTCTTCTCCGTCGTCGAGTACACCACCGACGACCTCCACGTCGCCTACGTCTCTGAGGCGACGCGAGCACTGTACGACGACGAGACAGACATGTATGGCCACTTCGACCGCATCCACAGCTACGTCAATCTCGACATTGCAGAGATCGCGCTGTTCACCGACGACCTGTTTCCGTTCGCCGACGACGCGCGGTTCATCACGACAGCACTGGACACGGGGAAGATGGTCCGCGTCTACGTGAGCGACAAGCGAGGAGTGTTTATCGGGCTCGAACCGGCGGCGACCGTCGAGCCGATCGTCGACGCGCTCCTCAACGCGGTCGGGTAAGCGCGCTCGTGTTCCGGGTCTGAGACTCCACCCACGGGGCCCAGTTTAGCGACGCCGTGCGAGTGCGATCCCGAGGACGCCCAGTGGGAGGCCGAACGCGAGCACGTACGGAAGCGCGTACGCGACAGTCACCGTCGCGGCCTGGACGACGGTGACGACGCCATCAACTGAGGCCGCAAACGCCGCTCCGAGCGACGTGTCGGTGTATCCAGGCTCTGGGGTCGGGGTGGGTCGCTCTTCGCGGAGTTGGACGGTGATTGTCGAATAGGCGACACGTCGCTCCAGGCTCCGCTTGCGCGCCTCCAGTCGCTCGATCTCCGTCTGGACCTCGCTTAGCCGCTCAGAGACACGTAGGACGGCCTCCGTGTCGTTAGCTCCCTCGTACAACTCGCGGAGCCGTGCTCGCTCGGCCCGGAGCGTCCGCAGCCGTGCCTCGATATCGACCAGTTGGTCAGTAACGTCTCTCGTATCCGCCGAGGCCTCCCGTACGGTCCCGAGCGTCTGGATCGTGTCGAACGTCTCGTTAAACCGCTCGCTTGGCACCCGAACTGTGACTACCCCAGCCGTCCACGTGCGGTTCTCCTCGCCGCGAGTCTGCCGGCTGGTCTCCGCCACGTAGCCGCCCGATTCCCGGGCGAGCGTTCTGATCCGGTCGCTGGTCGTCTCGAAGGAGTCGACGGTCAACTCCACCCGCCCGGTCCTGACAATCGCCCGGTCCGTGCGTCGGGCCGCGCTCGCATCTCCGTCGCCGCTAGCGGTTGCCTCTGGCGCGGGGGTGCCAGTGGCGGCTGCGGCGGCCTCTTTTTCGGCGACGACGTCCGACGGCGCGTCGTTCGCACTCCCGGCACCACCCCCCGCGGAGCAGCCGGCCAGCAGCACGACCCCGACGAGTACCACCACGAGTACCTGTTTGCGTCTCATAGCCGGGTATTCGTCTGGGCATGGTGTGTGGGTACCGTAATCTCAAATGCCCGTTTGAGCCATCCAGCGTCAGGCCCAAGCAGCCCGGTCCGTTAGTGACGGTATGGCCGATGCCACGGGCTCGCGGCGGCTCTCTGAGCCCGCCCTGTTGTCGATGGTATGGCGCGATGCGCTGTTTGCCCACTGGCCGGTGTCGCCCGACCGGATTGCCGAGACGCTCCCTGACCGGCTCTCTGTCGACACCCACGACGGGCAGGCATTCCTCGGTATCGTCCCGTTCGTGATGGAGGACATCAGCCCGCGAGGGGTTCCGGTCGGGCTCTCCTTCGGTGAATTGAACCTCCGTACGTACGTCCGGGGGGCTGACGGCACCCCCGGTGTCTACTTCTACAACCTCGATGCCGACGACCGAGTCGGGGTGATGCTCGCACGGAGCCTGTTTCGACTTCCCTACTACCGAGCGGAAATCGAGGTCGAGCGGTCGGGTCGTAGAGTCCACTTTCAGTCGCGCCGGGTTGGCGATGGCGAACCGGCGGCGTTCGACGCCACCTACGGCCCCACGGGCGAACCGTTCGAGGCGGCGCCGGGCAGCCTGCCGCACTTTCTTACAGAGCGGTATCGATTCTACACCGCCGGCGAGCGGTCGCTGTTCTACGGTGACATCGAGCATCCCCCGTGGCCACTCTCGGAGGGGACGGTCGAGATACGTGAGAACGACCTGTTTCGCGTCAATGGCTTTGAGGAGCCGACCGGCGAGCCGCTGGTCCACTACGCTCCCCGCGTTGACGTGACGGCAGGACGGGTCCATCGGGTGTGATTAGTAACCCCCGCCCGTCGGAGGAGCCATGAGCGGCGACGCCCTCGAGCCGGCCGTCCGCCAAGTGGACGACGCCGAGCCGTCGACAGAGGAGCTGACCGGGCCCGAGCGACGGCTCAACCCGCGGGTGCAGCTGGTGTGGGCTGTCGGCTCCGTCGTCGGTGCGCTGGCGCTCGGTGTCGGTGCGGCCGTCGTCGGCTTTTTTGTGTTCAACGATCCGGTTCCCACCGGAACGGCGGGCATCTCGCTCGGGCTGGCAGCCGGGCTCATCCTGGCAGTCGTCCGTTACCGGGTGTGGCGTTACGAAGTGCGGGCTGACTCGCTGTTTCTCGAGCGCGGCGCACTCACGCACGTCCGCACCGTGGTGCCGTATGTCCGTGTTCAGCACGTCGACGTTTCACGGGGGCCGCTGGAGCGGACGCTCGGGCTGGCCTCTGTGGTCGTCTACACCGCAGGATCGCGTGGCGCCGACGTGACGGTTCCTGGGCTGGTTCCGGAGCGGGCTGAAGAGCTCCAGTCACGGTTGAAGCAGCTTGCCATCGCCGCCGAGGGTGACGACGCGGTATGAAGCTCCACCCGCTGTCGGTCCTCTACCGTACCGCCGCGTCAGTGACCCGGCTTGGCTGGGTGGTGGTCGTTGGCGCGGTCTCCTCCTCGCAGTTCGACCGGTTTGGGCTGGCGGCGGGCGGCCTGCTGGGAGCCGTCCTCCTCGTTGCGTTCGCCTACCAAGTAGCCGTCGTCCGTCGGTTCGACTACCGAGCAACCGAGGATACGTTCGATATCAGTTCGGGTGTTTTCTCGCGGCGCACCCGCGAGATCCCGTACCGACGGGTCCAGAACGTCGATGTCTCGCGGAACGTGCTCCAGCGTGCGCTCGGTATCGCGGAACTGCGCGTCGAGACGGCGGGAGGCGGTGAGACAGAGGTCCGGCTTCGCTACGTCGGCGACGAAGAGGCCGAGCGGCTTCAGCGAGAAATCGGCCGTCGGAAGCGCGACGAGGACAACGACGCCGCCACGCCGACGGGCGACACCGAGCGACTTTTCGCTATCACGCCTACCGAACTCCTCCTGCTCGGACTGGTGAGCGTCGACCTCCGGCTGCTGTCGTTCGCGACCGTGTTGGTGCCCGTGCTGGTTCCCTCCGTCTCTCGACAGTTCCCGCTTGTCGACCTGTTCCGAGCCGCACCGGCGCTGTTAGCGGGACTCGTCCTGTTGGCGCTCGTCATCTCGTCTCTCCGGGCCGTGACCGGTTACTATGGGTTCGAACTCCGGCGTGGCGACGGGGAACTGCGCTACCGTCGTGGGCTCGCACAAGAGTACAGCGGCACTATTCCGCTGGACAAGGTGCAGGCAGTCGTTATCTCTGAGAACGTGCTTTCGCGGCTGCTCGGCTACGCCGCCCTTTCGGTTGAGACAGCCGGCTACGCGCCGGGCGACGGCGGTGACGGCTCTCAATCGGCCGTCCCCATCGCCGAACGGGCCCGGGTGCTCGCGCTGGCCCGCGAGGTAGAGCCATTCGGGACCATCGAGTTCGAACGGCCACCACGGCGCGCCCGTACCCGCTATGCCATCAGGTATACGCTCGCCATCTTCTTGCTTGCGGGCCTCGGCGTCCTCGTCGCGCGGGTCTCGCCAATCGCGGTGCCGGTGCCAGGCTACGCGCCGCTCGTGTTGTTGCCGTTAGCGCCCGTCGCAGCCCACATGAAGTGGACGCACCTCGGGTTCGCCCTCGGCGAGAACCATTTCATCGCACGCGAGGGCTTCTGGACCCGGCGCACGCGCGTGCTTGCGTACTATCGGGTCCAGACGCTCGTCGAGAGTGCGACCGTGTTTCAGCGTCGACGCGACCTCGCGACAGTCGTGGTTGACACTGCCGGCGCGCAGGGGTTCGGTGCGTCAGATGCTCGGGCGTTGGATATCGACGCAGAGCGGGCAAACGAGCTGCGGCGCGAGCTCGAGACGCGCTTCGAGACAGCGCTTGCGACGACGCGCCGGGAACGCGCGGGCGACGCGGGGCCGAACGCCGCACGCGGAGAGCCGACTCCCGCTGGCGAGTAGGATTTATGATTCGACCCGGTGCTGACCCCAGTGTGGATACACATCGTGGGTCGGCGCTCGCGGGTGTACTGGCCGTCGGGTGCTCGCTCATCGCCACCATTGGTGCGCCCGCTGTCGCGCCGTGGTTTGCGTGGACGACAAACGCCCTGTCGGATCTCGGGACAAGCACAGGCCCCGAGCGACTGCTGTTCAATTACGGTCTGCTCGCTGCAGGTATCCTCGGCTGTGGCTTCGTACCCGCAGTCCGCGCGACCGCGAGCGGCCGAATCGGCCAGGCAGCGGTGCTGCCGGTCGTCGCCGCGCTGGCGGGCGTGGCCGGAGTTGGCCTCTTTCCGGCCGGAAGCAGCCTCCACCTGCCGGCCGCGGCGACGGCCTATCTTGGCTTTATTGCCGCACCACTCGTCTACGGACTCGGCGACCTGTTCGCCGGCGAGATGGCAGTCGGCCTCGCGTCGGTGCTGGACGGACTCATCCACCTGCTGGTCTGGGTCGTGTCGGTCGTGTATCTTGGCGTCGCGGTCGGGCTGGCGGTGCCAGAACTGCTCGGTGCCGGTCTGTTCAATCTATGGGTGCTCGGGGTCGCCGCACGGGTCAGCCGCTACCGAATCACTCGAACGTTTGTACCTCGATAGTACGACCCTCGGGATCGGTCGCAAAGAACTGGTAGATGTCGTACTCGTCGTTGAACCGGGGGGCATCGTCGGCGACGTCTGCGAGCGATTCGTGGGCCGCGTCAACAGCCGCGCGGTCTGATCGGAGGAAGGTGAGACACCCTGCCGTCTCGATGGGGTCGCGAGCACAGAAGCCGAGTGCGTAACTGCCATCACGGATGATGGTGCAATCGGGCTGTTCGCGCCACACGGTACACCCAAGCCGGTCGCGATAGAATGCGACCACCACCTGGCGGTTACCGGTCCGGAAGAACGTGATACCGTCGAACGGTGTCATGGTTGGGCGTGAAGAGCCCCGTTATAAAAGTCCGAGTGCTCGGAGTCCTCCCAGCGGGTCGAAGTCGAAGTACCAGAGATATATCTGGGCGACGCCCGCCAGCGCGAGCAGACCGCCAGAGACGCGAGCCAGCCGGCCAGTTGACCGGGAAAGTAACTGGAGTGCACGGTCCCGTCCCAATGCCGACAGCACGGTAACAGCAAGCATCGTTGCGGCCATCCCGGCCGCGTACGCGCCGAGTGTCACGACGGCCGTTGCAGGCGTACCTGAGAGTGCAACCAGTGCGACGCCAACGAAGACGGGCGCTGTACAGCCGGCGGCGGCGGCAGCATAGACGACACCAAAGAGGAGGAAGCCCCCCAGCGATCGGCGCCGCTCGGGGAGAGGGACGTGGCCGCCGACGCTATAGCCGGCTGCCGTCGCCACCCCAAGCCCGATGAGCAGTGCGCCGACGACTGGTTCGAGCAGCGCCACGTCACGGAGTGCACCAGCGCCCAGCGCCGCGACGATACCTGCGAGCAGTCCGTAGACGAGCAGGAAGCCAACAGAGGTGAGTCCGCCGACCAAGGCTGCCCGCTGGAGTCGGGCCACTGGCCCACGGTCCACGGAGTCTTGACCGAGATAGTAGGCAACGTAGCCCGGCAGCAGCGGGAACGCACACGGGGCGAAGAAGGTGGCAACCCCGGCGGCGAAAGCGAACCCCGGTGCAAGATTCACGCCCCGACCGCCTCCAGTTCCGCGAGGATAGTGTCTGCGGCCGCGAGCCCGACGTGTCGCCAGGTGATCGAACCGTCTGCGTCGATGACGAGTAGCGTCGGGATGCGGGTGACGCCGAACCGCTGGTTCGTCCGCAACTCGGTGTCTTGCGCGACCGGCCACGTCGCGTCGTGTTCCTCCCAGAATGCCTGGATCGCCTCACGATCTTCCTCGTTGGTGATAGAGAGCATATGGAGTTCCGGGAACTGCTCGCGGACGATGGCGAGTTCGGCCATCTGCGGCTCGCAGGGCGCACACCACGTCGCCCAGAAGTCCAGCAATGCCGGTTGGCCCGACGGGACGACAGGAACGACGCCGGCCTCCGAACCCGCGGCCGCGAGCGTCCGTATCTCGTTGTCGCCGGGCGTCTGGGTGGGTCCACCGGCGGCGCTCGATTTAACGCCCGCACAGCCAGCGAGCGCACTCGCGCCGGCTCCAAGAGACGCCAGATACGCACGCCGGTTCATACCCGTCTGTGGGGACCACACCGCTATAGCCGTGGGCCGCTTGTGAGCGCCCCTCACACGACCCCGTATCCGCTATCCGGGTCGGGCCCGCCCACATGAGTATGGAACGGCGACGGCTGCTGAGCACGCTGGCAGCGGGGACGGGCCTGCTCGCCGGGTGCGCCGGTTATCAGAGCGAGCGCGGCTCGAGCGGAAGATCGCCGACGCCGACAGGGACGCCAGAGGGGTTCATTCCGAAGAGCAAACTGGAGCGGGTCGTCGCGAAGGACGCCATTCCCGCTATTACGAACCCGGCGTTCGCGGCCGATTGGTCGGACGCCGAGGCAGCGCCGCTGGTCGACACGAATGACGTCATCGGCCTCATGCGCGACGGTCAGCCGCGGGCCTACCCGCTCCGGATTCTCGACTGGCACGAAGTGGTCAACGACACGCTTGGCGGCCCGCTGCTAGTGACGTACTGTCCGCTGTGTGGCTCCGGAATCACGGCGGTCCGGACGGCGGGTGGCGAGGAGTCACTGTTCGGTGTCTCCGGCCGGCTCTATAAGAACGATCTCGTGATGTACGATGAGGCGACCGGGTCACTGTGGGCACAAATTGAGGCGCAGGCTGTCAACGGCCCGCTGGTCGGCGAGGAACTTGAGTTGGTACCCTCGACATTCACGACATGGGGAGAGTGGCGGGCCGAGCACCCTGACACCGACGTGCTGTTGCCGCCGCCGGACTCAGGCAACATCGCGGACGCGCCGCCCCGCGACTACAACAAAGATCCATATCCCAACTACGAGGACAGCGAGCGCATCGGTATTGGTGGCTCATACAACGACGACCGGCTTCACCCGAAGGCGCTCGTGCTTGGGGTCGCAAACAGCGGCGAAGCACGGGCATACCCGCGAGTCAGAGTCGCCGAAGCCGGCGTCGTCAACGATAGCGTCGGCGGCGTTCCTATCGTCGTCACCGTCGCCGGCGAGGGAACGCTAGTCGGTTACCAGCGACGTGTCGACGGGTCGACGCTCACCTTCGAAACGGATGGGGACGCACTCGTCGCCGGGGGGTCGCGCTGGAACCCGATGACCGGCACCGCGATGGACGGTCCCTATGAGGGGCAGACGCTTGCGCCGGCCAGCGAACGGTCGCCACTGTTCTTCTTTGCGTGGCTCAACTTCTACCCCGAGACGACAGTGTACGGCGAGTAGGTGGGCCACCGTTTTGTCACCCCGGGGCATGAAGGGGAGTATGGAGACCTGGCGACGTCGCATTACAGCCTACGTCGTCGGGTTACTCGGAGTTATTCTGCTGTACGCAATCGTCTACGACGCCGGTATGACCGCCTTCGACGGACGGCCACGGACGTTCCTCCAGTCGCTCCAGGTCGTTGTCGAGACGTTCACGACGACGGGATTCGGTTCCGACGCCCCGTGGCAGTCCCCACAGATGACCGTGCTCGTCATCCTGATGGACCTCACCGGCGTCGCACTGATTTTTCTCGCGCTGCCAGCACTCGTGTTCCCACTGCTGGAGGACGCTCTTTCGACGACGGTGCCGGACAGCGTCGAGGGGCTGGCGGACCACGTCATCGTTTGTGGGTTTTCGCCGCGCTCGGCGGTGCTCATTGAGGAACTCGACGCAAACGATGTCGCCCACGTGATTGTTGAACCGGACCGGGACCGTGCGACCGACCTCTACGAAGACGGCCACACGGTTATCCACGCGGCACCCGACGAGACGGCTGGGCTGCTGGCGGCCAACGTGACCGAGGCGCGCGCCGTCGTCGCCGATGTCTCGGACGAGATTGACACGAGCATCGTGCTCACGGCCCGCGAGGTGGCTGAGGACGTAACCGTGGTGAGCGTTGTTGAGGAGCCGGACCGCGCCCGCTACCACGAACTGGCGGGCGCCGACGAAGTACTGTCGCCGCGAGCACTGCTGGGCGAAAGTCTCGCTCGGAAAGTGACCACTGCTGTTTCGACGGAACTCGGGGAGACCATTGAGGTCGGCGAAGAGTTCGATATCGTCGAGTTCCCGGTTCGGCGGGGGAGTGAACTCGTCGGCCAAACGCTGGCCGAGAGCGGGCTGCGCGAGCGGGCCGGGGTCAACGTCATCGGCGCGTGGTTTGAAGGAGAGTTCCAGAGCCCGCCAGATCCGTCAGCGACGCTCACCGGCGGTACCGTCCTGTTGGTCACCGGTCGGGAACCACAGCTCGAACGGCTCAAAGAACTGACGCTCGCGGGCGTCCGCCAGTTCGGCGCCGGCGAGACACTCGTGCTCGGGTACGGTGAGGTCGGCCGGAAGGTTGTTGGGGCGCTCGACACGGCTGGGCTCCCACATACGGTAGTCGACCGTGAGGCGTACGACGGTGTGGACGTGGTCGGTGATGTAACAGAGCCAGCGACGCTCGAACGCGCCGGGCTGGCAGATGGGCGGTCGGTCGTGCTCGCGGTCGGCGACGACACCGTCGCGGAGTTCGCCACGCTCGTCTGCCGGGACGCTGAACCGGACGTCGAGATACTCGCACGCGCCGAGGGAATCGAGTCGGTGCGGAAAATATACCGTGCTGGCGCAGACTACGTGCTGTCGCTTGCGTCCATCACCGGACGGATGGCCGCCTCGGCGGTGCTTGACGAGGAGGTCATCGCGCTGGACACACAGGTAGAGGTCGTTCGAACCGAGGCGCCTGCCCTCGCCGGCGAGACGCTCGGCGGCGCGGACGTACGTGCCCGCACCGGCTGCACGGTCGTCGCTGTCGAGCGTGATGGCGAGGTGGTGACCAACCTCGGTCCCGACTACCGCGTTCGAGAGACGGACACGCTCATCATCGCCGGCACCGACGAGGGCATCAATCGGTTCACTGAACTGCTTGGCTGACACAGAATGGACACAGGCCGGGACGGGACGGGTTTGTACCCTCGGTCCGTACAGATGGTATGGACTTTGAGGGGGTCGTCCTCGATTTAGACGGCACCGTCTACCGGGGCGATACACTGCTCACTGGCGCCCGCGAGGCGATCGCGTGGTTTCGCGAGCGGGGGCTGGGCGTCGCGTTTGTGACCAACAACCCGACACGGGGGGCGGCCGGCTACGTCGAGCGGCTGGCGGCGTTTGGCATCGACGCGACAGCCCAATCGGTGCTTTCCGCGGGAACGGTGACGGCCGAGTACCTCGCAACACACCACCCCGAGGCGGCCATTTTTGTCGTCGGCTCCGACGGGCTTTGCGAACAGATGCGAGCCGTCGGCCTCCGGCTGACGACCGACCCGGACGCAGCGGAGGTGGTAATCACCTCCCACGATTATGACTTCGACTACGAGACGTTGACGCAGGCGCTGTGGGCCCTCGAAACGGCCGATGTTTTCTATGGCACCGACCCCGACCGCACGTATCCTGGGGGCGACGGTCGACCTTATCCGGGTAGCGGCGCGATAACCCGGTCGGTCGCCGGCGTCGCCGACCGCCAACCCGACCGCGTGCTTGGCAAGCCGTCATCAGTCGTAGCCGATCTTGTCGCGGAGCGGCTGGCTCCGCTGGAGCGGTGTCTCGTCGTCGGCGACGGTCTTGACACGGATATCGCGCTCGGTGAACAGGCCGGTGCGACAACGGTACTCGTCACCTCGGGTCGCAGCGACCGCGCCGACGTTGCTAACGCGGACGTGACTCCTGATCACGTCGTTGAGACGCTCGGTGATGTGCCTGGGCTGTTCGAATGACTGTGTCGTGTGTGAACGTCTGACGAAGGTTTATGTCGCTTCGAATCTGAGCCCTGTCTATGGTCGCAGAAGAGAACCCCTACGAGTTCGGGGATGCGAGCACAGATATCGGTCTGGACGAGGAGGTGCCCGAGGGCTGTGAGCACGGCAGCGACGCGGTCATCGTCGACGGAAAGGCCGTATCCTACCGCAGCTACCGGACAGAGGACTGAATATCGCCGGCCGACACCTGGCTGGCGTTCTCCCAATACCGTCTGAACGCTGTCTCCGCCCACTCTCTGACACGCTGGTCGGCGGTATCAAGCGAACCGCGGACCACGCCCGCTTCGTCGCGCAGTAGAAAGTGCGTTCGGTCGTCTGTCAACTCGACGGCGAACGGGATCTCCTCGTCCGTCACCCGTATCTCAGTGTCTGGCGTCGATAGCAGGTCACCGAGCAGCGCTGCGAGCCGGTCGTCGGCCGCTATGGCGTCGATAGCCTCGCGCGCGAACACCCCCTCAACGGTCACCGATCCATCACCCGCCCGCTCGTGGAGCAGCTCCAGCTTGTCCCGGTTGAATGCGTGTGAGACGAGTCGGGCGCGGTCCGTTGCAGCCAGCAGTTCTGTCATGCGTTCGATGGGCGCGTTCGGCCGGGGTGTCGACGGTGTCGTGATACTCGCGTCGGCAAACGCATCAAGTCCGACATCCACCGCAGCGGTCGGAAAGTAGTCAACGATCGGTCGGAGCCGCGTCTCGGTCGCCAGTCGGTCTCGGAGCGCAGTGATACCATCCGCAACATACGCGCCTGTGACCGTCGCAGCATACCGTTCCCCATCGTAATCGACCCAGCCGCGCTCTGAGAGATCGTTGAGCACGCGCCCAATCGTCGGCTGTGAGGCGTCAACGGCATCGCCGAGTTCTCGACGCGTGTATGCGTCGGCTGCGAGCGTCGCCAGTATCTCGATGCGGTTGTGCGACCGGGCGAGAAACTCTACCTCTGCGAGGGGGTCGGCCATACCTGTCGGTCGGCACCGTAGCCAATAGTTGTTTTGCGTTGTGAAATAGTTTCAGAGCCTGAATAGTCACGTGCGGTGAATCGGCGTCGTGGCGTGACTGCGTTTCTGGCAGGATACTCGTAGGTACAGCCGCTAGGAAGCGTATGCACGAGAGATGTCGAGTCCACGGGGTGGGTCGATGTCGCTGACGGCCGCATTCACCGAGGCGGTATTACCGGTGCTGGGAATCGCTGTCGTCGGCTACCTGCTTGGAAGCCGGACCGGGTTAGATGTCGGTCCGGTGAACACGCTCGGGCTCTACGTGCTGGTACCGGCGCTTGCCTTCCACTCTATCGCGACGACGGACCTCGGCGGAGGCGCGGTCGCGAAGTTAGTGGTCGGCGTCGTCGGCTACGCGCTCGTAATGGTCGCACTCGCGTGGGGCGTCGGGCGGCTCACTGGCCAGTCCGGGCCGTTGCTCGGCGCACTGATGCTCGCGGCAGCATTCCCGAACTCCGGGTTCGTTGGCATCCCGCTGTCGGAGTTCGCCTTTGGAGCAACCGGCCGGACCACTGCCGTCCTCTACCTGACAGTGCAGAACCTCGTCGTCTATACGTTGGGTGTCTACATCGCCTCAGGCGGTGCTGACGGTGACGCTCGCGCTGCAGTCCGAGAGGTGTTCCGCCTGCCACTGCTGTACGCGGTAGTGGCGGCTGTCGCTGTCCGCGCGGCTGGGCTGGTGCCACCAGCCGACGCGGCCGCCATGGAGACGCTCGGCCTGATGGGTGAGGCGTCCATCCCCGTGATGCTGCTAGTGCTGGGGATTCAATTATCGGAGACGGACGTGACAGCGGTATCACGGTCGGTGACGCCGACCGCGCTCAAGCTCGTGGTGGCGCCGCTGGTTGGGGTAGCTGTCGCGCTGCTGCTCGCGTTCGAGGACCCGGTCGTCGCGAAGGTGTTCGTGCTCGAGTCAGCGACGCCGGCAGCGGTGTTACCGCTCGCCCTGACTATCGAATATGCCGACGGCACCGTTGACGGGGTGACGGCGCCGGAGTATCTTAGCACAGCCATCTTCACAACGACGGCCGCCAGTGTGGTCGTGTTGACGCTGCTAATTGCCGTCCTCCAGTCCGGACTGGTCGTCTAAGCGCCCCGAAATTCTTGTCCTGCACTCGCCTCTTACCAGACGTGAGCAGTCAGTACGAGGACTTCCTCGACACGGGCTACAGCCCAGCTGACGACGACCTCGTCTGTACGTTCCGGCTCGTCCCCGCGGAGGGAATGACGACCGAGGAGGCGGCCGCACGGGTCGCCAGCGAGTCGTCGACCGGGACATGGGCAGCCCTCGATGCGGACACGAACGTCGAACGACTCTCAGCGGTGGCATACGCGCTTCGCGACGACGGCACCGTCCGCGTCGCCTACCCGGCAGCGCTGTTCGAGGGTGGATCACTCCCGCAGGTACTCGCCTGTATTGCGGGTACTATCATGGGGATGAGCGCCGTCGAGAGCATCCGGCTGGCCGACTGCGAGTGGCCAGCGGCGCTGGTCGACCGATTCCCTGGGCCGCAATTCGGCAGTGCAGTGCGACACCGCCTGCTCGACGCCGGCGACCGGCCCGTGTTAGCCACGGTGCCGACGCCGAAGGTAGGACTGTCGCCAGCAGACCACGCACGGGTTGGCTACGAGTCCTGGACTGGCGGGGTCGACTTGCTGCGAGATGCCGAGACCCTCACGGACCAGTCGTTTAATCCGTTCGAAGAGCGGGTGACGAAGACATTCGCCCAGGCCGATGAGGCCGAGTCCGAGACCGGCGAACGGAAAGCTTACGTCGTCAATGTCACCGCAGATACGGAGGAGATGGTCCGCCGCGTTGAGTACGTCGCCGACCAGGGCGGCCGGTTCGTGATGATTGATGTCATCACGGCGGGCTGGGGAGCGGTCCAGACCGTCCGCGAGCGAACCGATGACCTTGGAGTGGCTATTCACGCCCACCGGGCGATGCACGCCGCAATGGACCGGTTCCCCCACCACGGTGTCTCGATGCGCTGTCTCGCACAGGTCGCCCGACTGGCGGGCGTCGACCACCTCCACACGGGGACGGGCGGGCTCGGCAGACGGAGCACCGAGAACACTGTCGGTATCGACGCGTGGCTTCGCTCTGATCTTCACGGGCTGGCAGACGTACTACCGGTCCTGTCGGGCGGTCTCCACCCTGGCATCATCGACACGCTGCTTGATGAGACGGGACAGAAGGTGCTGATGCAGGCCAGTGGCGGCGTCCATGGACACCCGGACGGAACACGGGCGGGCGCCCGGGCACTGCGTGCAGCTGTCGACGCTTGGACCGTCGATGAGTCGCTGTCAGCGCGGGCAGAGACGGTGCCGGCGCTGGCGACTGCACTCAACGAATGGGGCACGGAAACGCCCCGCTGAGAAACGGCGCCGGAGTACCCGGCTTAGGCCTCAATCGGGATGGCCGTTCCCTTGTCCGACGTCTCAGCGACCGGGAGCCGGACCTCGAGGACGCCGTTGTTGTAACTGGCGCTCAGGGCGTCCTCGGCCACCGCCTTCGGGAACCGGAAGGAGCGGTGGTATGTCCGTTCGCGGCCGCGGTCTTCGTCGACCGTCTCGGCGGCGATAGTCAGCCGCCCGTCGTGCCAAGTCGCATCGATGTCGGCCGGGTCGAAGCCGGGCATCTCCACTGTGAGGACGAACTCACCGTCCTCTTCGTACAGTTCGTAGTCGTCGGCGCCGAACAGACCGAACGGCCCGTCGGCCCCGAAGAATCGGCTCGGTAGGTCGAACGTTCCCGTCCAGTCGTTCGAGGTCGTGGGCATCGCCATGGTCTGTTCACCTCCGTATCCATCCATTGTTAGTAGATTCAGATACAAAAATTCTGTTCGAGATTCGTGAACAAACCGGCACCCCCCAACGTCACTGGAAGTGAACTGCTGCTCCGTTTCTCAGGTGGGGTTCTCGAACGATATTTAAGCACGCTCACCGACCATCCGGTGTCATGGCCGATCGAGACGAACTCCGTGAGCAGATGATAGACGCCTTCGGCGGCGCCGACTACCCGATTAACAGTCCGATGGACCTGGTCCCTGCGCTCCCAGACGGCCCAGGGACCCGGTTTGAGTCCGGCGACTTCTCGATGACCGCAATGGAACTGAACACGAAGCTTGGCGGCGGCGAGTTCCCTTACGAGTCGGTCGAGGCGTTCGTTGACGATGTCCTCGACCAGCTTGACGAGCAAGACCTCATCTAACCCCAGACGGCAACCACAAGCGCCGCAGTCGCGGCGAGGACGCCCGCGGCGAACAGCCCCCAGTTAGCAAACCGGCTGTCCGCCCGCGTCAGCGAAACGGTGAATTCGTGTGAAGACAGCGGCCACAGCAGCGCAACTCCCGCTGGGGTGAGCACGTCACCGAGGATATGCGAGCCGAGACCGAGGAGCGCGACGCTGCCACAGAACAACGCGCTTTCTACAGGGTCGCCGATGGACGAGAGAGGCCCCGCGGCGAGTTGCCACCCAACAGCGGCGAACAATCCGGCAATGGCGAGGGCAAAGCCAAGCGTGTGAGTGATCCCTCGGTGGGTGGTAAATGGTATCCGGAGGTCGTAGTCCGGAATCGTCGAGAACGCGAGCACGCCCGCACCGCCCACAAGCGCGAGCGTCGGCATTGTCCGAGCGAGATAGAATCCGACGGGCACGTACACAAGCAGCGCGACTCCATAGTGGCCGAGCGCGTACACTCTCAGAGAGGGGATGCGGTCCCGTATCAACCTACGGGCTTTTGTGCCGGGGGGTCACAGTCCCAGCCATGCTGGAGGCCGTCTGGCGGATGTTCGGCCCGTTCCTCATCCCGGCAGCCGTATTCGCCGTCGGCGTCGTTGGTTACTTCCTGTTGTACGGGCTCTCGCAGCTGCGCGGGCCCCGGCAGGACTAAGCCCGGGCGGACGCACGAGGGGATATGACCGAGGCCCCAATGAGGCGATTCGACACGCCTGACCTCGAGGAACTGCCCGAGGATGTCCGTGAGCGCATCACCGAGGAACGTGAGGAGGCCGGCTTCACGCCGAACGTCTTCCCCGCATTCGCCTATCGTCCGAGCCACTTTCGCGCGTTCTTCGAGTATCACGACGCCCTGGTCAACGATACCGCGCTCGAGCGCGAGGAAATCGAGATGCTCGTTGTTACTGTCTCCGGAATTAACGACTGTCTCTACTGTGTTGTCGCCCACGGCGCGCTCGTGCGTATCTATGCCGACGACCCACAGCTCGCCGACCAGCTCGCAACGAACTACCGGAGCGCCGACCTTTCAGAGCGTCATCAGGCGATGTTAGAATTCGCCGAGTTACTCACAGAGTCGCCGGGCCGAGTGGACGACGCCGCCGTTGAGGCGCTTGTCGAGGCCGGGTTCACGCGTGAGCAGGTGTGGGACATCGCGAGCGTCGTCGCTTACTACAACCTCTCGAATCGGATGGCGACGGTCGCAGATATGCGGCCGAACGAGGAGTTCTATACGCTCGGCCGCTGACAGGTTCGGAATCCGGAGGAGATAGCAACAATCACTTTAGAATCCAAATTCTATCGCAGCTATGAACCAACCAGACGAGACCGACCTGCGCATCCTGTCGCTGCTCACCGAAGATGCCCGTCGGCCATTCAGTGACATTGCCGAGGAAGTGGGCCTGTCCGGGCCGGCAGTGTCTGACCGGGTGAGTCGGCTCCGCGAAGCGGGCGTTATCGAGGGATTCACCGTCGAAGTGGACGCGGCTGCCCTCCGGGCCGGCGCGCCCGTATTCGTTCGCGTCGATCCCAATGGCGGGACAGAGCGGCTTCGCGGGCGACTCGCTGACGAGGCGGCCGTCGAACACGTCTTCACGACCGCCGATGGGGACGTTTGGTTCACGGGTCGTACCGACGCCCGGGATGTCCGCGCGTGGGTTGAGTCGCTCGTCGAAGGGGCTGACTATTCGGTGACGCTGCTCGACAGCGTCGAGTGGCACCCCACCTTCGACGCGACGGGCTTCGCCGTAAGTTGCGACGAGTGTGGCAACACCGTCGACGAGGAGGGAGAATCGACGCGTATCGACGGCGACGTCTATCACTTCTGCTGTGGCTCCTGTCGCGGCCGCTTCGAGGAACGGTACCGGTCGCTTGCGGACGGGTAGTTCGGATTCGAAAGTTCGGGACCACGATAGCGCTGGTATCCTAAGGGAAACCGGCCTAAACGGTCACCACGTATGGATAGCTAATGACCACTCGAACCGTCCGGCTCGACATCGGCGGGATGTCGTGTGCCAACTGCTCGGCGACTGTCGCCGAGGCGCTTGAGGAGCTCGACGGTGTCCACGAGGCGGATGTCAATTTCGCGGCCGATGAGGGGTATGTTGAGTTCGACGAGGACCGAACGTCGCTGGCGGCGATACGCGACGCCATCGGGAACGCGGGCTACGACCTCATCACCGAGCAACTCACCGTTCCGGTGACGGACATGACCTGCGCGAACTGCGCGACTACCGTCGCCGAGCGGCTACTGGCTGTGCCAGGTGTTCTTGAGGCAGATGCCAACTTCGCGGCTGACGAAGCACGTGTCGTCTACGTGCCGAGCGTTGCCACCCCCGAAATCATCTACGAGGCGGTTGCCGACGCCGGCTACACGCCGGTCCGCGAAACGACCGACGACAATGGCCGGGAGTCGGCCGCCGCAACGGCCCGTGCGGCCGAGATACGCCGTCAGCGCCGACTCACCGCACTGGGTGCTCTCCTGTCCGCACCGCTGGTCGGAATGCTCGTTGCTGAACTCGTCGCACCGGGGTTGCTCCCAGAGACAGTCCCGGGAACAGGACTGTCGGTCGGCTGGGTCGCGTTCGCACTCGCGACACCGGTCCAGGTCTTGCTCGGGCGGGAGTTCTACGAGAACAGCGTACAGGCGCTGAGAAACCGACGCGCGAACATGGACGTGCTCATCGCGCTGGGCTCCTCGACGGCATACGGCTACTCGATCATCGCGCTGGTCGGCCTGCTGCCGAATGCCGGGCTGTACTTCGATACGGCTGCCCTTATTCTCACGTTCATCACGGCGGGTAACTGGCTGGAGGCACGCTCGAAGGGGCAGGCTGGCGAAGCGTTACGACACTTGTTGGAGATGGAGGCCGACGAGGCGACTCGTCTGCGCGAGGACGGTACCGAGGAGACGGTGGCTGTCGAGGAGATTGAGGTCGGCGACCGGTTGAAGGTGCGCCCCGGCGAGCGTATCCCAACCGACGGCGTCGTCGTTGAGGGAAACTCTGCGGTGGATGAGTCGATGGTGACCGGCGAATCGGTGCCTGTCGGGAAGTCGCCCGGCGACGAAGTGGTCGGCTCCACCGTGAACGAGGATGGCCTGCTGGTCGTAGAGGCGACGAAGGTCGGCTCCGAAACGGCAGTTCGCCAGATTGTCTCACTCGTGAAGGAGGCCCAGTCGCGCCAGCCGGAGATCCAGAACGTCGCCGACCGTATTTCAGCGTACTTTGTCCCGGCCGTCATTGCGAACGCCCTCCTGTGGGGCGTCGTCTGGGCGGTGGCCCCCGAGACGCTCGCCACCGCGGTCGACGGGCTGGCGCCGTGGGGGCTCGCCGCCGGCGGACCGAGCGCGGTCGGAGTCGGTGAATTCGCTCTACTCGTGTTTGCCTCGGCAGTCCTCATCGCGTGTCCCTGTGCGCTTGGGCTGGCGACACCCGCCGCAACGATGGTCGGAACCTCCATCGCTGCGGAAAACGGCGTCCTTTTCAAGGGTGGCGACGTGCTTGAGCGGGTGCAGGCGGCCGACGCCGTCGTCTTCGACAAGACAGGGACGCTCACGGAAGGCGAAATGACGCTCACAGACGTGGTCCCGCTGGGCCCAGCCGCCGACGGCGGCTCCCTCGCCCGGTCGGTTAGCGACGAGTCGTCGCTGCTTTCCATCGCCGCGGCCGTCGAGGACGGCAGTGAACACCCGATCGGCACGGCAGTGGTCGCGGGCGCCCGCGAGCGGGGGCTCGATCCCACCAAGGCGACTGACTTCGAGAGCGTTGCCGGGGAGGGTGTCCGCGCAACCGTCGACGGTCGCACGGTCCGGATCGGCAAGCCGTCATTCGTTGCCGACGCGGGGGCAGACATCGAGCCGGCCCGTGAGACGGTTGATCAACTCCAGTCCGAGGGAAAGACCGTGATGCTCGTCGCTGTCGATGAGACGCTCGCTGGAGCGCTCGCGGTGGCCGACCAAATAAAGCCGAGTGCCGCGACCGCCGTCAAGCAACTCCAGGAGCGTGGGCTGGCCGTTCACATGCTCACGGGCGACAACGAGCGGACGGCCCGTGCCGTCGCCAGCGAGGTGGGCATACCCGCCGAGCGTGTGCGGGCGAACGTACTGCCCGACGAGAAGGCCGCAGCGGTCGACGCGGTGCAGGCCGACGGGACACAGGCGCTTATGATGGGAGACGGTATTAACGATGCGCCCGCGCTGGCGGCTGCGTCCGTCGGTATCGCGATTGGCTCTGGGACAGATGTCGCCATCGAGGCTGCCGACGTGACGCTGATGCGGTCCGACCCGCTGGATGTTCTCAAGGCCATCCGCGTCTCCGCGGGCACGCTCTCGAAAATCAAGCAGAACCTCTTCTGGGCACTCGGCTACAACACCGCGATGATTCCGCTGGCGTCGCTCGGCCTGCTCCAGCCAGTGCTGGCGGCCGTCGCAATGGCGTTCTCATCCGTGTCGGTGCTGGCGAATAGCCTCGCGTTCCGGCGGTACACGCCTGACCACGACTACCGACTGTTCCGGTGGTAGCGACTCACCCGGACACCCGGGACAGAGTTTTTTGCCCCGTCCCCTGGTAGTCGAGCCATGGACGGTATCCACGATGTCGGCGGGATGGACGGGCTGGGGCCCGTCGACACGACGACCCATGAGGACACCTTCCACGAACCCTGGGAGGGGGCGACGTACGCGGCGTTCGTCGCGGGCCTCGGCTCCGGTACCTTCGGCATCGATGCGTTCCGTCACAGCATCGAGCGAATGCCACCGGCTGACTACCTCACCGCGAGCTACTATGACCGGTGGGTCCGGGCAATCACGCGCCTGTTCGTGGAACGAGGTGTCCTTGACGGCGAGCGCGTCCGCAAGCGTACCCGTGCGTTTGCCGCCGGCGACGCATCCGTGCCCGAGCGGTCCGACCCGGACCTGCTCGGCGAACTTGCCGCGGGCGTCGTCGACGCCTACGACTCCGACGCACCTCCCTCGGAGCCGGCATTCAACGAGGGGGACCGCGTGGTCGTCCGGAGCCAATCCCCGTCGGGCCACACCCGTCTGCCGGCGTACGTCCGTCGCGCTACCGGCACCGTGACCGCCTACCGCGGCGACCACACATACCCGGACGCGGCGGCCCATGGCACGGAGCGAAGCGAACCACTGTACAACGTCCGATTCGACGCCGCAGAGCTGTGGGGTGACCGCAGCGATGCGACGGCCATCTCGCTGGACCTCTGGGAACCGTATCTGCGGGGCATCGAGTAGGGATGCGGCTCCCGTACGGTGAAGAGACGGTCGCGGTTGATTTATTCGACTGTGCGGTAACGGTCGCGTCGCCTCCTGGTGGCGACCCCGTCGACCCGCGGCAGGCAGCAGAGCGTGCCGTCGCCGACCCGCATGGCCCACGACTCCAGGAACTGGCCGACCCCGACGACGATGTGGCGCTGGTCGTCACAGATATCACCCGCGCGACCCCCGACGACGTGCTCGCAGACGTGCTGTTGACGGAGCTCGCCCGGGCCGGCATCGATCGGGACCAGGTGACGATTCTGCTCGGACTCGGCCTGCACCGCCCGATGACAGATGCGGAGATTCAGGCAGGCCTGGGTGAGCACGCGGATTTAGCGGTTAATCACGACCCCGACCAGACCGTGACGGTCGGGAGCGTCGACGGAGTCCCCGTCGCAGTTCACGAGGCCGTCGCAGGGGCCGACCGCGTCATCTCGACAGGGATGGTGGAGCCCCACCAGTATGCCGGCTTCTCTGGGGGGGCGAAGACGGTCGTCGTTGGGGCAGGTGCGGCACCGCTCATCCGTTACACCCACGGCCCGGAGATGCTCTCACGGCCGGGAGTGCGGCTTGGCAGGGTCGCCGAGAACCCGTTCCGAGAGGCTATCGACGCAGCCGGCGACGCCGTCGGCTGTGCATTCTGTCTGAATGTCACCCACGAGGGCGGCGAGACGCTCGCGGCAGCCGCCGGCGAGCCCCGTGCGGTAGTCCGTGACCTCGCGTCAACGGCGCGGACGGCGCTGGCGGTCGACGTCGACGGTCGCTACGATGCCGTGGTGGCAGGCGTCGGTGCCCCGAAGGATGCCAATCTCTACCAGGCAAGCCGCGCATTCACCTACCTCGTGCTCGGCGCCCACAACCCGGTTCGAGACGGCGGTCGGGTCGTCATCCCTGCGCGTCTTCAGGAGGGCGCCGGCGACGGCACCGGCGAGCAGCGGTTCTACCAGCAGCTCTCGGCCGCGAGCGACGCCGAGACGCTGTATGAACGGCTCCGTGATGGATACGAGCCGGGGGCACAGCGAGCGTTCGTTGTCGCACGGGCACTCCGGCAGGCTGACTGTTATATTACGAATAGCGAGGCGCCAGACACTGTTGAGGCGTGTCTTATGCGGACCCAAGAGACGGTAGCGGAGGCCGTCGAGCCGGGAAGTGATGTGCTCGTCGTCCCGGATGCAATCGATACGCTTGTCGTGTAGTCAGTCGGTCTCCGCACGAGCGTCGTCATCAATCTGTGCGAGCACGCGGGCGTGGAACTCCTGAAGCACGGCCGACTCGTCCTCGGCGAGCACAACGTCGCTAGCCATGAGCGTTGCCAGCCCGAACGCACGGGGCGACGGCGAGTCGAGCGACCGGACCGATACTGTGAGGTCTCCGTCGTCGACGGCCGCAACCGCCGCCTCGATGGCCTCGACGTTCAGCTTGTCTTGGAGAATCTCGCGGTACGTCTCCTCAATCACTGCGAAGTCTTCGAGCTCTTCCGCAAACGACAGCAACATTTCTGAGGATACCTGCTGCTGGGCGGCTGTCTTCTCGGTCCCCTTGTACCGTTTGAGAATCATCAGCGACCGGGTGGCGTTGATTCGGAAGTAACGCTTCAGCAGGTCAGTGCCCTCAAGACTGGCCCGCAGGTCAGCGCGGACAGCATCCGAATCGAGATTGGTGAACACGGACTCGACATCCACCTTCCGGTTGAGTGGTAAGGAGAGGGTGAACCCGTTGTCCGCGACAGCCACTTGCACGTTGGCATTCGTCTGTTCCGCGAAGTGGTAAGCGAGCAGCCGAGAGAATCCGTCGTTGAACCGTCGGCCGTAGCTCGAGTGGACGTGATAGTGGCGGCGGTACTCGTCGTAATCGAGGGTCGTCTCGACGCTGAGCCTGTCTGGCGTGGACACCGACTGAGCGCCGGCGTACCGGACCTGCTCGTCGTACATCCGCGTCAGCGCGCGGACGGTGTTCTCGTCGATGGGGAAATCGCGGAGCCATTCGCGGACTGCCGGCGGTCCTCCCGTCTGGAGCCGGTCGAGAAGGGTCCGCTGGAACGAAAGAATCTCACGGCCGAGGTCATACGACAGCGGGAGCCGCTCGGAGAACCACGAGGGGACCGTCGCCGCGCGGCTCGTCGGGTCGACGTACGCCTTCGTTCCGCGGCGGTATTTATATTCGTAGTTCGAGCCCCCGAGCACGAACACGTCACCCTTCTCCAGCGTGTCAAGATACTCCTCGTCCAGCTGCCCAACCCATTCGTCACCTGTCCGCGTGAAAACATCCACGTCGAAAGAGTCGGGGATGGTGCCGAGGTTCGTCATGTAGATAACACGAGCCATCCGTCCCCGTTTGCCAACGAGCGGCTCGCCGACGTCGAACGCCTCGTAGTGGTGCTCGCCGTCGGGGGGGTCGTTCGTATCGCGCCACACCTTCGGGTAGACGTTCTTCTCCTCAAGCCCGTCGTAGTCTGCCGTCAGGTAGGCAAACAGCGACTCGAACTCCGCCTCGCCGTAGTCACGGTACGGGTACGCCGACGTGAGCGTCTCGCGGACCCGCGTCTCGGGGAGTGGCCCGTTGATGGCCATCCCGTAGACCTGTTGGGCGGCGACATCGTGGGCATTCTCGGGGACGAACACCCGATCAACGAACCCCTCTTCGGCTTTCTGGAGCATGGTCGCACACTCGACAAGTTCGTCTCTGTCGAGGGCGAACACGCGTCCTTTCACCGTTTCGCCGAGCTGGTGGCCGGCACGACCGACCCGCTGGAGTAAGGCCGCCACCGACTTCGGCGACCCCACCTGAACCACAAGGTCGATGTACGGCATGTCGATGCCTAATTCCAGTGAGGTGGACGTGGTCACCACGTCGATGGTGCCGGCCTTCAGTCGTTCCTCGATG
Source organism: Halosegnis sp. (assembly GCF_042216475.1). Taxonomy (NCBI): domain Archaea; kingdom Methanobacteriati; phylum Methanobacteriota; class Halobacteria; order Halobacteriales; family Natronomonadaceae; genus Halosegnis; species Halosegnis sp. The sequence continues at coordinate 159,329 of NZ_JBDGTV010000013.1, forward strand.
TGCTGTCGGCGGTCTTTGGAAAGCGAGCCGTGGTGGCAGCCGGAGTCAGACTCGTCGAAGCCGCGTTCGCGGAGGTTCGCCAGCACGCGCTCGGCGCCCGACCGCGTGTTTGTGAACACAAGCGTATTCTCGTGGTCGCGCACCAGCCGTGCGAGTTCGTCGTAGAACCGCTCACGGACGACGCCTGGTGGCGTGTCGATGAGATCGTCTGTCGGACACGCCAGTTCCATGTCGAACTCGCGGACGAACCGTGCGTCGACAATCTCGTACTCTCGGGGGGAATTGTCCTCATAACCGACGAGGAACTCGGCAACCGTCTCCAGCGGCTCCACGGTCGCCGAACAGCCGATGCGAGTCGGCGACCCCTCACAAAGCCGCTCAAGCCGTTCGAGCGACACCGCGAGATGAGTGCCGCGCTTGTTCTCGGCAAGCGAGTGTATCTCGTCCACGACGACGTACTCGACGCTCTCCAGCTTCTGCTTGAATTTCGGCGAGTTGAGTAGAATGGCAAGCGTCTCCGGCGTCGTGTTCAGGATATGTGGCGTCTCATCAAGCATCGCCTGCCGGTCTGCTTTGTCGGTGTCGCCGTGGCGGATGGCGTGACGTACCTCGATCGGCTCGTCAGCTCGCTCTGCGACGCCGTCGAGCGGCTCTGCCAGATTTCGGTGGATGTCATTGGCCAGCGATTTCAACGGCGAGACGTACAGACAGTAGACAGAGTTGTCGAGACCGCCAACGCGCGCGCGACCGACCAGGTCGTTGATGATAGCCGTGAAGGATGCGAGCGTCTTCCCCGAGCCGGTCGGGGCACACACGAGGCTGTTCGTTCCCTCGTCGATAAGCGGGACCGCCTCCTTCTGTGGTGGGGTAAAGAAGCCGCCGTTACCGGGGACGAACTCACCGAATTTGTCGACCCACCACTCGCGCACCTCTGGCTCTAACCGTGCGAGCACGTCTGCGTCGTCGATACTGACGGTCTCGGGGTCGAAAGGGAGGTCATCCCGGGTAGCAAGAAGATCCCGACCGTCCATACCCTTCGTAGGGCCGCCGGCACCCAAGGGGGTTGCGCCCGCGGCACGGGGCGACGACTCAAGTGGGTCCCGTCCACAACTTGGGCATGCGCGTCACGTTCCTTGGCACCGGCAGCGCGATGCCCGCCGGTGACCGGAATCAGACTGGGCTGCTGGTGGAGGCTGGCGAAGACACACTTCTCGTCGACTGTGGGAGCGGTGTGCTCGGCGCACTTGCCGACACTGAGGCTGGCTACGAGTCCGTCGAGACGGTACTGTTGACCCACCATCATCTTGATCACGTCTCCGATCTGCTTGCGCTACTGAAAGCGCGGTGGCTCGCTGGCGAGGAGCACCTCACCGTCGTCGGTCCCGATGGCACGAGTGCGCTCGTCGAGGGGTTACTCGATGTCCACGACTATCTCGAAGGCCGGGTCGAGTTGACCCTGCGGGACATCGAGCCGGGCGAATTCCACGTCAGCGGATTCGACGCTCGAGCGGTTGAGACGGTTCATTCGATGTACTGTCATGCCTACCGGTTCAGCCATCCATCGGCCGATGGTGATTTCTGTTTCTCGGGAGACTCAGAAGCGACAGAGGCCGTCGCGACTCTCGCAGACGGGGCTCGCGTCCTTGCGCACGACTGTTCGTTTCCGGACGATATCGACGTATCGAACCACCCAACGCCGAGCGCACTCGGGGAGATGCTCACCGATCGGGCTATCGACCGGCTCTACCTTACTCACCTTTACCCTCATACAGATGGCAGACACCGTGAGATGGTCGAGAGCGTCCGGGAGTCGTTCGACGGCGAGATTCGTGTCGCCCGCGACGGCCACCAGGCCGAGATGTGAGTCCTGACGGATGGCCACCGGTCGCGTCACCCGAAAGAGTGTCATCAAGACCCTCTACAGCGTACAGAGGACAGCTGACGGCTGAGGATGAGCTTCCGCTCGTTAGTTGAGTCGGTACCGAAGTAGCGCGGCCACGCCGCCGAGGTTCCGCAGCTGCTGGCCAGGGTCGAACTCACCCGAAAAAACGGTCACCTCGCCGCCCTTCTGTTCGACGGTCCGCACAAGCTCGTTGGCGTCCACATCCCAGTCCCCCTCGTCGGCCCGCTCGGCACGGAGCCGCTCGTCGAGCACGAGAAGTTGGTCGATAGCGCCGAACTCCGCAGCTTCCATCGTTTGTTCGATGCCGTATGTTGCCTTCGCGCCCTCAGCAATGCGCTCGGTCAACTCGTCGATGAGTTCCGCCTCCTTTGCGATGCGGGTCTCCGTCTGCACCTCCTCAACGGCGCCTCGCTTGAGTACCTCGTGGACGCCCCGGCCGCCCGCTGCCGAGGTGTCGACGACAGTCACTCGCTCGCCTACCGACGGGTACTCCTCCTCGATATAGTCGAGGGCGTCCTGTTTGGTGAAGCCCGGGCCAGCGAGGATGACCGCCTCGGCGTCGGTTCGGTCCAGAACGACGCCAAGTTCGTCGAACAACTCCTCGCGAGGGCGGGCGTACTCACCTTTCCCCGTCGGCTTCGTGATGGCGGCCCGCTCCTCGACTCCGTACTGGGCGACTGTATGCACGTACGCTTCCCCTTCCTCGACGGTGGCGACGGCGACGTCGGGGTTCTCGGTCGCCTCGACAGCCTCCTTGAGCCGTTCGAGCTGGTCAGTCTGCCAGATCTTCTCTACCTCAAGCTCGGTGTGCTCCTCAACGTTGAGCGTGTGATGGAATCCGAGTTGGTCCTCGCGCGAGCAGTCGACAATCTCACCACCCACCCGGAGACGATTGGCGAACTTCGCGAACTCGATATCGTCGACCGCAAGTTCGACCCACATGTGCTCCCGCTCGCCGCCGGTGTCACGTGTCTTGTCGTCGTTCCGCTGGATTCGGCGAGTCGTGTCGCCGCCGACGCGGTCGCCTGGCTCAAGGACGTACGTGAGGTGCCAAAGGTCGTCAAGGCTCTCCGGGACGACCGTGATTCGTTCGCGGCCCCCCTCCCGCTGTTGTCGGTCGGCGATACGCATACGTTGACTCCGGGGGCGGCGGTGTTATGCCCTGTCTTTCGGTGCGCCAGGCATGTCGCCGCCGAGCGCGCGGCCGTAGCCGAGTCCGAACAGATAGAAGAAGGCCACCTGCGTATAGAACTGCACGAACCCACTTAACAGGCTAAACAGTCCGAACGTGAGCGCGGTCAATACCACCGTCAGGACACCGACGAGCAGTGTCAACAGTATCGCAAGCAGACCAGCGACAAAGTAGTCGGCACTGAGCGCCGCCCGACCGATTGTGGCGATGTCGAAGGCCGCCCGTATGGAGTTCGTGCGGGCGAGGGATATCAGCCCCGCGGGGAGCAGGTACATCGCGATTACCAGCAGGATCGTCCCCCATCCGCCTACGGCGGCACCAAGGACGTTAATGCCAGCGACCGGGGCCGATGGCGGGCCCGGCCCGCCGACAACGATGGCAGCCCCAAAGACCGCCAGCGGGACAAGCAAGTACCCGATGAGCACGAGAAGTGACTTCAGCCCGTCGACAAACAGACCGGTCCAGTCGTCGAACGGCGGTGCCTCGTCGTCACCGGCTGCGCCAGCCGCGCCCGCCCGAAGATAGTAGCCGAGCACGAGTACGGTTGGAAGGATGAGGACCCCGAGAAACGAGCAGATTCCGCCGAGAACGACGCTTCGGAGGCCGTCGTCCCCAGCGAGCGGGAAGCGGAGAGCACGGCCAAGCATGACTGGACGGAGTAGTCCCCAGACTAAGAGCCTTCTCTACGGCGACTCGGCGCCGTCGGTTGGCTCGTCGATATTGCTGTTGAGGAACAGCTCCTGCATGCGCGCGTCGCCCCGGTGGCGGTTCGGCGGCGTGACGCCCTCGGTTGGCACCTCGCCGGGGTCCAGCGCCGCTGCGAGTGCAGTCCCCCACAGGTAGCGGGCTGCGACACCGGTGAGAAAGTAGAGCACGACACCGATACCAAGCGCGGATAGTACGACAGCGACGAGACCGACGGTCCACTGGAGGCCCGTCGCAACGAGCCAGCCAACGGCGTAATCCTCTGTCGCTGCTGCGTCAAGCACGGTTCCGAAACGGACGGCGTCGCGGAATGTCCCGTTCCGCGCGAGCGTCCCGGCTGCTGCGGGCGTGAGGTACAGCGCGGCACCGAGTGCAAGTAGGCCGAGCAGCGCCGCGAGCGCGCCGACTCCCTGCCCGAGGATTGCCTGGTCGGGTGGGTTGGCTCCGGGATTCGTGAGCGTCGCGATTCCAGCTGCGGCGGCGAACAAGAGCGCGGCCGGTAGGGCGTACGCGGCGGCTAGGAGCGTGGAGACAATGCCCTCGCGGAGCAGACGCATCAGGCCCTCGAATGATGGCGCAACCGGCGACGGTCGGGTCGCGGCGACGGCAACTGTCCGGTAATAGTAACCACGGATGGCGAGCGTCGCAAGGCCGGCGACGGCGACGGCCGCGAGTGCGGCTGGGTGACCGTCTGTCCCGAGCGCCGCAGTCCCACTCGCGGCCACGGCAGCAAGGGCGACCAGCAGCGACCCGACAAGGACCGCGCGGGAGCCGTGGTCGCCGGACGTCGGAAAATCAAGCGCCTCCCGGAGCATACGTGGAGTTCGGTTCCGGGCTGGTTAACGCCGTCGTCAGTCGACCAGCCGGGAGCCACCGGGCGGACAGAACTCCTGAATCTGGTCGGGGGAGGCGACTTTGCGGAGAAACGACTCGTCGGTGAATCGCTGCTTTAAATCCCGGTAAATCATCTTTGCGATGTCGTTCTGTGCATATCGGCCTGGTTCGAGTCGTACGTGTGTCTCCACGCGATTGACGATGGCCTGCTCGGGGCCCCCGAGCACACGCGTCTCCGGTTCGCACTGGACACCAATCGCACAGTCAACGCTCGTATTCTCGAAGTAGGTCCGGTCGCCACGGATTGTGAATCCGCCCTTCTCGAGGTACTCTCCAGATTCGGGCGTCTTCGACACCTGACCGGGGTCAACCATGTAGACATCTCCCTCAAACTTGCCGTCCTTCCACACTGACGAGTGGGTGACAGCGAACCGAGCGGCTTCCTCCTTTGACGACTGGGGGATGTCGACATCGCGGGACGGCTCTGAGGGTCCCGTGGCCTTCAGCACCGTCACCGGGCCACCGTGGGCTTGCGCGTGGAAAAAGAGGTCGTCCCCGTCCATATACTTCTTGACGATAGCTTCGTTCTGGTCCGCGTTGCGCCCCCCGATGACGAGGAAGCCATCTGAGGTGTGGAACCAGCGGAACTGCTCGTACCATTGTTCGTCATACCGGACGGGGACGTTCTCCTTGGCGAGCCAGTCGGTCTCGCCTGGTTCTTGGTCGTCTTCCTTGTTGTCGGCCGATGTTTCTTCGCTCCAGGCCTCCCGTCGGCGCTTCACCTCGGCGAGATCCCCGCGTGTATCTTCGATGGCCGCGAGTGCTCCCTCCTTTTTCTCCTCAACACGCTTCGCCTCCCGGTAGAGCCGGTCGGCATTCTTTTCGACGCCGTCCTCGGGGACGAGATTGATGCGCCGGCCCTCAAGCTCGAGCGTCACCTCGCCGTGCTCGGGATCGACGTCGATAACGTGACGTGCGCGCTCGTTGCCGGCCTCGGCGGCCTCCTCGAAGCGCGCCTTGACGTCTCCCCAGGAATAGTCTGCCGCGCGCGCCTCTCGAACCGTCGCAAGCACCTCGTCGACGAGATCATAGTTCCCGTACAGCGTCTCGGCTTTCTCTCGGTAGATGGCTGCCTCCTTCTCGAACTCCTCGATCGCGCCCTCCTGCTGGTCGATAATGCGCTCGTACTTGGCGATCTCCGACTCGAAGTCCGGACGCGTGCTACCGGGGTCCGGCTCCTCACGATCCAGTTCGTAGAAGTAGTCCTCCAGCGCACCGGTGAACCGGTCGTAGCCGTCACAGTCAACGCCTTCGTACTCCGCAAGCGGCATCGGCGTTGCGTCGACCGGTCGGCTTCGCTCACCGTCGTCTGTCTCCCAGTAGACCCGGGGATCGAGGTCGCCGGTCTGCAGACGGTCGCGAAGCCGCTCAAGCGCGCCGAACAGCGCGTCATAGTCATCGCTGGTCGCCTCGTCGATTGGTCGCTCCTTCTCGACGCCGGCGCGAGTACACAGCTCTTCGGCCCAGACCCCGCCGAGGTTGTGCTGGGTGGCAAGCGTCCGCACGAGGTCGGTGTTGGATTCACGCATCTTGGCGTCGAACGCCTCCCGTGAACAGTCGAGTGGGTCGAACCGCGAGGCTGGGAAGTCGTACACTGCACCCGGCGCGACTGTGCGGGACTTGAGTCGGACGGTGTCAAGACAGTCGATAACCTCGCGGTCGCGGTTCATCACGACCACGTTGCCATCGCCGAACAGTTCGGCGACGACGAGCGTATCGGCGTCCTCGCGGCTGAATTCGAACACGAGGATGCGGTCGAATTCGTGTTGGTGAACGCCGGCGAGGTCCGCCCCTGAGAGCCGGTTGCGGAGCATTTTGGCGAAATCGGGCGGCCGCCCCGGTGCGTCGGGGACACGACTGGGGTCTGCGACGTGAGCCCGTTTCGGGTCGCCCACCTCAACAAGCAGTTCAACGCGGCCGCGATCGAAGTCGCGCAGCTTCAGGCGGACGAGGTCATCGTCGTAGAGGTACGCCTTGTCGAGCTTCGCCCCCTCGTAGTCGCGAAGCTCCCTCGCGAGCGCGCGGATATCCACGCTCGTCATCGCCCGCTTCTGGTCCATACCACTCGTTCCGGAGTCGGCCGGAAACCGTTATCGGGTCCGCCCGGAGTTTTTCGTAGGCCAGCTGTGAACTGAGACCATGGTCACCGAACCGGTTGCTGGTGTTTACGATATCACGTGTACGGAGACAGACGATGACCCCGGCCGTATCCGAGCGTACCTGACCGACGACGGCACCCTCGTCGACACCGGACTCACGGGGACGACTGACACCTTGCTCGCGGGCATCACAGAGGTGGGGGTCGCCGTTGAACGGGTAGTCATCACCCATACAGACCCTGACCATATTGGCGGCATCAAGGCCGTCGTGGAGGCACACGATTCGACGGTGTACCTGCCAGAGGGCGCCGACCACCCAACTGCGGACGTGTTCTACGGCGAGGGCGATACCGTCGGCCCGTTCGAGGCCGTCCACGTTCCAGGTCACCGCGATCATCAACATGTCCTTGTGGCGACCGACGAGGGTTACGCGGTGCTGGCGGATGCGTTGTCTGGTGCCGATCAACGCGGGCTCTCCGGCGGCTTTCACCTCCCACCCGGGAAGTTCACAGACGACCTGAATGAGGCCGAGCGGTCGCTTGAGAAGCTCCTCGACTACGAGTTCGAAGCCGGTCTTGTCTTCCACGGTTCGAGTGTGCTGGAGGGTGCCTCGGAGACGCTCGAACAGTACGTCCTCCCTCCGTAGTCAGGCGAACGTCGCCGTCAGTTCGCGGAGCCGCTCGCTGGCGCCGGTCAATACCGGGTCGCCGTGGGCGACCAGCCCCCGCTCGAACGGCGGCCCCTCTGCGAGCCTGCGGATGCTCTCACGGAGTCGGCGCATATTGTATGAGTCGAGCCAGAATGGCGGTGTAAACCCGCCGGCCTCCGCCCAGACAAGGTCACCAAGGAAGACGGTATCCAGCCTCTCGTGGGCATAGACGACATGGCCTGGATTGTGGCCAGGGGTATGGTGGGCGGTAAAGTCGCCGATGCGCTCGCCGTCCGCGAGTGGCCGGAGATCGACTCCTTTGAAGTCGAAAAACGGACGCGCCAGCCGGTGGAACAGTCCCTTATGATGGAACAGGGTGGGCGTCCAGTCACCGCGGGCAAGGGCGGCGTCACGCTCACCGAGGTAGACGGGACCGTCGAAGCCGTCGAGCTCGCGGAGGCCGCCCACATGGTCGATGTCGTAGTGGGTGAGCAGCACCCGATCGATGTCAGCAGGCTCGTAGCCGGCGTCCGCGAGTTCACTCGGGAGCGAGGGATAGTTGACCGGGAGGCCGGTGTCGACGAGCGTGACAGCCGACTTTGGGCCGTCACATTCCCGCGCGTCGATTAAGTACGCATTTGTAGCGAGCGGGGTGACCAGCCCGGACTCGAGGAGCCACAGCCCCGTCGCCAGCCGGCGTGTCATACGTTTGAGACGGGCCGATGTGTCATGAACGCGCCGGTGTCACTCGAGATTGTCGGCGTAGGCGCGGTCCCAGCGGTCGGCGCCGGGCGTGTCGCCGTCGAGTTCGACTCGCCAGCCGTCAAGCGCAGTGGGATTCCCGAGGGCTGTCTTGAGCGTTGCCCGCACATCCGCGAGGTCCACGCCGTAGAAGTCGTCTGGGACATCCGCGAGGTAGTCCAAGGCTGTGTGAAACAGTGAGGTCATACCGACGTCGTCTTCGAAGTCATAGTGCTTGTACGCGCCGGCGGCCACCTGCACCATCCCATGGCAGAACTTCGACTCGGTGCTCCCACGGCCGTAATTATACCACTCGTCCTCGAAGCAGTCGTGGGCAGCGTGATAATCGCCGGCGTTGTAGAGTCTGACACCGTGAACGGTTGCCCGTCGAAGCGTATCGTGCTCCCACCGACGCAGGTCAGGCCGCCAGCCGGTCGGCTCACCTCTGACCGGTGGGGGCACCTCTGGGTCGGTGGTGTGCTCGTCCACGATGGGAGTCGGGGCGGCGTGGCCGTAACTCCATCGGGTGTCGCAACCGTTTTCCACGACGCCGGTCGTAGGTCGGTCGCGTGCGGGGGTAGCCAAGCCGGGAAACGGCGGCGGACTCAAGATCCGCTCCTGTAGAGGTCCACGGGTTCAAATCCCGTCCCCCGCACTGGCAACAGTGCTGGAAGGTCGCTCTCGGAGCGGTCTTCCCCCGCGTCATTACTCCGTCAGCTACAGGTCCCGCGCGATGTCAGACAGGTCGCCGACCCGGTCGGCCCGTGAGGTAATCTCATCCGGTCTGACGTACCGTGAGAGTCCGGTCTGTTCGACGTGCTCGCGTAGCGTCTCGGCGGCGCTCGCGTCGGCGTCGACCGCACGCAGGTATTCTGCTGTCCGGTAGCGAGCTTGGGCAGTCGGCTCGCGGCCTCCGTCAGCCCCGGAGAGCCCCAGCGCTGCGTCGAGGGGGGCCGTTTCGGGGAGCGTCGCGCCACCTGCGAGCACGAGCGTTTTGACGACGAGGAATGGAACGAACTCTCCCGGCTCGTAGCCGAGTTTCGCAAGCAGCGTTTCAGCGCGGTCGGAGAGCCGGAACTCGCGGCGAGTCCCGTCGACAGCAGCCTCGACATACGGCTCATCGTCGTCCGTGTGGAGCCGTGGCGGGCGGGCCATACCAGAGGTACCGACCGAAGACGTGAGTGGGTTCCGGCTTGCCGGCAGAAGCGACACGCCTTTTCGGCGGCAGCGACCCCGTTCGGTATGACCGGACAGAACACGCCCACGTCGGGCGCCGGGGACACCGCCGCTCGGGCAGATCTCGCCGAGCGGGCCGCGCGGGCTGGCGGGGCCGTCGCGTCGGGATTCTTCCGGCGGCGTGTCGCCGTCGAGACGAAGGCGGGCAAGACAGACGTCGTGACCCGCGCCGACCGGGACGCACAGCGGCAGGTCATCGCCGCGGTCCGCACGGAGTACGCCGAGGACGCCGTCGTGGGTGAGGAGGAGGACGAACTGAAGGAAGTGCCCGAGACGGGCGCGGCGTGGATAATCGACCCAGTCGACGGGACGAACAATTTCGTGCGAGAGATTCCGGTCTGGGCGACAAGCGTCGCGGCCGTCGTTGACGGTCGGCCGGTCGCCGCCGCTAACGTGCTCCCAGAGTTAGGAGATGTCTACACGGCTGATGCCGAGGGGGCTTACCGCAACGGCGAGGCGGTGTCCGTCAGCGCGGAGTCGGACCCAGAGGCGATGATGGTCGCGCCGACGCTATGGTGGGACCGCAACCACCGGGACGCCTACGCAGCCGCCTGTAGAGAGACGGTCGAGCGGTTCGGTGACCTCCGACGGGTCGGCAGCGCGCAGGCGACGCTCTCGATGGTCGCCGCCGGGAGTCTTGACGGCGCGTTCACCAACCTCAGCGCAAACCCGTGGGATGCCGTCGCCGGCGCACTGCTGGTTGAACGTGCCGGCGGCACCGTCACTGATCTCGCGGGCGAGCCCTGGCGTCATGATGCGCGGGGGCTCGTCGCTTCGAACGGCCGCGCGCACGATCAGTTGCTTGCGGCCGCCCGCGCCGTCGAGGACGTGGACTGACGTGGCGGCGGCCGTGTATGGGCCACGCGCGCCATCGGAACGCTGAAAGCCGTCCCGACCCCCGAGTCGGACGTGTCACAGCAACGCCGGTCGTCGTGGGTGCAGCCACAATCCTGGAGCCGCGGGCAGGCGTGGGTCGCCGCGTTCGTGGCCGTCGTCGCGACACTCGCGGCCGGTGTTCTGCTCGCGCCAGAGCTCGTCTGGGATCGTTTTCTCTGGCATTATTTCTGGGGACCGGTGTACGCTGACGCGAACAACGCCGTCTGCGCGGCGATGCGGTCCGCTGGCCCCGAACTGCTCTACTCCAACGGCGCGTGTGCCGCGGCTGACGCCGAGACGGTAGTTGCCGAACCGGGCTACACGCTTGTCAGCGAAATCGGGTATGCGGTCACGCTCGTGTTCTTTCTCATTGGCCTGCTGGACTTGCTCGACCGGCTTGCAGTGGGCAATTCCAAGCGGCTATTCTATGCGCTGGTTCCGTTCGGCTTCTTCGGAGGTGCCCTCCGAGTCGTTGAGGATGCCAACGATGCCGTTCCGCGGGGTGTCGAGGCCATCCTCGCGTACCCGTGGAATACACTCATCATTTCGCCGATCATCTACTTCACCGTCTTCGCGGTGACACTAGTGACGCTCATCGTCGCCGTTCGGGGCGCACAGACGGGCGCGTTCGATGGCTACGACCGTCCGGTGTTTGCCGTTGGCTGGGGGGCCACACTACTATCGGTCGCTTTCCTGCTGTACTTCGTTCCGACGCAGCTCGCAGGTGCCGTCCCCGGGGCTGGCTTCTACCCGCAGGTGACCGGTATCACTGTTGGGCTGGCGGCACTACTATCGGTTGGCACCTACCGGCTGGTCAACCGCGTGAAACCGGAGGTCCACGCCGGCACCGGGCTGGTCGGGCTGGTGGTCATCTTCGGTCACGCGGTCGACGGGGTGGCGAACGTGCTGGCAGCCGACTGGACCGGCGCGCTGGGCGTCCCCGTTCAATACGGCGCAAAACACCCCGCAAACCGTCTCATCATCGAGGCCACCCAGGCCGTCCAGCCCGCGTGGCTCTCCAACATCATTGGCACGTCCTGGACGTTTCTCGTCGTGAAACTGGTGGCCGCCACGCTCGTCGTCTGGGTCTTCGACGAGTCCATCTTCGAGGAAGAGCCCCGCTACGCAGTGCTCCTCCTCGTCGCTATCCTGGCGGTCGGACTCGGACCGGGGACCCGCGATATGCTCCGGGTGACGTTCGGAATCTGACTACGGGAACGGGTGGTGGTCGCGGTCGAGTCGCGGCTCGAACCCCAACTCCCGGGGCACCTCCTCGGCCCGCTGCCCGAAGTACGGCTCGTCGGTGAACAGCGGCTGAGCAGTCGGGACCACGACCCGGACCGCCTCGAACCCGAGCGTTTCGAGGTCTCGGGTTGTGAGCCGGGCAGCACACGGCTCAAGCCCCGCGTCGACAGCCCGGTCAACAACAGCCTCTAGTTCTGTCTCTCCCTCGGGAGTCGATGAGGGGCCGACAGAGGCGGCCGGTACAGTCGTCGCCGGGTCGACGAACTCTCGGGCGGCTGGGGGGAACTCGGCGTACGAGTCGACGGCGCCTGGCTCGCTGCGGGCTTCCTCGCGACCCATCCCGCGAAGTTCGAGCCAGCTCTGGAGCGCTTCTGCCAGTGCATCTGCAGCGGCAGCCGACGGGTCGAGGTCCGCACTCATCCCCACTGCAAACCGTGGCCACGGGCCTGAGTCACGATGGACACACGCAGCAACAACCGGCACGTCGACATCCTGTGTGAGCAGCAGTGCGGTTGCCTTGAGCGACTCCGAGCGGGCTCGTTTAGCGAGTTCCCGATAGCGTTCGGCGTCGACAGCCAACCCGAGCGGCTCAAACGTCGAGTACCACGCCAGCATCGCGGCGTCGCGCTCGAGTACCTCGTACAATCCCGCAAGCAGTGCCTCGACACCGCCGTTACCCAGCCCGAGCCCGGTGGTGATAGCCGGCCGGTAGCGCGTCTCGGGCGGCGGAAAGTGGACGAACTCTGCCGGGAGCTCGACGGCCTCGGCAGTCGCGAGCCGCTCGCCCGGTACCCAGGGGAGCGAGTCGTCGGGCCCCGACGCCTCGGAGTCCGGGGCAGTGACGAACGACGCAGGCGGAACTGCCGGCAGGTCTGCTGGGCCGCGCTCGAACGACGCAACCCGGTAGACGCCCGCGGCGTACCGTTCGAGCGCCTCGCCGAGTGCCTTCATGAACGCGGCGTCCCAGTCGGTCGCGACGCCGGCGGCATTCCGGCTCGCCTGTACGTCAGAGAATCCTGCCGTGTCGGCCAGTTCCGCGAGATAGTACGGCGTGGGGAACGACTCTACCTCGCCGACTTGCCGTACGGGGCCGACCCGCTCGTCCAGTGCCGCTTCCCCCGCTGCGAGTGCCTCCTCAAGGCTGCGGGGCTCATGGGTGCGCCGCAGCGTTGCGTCTCGGGAGCTGGCACACTCACAGCCCGGTACCGGAAGAAAGCGCCGCTGAGCGTGTGGCACCTCCAGCACGCCCCCCAGTATCGCTGACGCCTCTCCATCAATGAGCCGGACGGCCTCGCGGCCAGCGAGCGCGCCAGCAAACCGCGCGTCGGCCTCCGAAACCTGAGGCGTCCTGCCGGTGTCAGAATCGGCGCTCGCGGCGACCCGCGCCCGGAGACACTCGAAACAGCCGTGACCGGCCGTGAATCCGGACACCGCCGCCTCGATATCGACCGGGAGGCCACCGACACCACCGAGCTCGACCGCGAGCCAGGCGGTGTCGCTCGTCTGGGCACGCTCGTTGGCGGTCTCGAAAGCGTCGTCGCCGGTCGGCCCGACGACGATGGCGAGATCAACGTTGGCGACGGCGGCGGCGTCAATAGCAGTGACAGAAGTCGCGACGGGGGTCGTCGCGTCTCTGACGGCGTTCGCAGCCGGCCCGCCCCCGACAAGTCCAACGTGCATGCCGGCGCTGGGGTGCGCCAGCGGAAAAGCGTTCAGTTCCTCGCGAGCATCGAGCCGGCGACGGAAGCGAGTTCCGCCGGCGAGGCATCTTGGAGCCGGTCATCGGCGAGTTTGAGCCTGAGCCGGGGCCGGCCAACATCGATTGGGACTTTCTCCGTGTCGAGCAGCCCAGCCTCCTCAAGTTCGCTCTTCGTACGCGAGAACGTTGCCTTCGACGCGATACCGACATCCTCACCCCACTTCGAGATGTCGTAGAGTAGCTCCTCGTTTTTGGCAGCGACGAGCAGCGACACAGTCACCTCATCAAGATCATCGTCGTCGCCGCGGGCCGTCTCCATCGACGCAAGCACGCCGTCGAAGTCGTCAGCCACCTCCGAGCCGAGCGCGTCCGCGAGCGTCTCGCGGACAGCGGTAATACCCGGGGTACGGAGGCCGAATGATTCGCCGCCCTCGAAGGCATCGGCGTAGGCTTCGTGGGCTCCTTCCACGAATGCCTCGTCGTCGGCGACGAGCCCGGCCACCCGACCGCCAGCTGCAATCACCGCCACAGCCGACGTCTCGTCGACCAGTAGCGTGTTGTCGGTGCCCTCGTAGATGTGGAGTACGAGCCGGTCAGCATCCCGGAGGTCGGCAGCCACGCTCGCTAGCTTGAAGTCGCGGCTCATCGCCTTCAGTACGGATTCGGCTGCGAGTAGCTTCACCGTCGGGCCTGGGTCCGTGTCGAGGACATCGAGGAGTTGCTCGAGCGTATCCAGATCTGGGTTCACTACGTACAGTTCATCGGCGGCAGCTTCGAGCCCGGCCCTGAGCACGTCGCCGACAGAGGACTCATACCGGTTCGTATCGAAGGTCATCGTCGTCAGTAAGCCGCCGAGCGGGATAATATTAGTGTTCTACGTCGTTGGACTCGGACGCATAAGCCTGGAGAGAACGTCGTGCTGGAGTTCTCGGCAAGCACTCAGCAGTCGTCGGTTCGGAGTCGCTCGGCGAGCGGGCCTGCCCACTGGAACTCCCCATCGAGCACGACCGGGAGCGTCCGTCCCGCAAGCAGGTCGGCAAACTCGCTCGGCGAGAGGTGGGCACAGGCCGTCTCGCCACGGAGCCGCACCCCGTCGCCGAACGGGTCTCCGTAGTGGTCGGCCGGGCCTGGCGCTGGGTCGTAGCGGACGTCGAAGCCGTCGGACGTTGAGTCGGCAGTGAGGACGGCCCGCTCGTCAGCCGCGGGCGCCACCGTCGCCGAGCCGTCACCAAGAGCCGCGTAGTCGCGGCCCATCATCACGCGCCGTCGAGCCACCTCGAGTGCCCGGTCGACGCGGTATCCTGCGACAACGAGTCCGCCAAAGGCAGTGCCGACGGCGGCTGCCTGACTGTCGAGGACGGCCTCCAAGGTGACAGCGCCGGCGACGCTCCCACGTTCGATGAGTTGTTCGCCCTCACGGTACGAACCACAGGCGTTGAGGAAGAAGGTGCGTGGCCCGGCGGACGCGAGTGAGTCCACTGAGAGGAAGCCGTCCGGACATGCCAGCCCATCAGCCTCGCAGTGGCCGATATAGTGGAAGAAGTCTTGGGGGCGTTCGAGCGCCGCGGCGAGCCGATCGGTCGAGAGTGACTCGTGGATAGTGAGGTCGACCGGGACAGCCGCCCGCTCGCGATAGGCGTCGACAACAGCCAGTTCGGCATCCATCGCCGGATCATTGCAGACGACGGTTACCTCGAGGGCGTCGCCAGCCGGGCGGCGCCGGCGGGCGTGTGCATAGCCAGCTTGCGGTGTCTTACAGGCGTCGACGACTTCGCCGGTCGCAAGCCACGCGTGCCGCTCACCGATACCCAGCTCTGGCGCCAACGGAGTGATGGAAACGACGCCGCGGTAGAAGTCATCAAGCGTCGACGCGAGCAGGTCACGCGGCTCCATCTCACTCGCTTCGGCAGGATACACGACCGCCATTCGGTCGAGCAGCGCCGGCAGCGCTTGTGCCCGCTCGTAGGTCGGGTCGACGTAGGCGGCGAGATGCCAGTCAGGCAGGCTGTCGACATCGGCGTCGAGGAACGTCGCGTATCGGACGCTTGGGGGGATGGCCCCGACCGTTTCGGGGTCCAGTCCCAGGTCTGACAGTGCGGCACGGTTGACTGACTCGCCGGGAACGCACCGCGCCGCACGGTCGAGATGGACAACCCGGCGGAGCGCGGCGGCCGTCTCGCCGGCCAGCGCGGGAAGCCGGCTGAACGCTCGCTCGAACCCTGTCGCCGGCACCCGTAGTACTGGTGCCTCTGCGCCTACCTGGAGGCGTGCACCCAGATAGTAGGCCAGCGGCGCCGCCACAAGCACGCTCTCGAGGTCATCCGGCACTGCAAACACCGGTCCGCTCTCGGGCGGATCGGGGAGCGAGGCGTCCTCATCGAACCTGAGTAGCGGCGGATGAGGCCGTCGAGGAGCGAACGACCGGGCTGGCTCTGCCGGCAGCCTCTGGCCGGCAACGGTCACGGCCGCCGCGACGCCTGCGGGAGACGGTGGGACATGGAGTGTTCCAGGGTTGGGGGCGGAACTGCGGGTGCCGAGCGAGACGGGTGATGGCTCTGGGAACGTGAGGCGAGCTCCGCCGTCAAGCAAGACCCGCGCTGGCCCATCGAACCTGACGGCGACCGTCGGCGCGTCGCCAGCCACGAGGATGTGCGGGCCAGAGTCAAGCCGGTGGTGACCCGCCGTCGGGCCGTCGGCGAGCCGCGCAGGGGTATCCGTGTACAGCTCCGCAAGCCGCCCTGCAACGCCCGTCTCGGCCGGATACGGGAGCGGATGCGCCGGGGGCCCCGGCGTCCAGCCATCCGTCGCGAGGGTCACGGCCCCCTCGCGACCGACGGCCCGGAGGCTGGCGTCGGCGACTATCCACTCAACCATCACATCTGTCCGAGAGCGCAAAGCGTATCAAGCCATCGCCGGGCCGATTGCCGGGGACGGACACCTTCTTTACGCCGGGACCGAAGAATGAGTCATGAGTCAAGAGCCCGTGAGAGACCCCAGCGGCTACGAAACAGTCCGATCGGTCGACCCCGCAGTTGCGGACGCCCTCGAGGACGAACTCGGCCGACAGCGCGACACGCTCGCGATGATCGCCAGCGAGAACCACGTCTCAGAGGCCGTGCTTGAGGCGCAGGGTTCGGAGCTGACGAACAAGTACGCCGAGGGGTATCCCGGCGAGCGTTATTACGCTGGGTGTGAGCACGCTGACACCGTCGAGGAGCTGGCGATCGAGCGGGCCAAGGAGCTGTGGGGTGCAGAACACGTCAACGTCCAGCCCCACTCGGGCACCCAGGCAAACATGGGCGTCTACACGGCTATCCTCGAGCCAGGTGACCGCATCCTCTCGCTCGACCTCAATCACGGCGGTCACCTGTCGCACGGTCACCCGGCGAACTTCACCGGCCAGACGTACGAGGTCGAACAGTACGAGGTCGACCCAGAGACGGGGTATCTCGACTACGAGGGACTCCGCGAGACGGCCGAATCGTTCAACCCTGATGTGATCGTGTCTGGCTTCTCGGCGTACCCTCGAGAAGTGGAGTTCGAGCGTGTACAGGCCGCCGCGGAGGCAGTCGACGCGTACCACCTTGCGGACATCGCCCACATCACGGGACTCGTCGCGGCGGGCGTCCACGAGTCGCCCGTTGGCGTCGCCGACTTCGTCACCGGATCGACACACAAGACCATCCGGGCAGGTCGCGGCGGCATCATCATGTGTGACGAGGAGCATGCTGACGACATCGATGCTGCAGTGTTCCCAGGTGCGCAGGGCGGGCCGCTGATGCACAATGTTGCGGGGAAGGCTGTCGGATTCAAGGAAGCCTTGGCGCCAGCGTTTGAAGACTACGCCGAGCAGGTTGTCACGAACGCACAGGTACTTGCCGACCGCCTGCAGGAGCGTGGGCTCGAGGTGGTGTCTGGCGGGACGGATACACACCTCGTCCTGGTTGACCTCCGGCCCTCGCACCCGGACACGACCGGCAAGGAGGTAGAGGCTGCACTCGAGGAGGCCGGTCTCGTCCTGAACGCGAACACGGTGCCCGGCGAGACCCGCTCGCCGTTCAACCCCTCGGGCATCCGTGCCGGAACCCCCGCCCTCACCACCCGCGGCTTCAGAGAGGCCGAGATGGAGCGGGTCGCAGACCTCATCGCCGACGTAGTCGAGGCTCCCGACGACGCAGACGTGAGGGCTGCAGCCGCAGAGACGGTCGACGGACTGACTGACGACCACCCGCTGTACGAGTAGTCTTCGTTACTCAAGGGCGAGCCACGCGGTGGCGCCACACCACGCCAGCCCGGTCACAACGTGACCGAAGGCGCCACCCGGCAGCCCGAGCGTCCACGCGAGGCCGGCAAACGACGACACCCACACAAGCGCGCCGAGTGCTAGCCAGGTGCGCCGGGCGAAGGCAACCGCGGGGGCTGCCAGCGCGAACAACGTCGCGAGCACGTGGGTCCCGTAACCGACGACGCCGCCAGCGACAGCCCAGACACCTGTCAGGAGAACCCCGGCGACAGCTGCGACCGCGAGTTTCCGTGTTGCGTTCACGTCGGCAAAATTGGGTGGCAACCCTGTCGCGGTTTGGCCGAACACGTTCGTCGGTCATGGATACATACACGTGTATATATCTCCCAGCTAATCGGCGTCGGTAGTCACGGATGCGCTAGTTTCAAGAACAGGGGACGCCGACGCCCGAACGTGACAGAGATCATCGACGGGGAGGCGGTCGCGAGCGAGATACGCGACGGTCTAAGCGATGCCATCGCGACCCTTGCTGAGGAGGGTGTCACTCCCGGCCTGGCGACGGTGCTAATGAGCGACGACCCCGCGAGCGAGACATACGTGTCAATGAAGCAGCAGGATTGCGAGGAGGTTGGCATCGACGGCATCCACGTTGAGTTGTCGCCAGATGCGCCCGCCGAGCAGCTGTACGAGACGGTCGAGGAGTTGAACGAGGACGAGACAGTCCACGGCATCCTCGTTCAGATGCCGGTCGTCGACCATGTCGACACCCGGCGAGTGCTCCGGACCGTCGCCCCGAGGAAGGATGTCGACGGGTTCCACCCCGAAAATGTCGGCCGGCTAGTGGCCGGTGACGCCCGGTTCAAGCCCTGTACGCCTCACGGCATCCAGAAGCTGCTGGCCGCCTACGACGTAGAGACGGAGGGAGCCGAGGCCGTAGTGGTCGGTCGCTCCGATATCGTCGGTAAACCGATGGCGAATCTACTGATACAGAAGTCGGCAGTCGGGAACGCGACGACGACAGTCTGTCACTCCCGGACCGAGGACCTTGCGGCCCACACCCGCCGAGCCGACATCGTCGTGGCCGCCGCGGGCGTCCCCGAGATGATAGACGGAACGATGCTGAAAGAGGGCGCGACGGTGGTCGACGTCGGGATTAACCGCGTAGACGCAGACACGGAGAAAGGATATGAACTCGTCGGCGACGTTGAGCAGGCCAGTGCTCGAGAAGTCGCCGGCAAAATAACCCCCGTACCGGGCGGTGTTGGCCCGATGACGCGCGCGATGCTGCTGTGGAACACGGTGAAAGCCGCCGGCGAGCAGACCGGCGTCAACGTCGAGCTACCCTGACGTGTCCCCGGAGGACCTCTTCGACGAGCCGCCCGCTCGCCGCGTATCCCGGCGGACCAGACTCCCGGGCGAGCAGTGGACATCGACGCGAGCACGGAGCGAGCGTGGGTGGGGCGTCGGCGCACTCGTCGAGGAGGCCGGCGCTGTGCTGCTTGTCCGCGAGGGTGGGCGATGGTTCCTCCCAGGCGGGATGCTTGAGGCGGGCGAGCGGCCTCGCGAGGGCGCGACACGCGAGGTACACGAAGAGACGGGGGTCGACGTCACAGTCACCGATCTGCTCGCCGTGACAGAGCGAACGTTCGTCAACGCCGCCGACGGCCGCGAGTTCAAGCTCCGATTCGCCACGTTTCGAGGCGAGCCGATGGGAACGACTACGAGTTCGGATCCTGGACTCGACGGCGAGGGTATCAGTTCCGCTGCCTGGCACGAAGAGTTGCCGATGGAGACGTTCGACCGCGACCTCGTCGTGAGTCTACGTGAAGAGTCAGATGGATGAATGTCACGGACTGGTGAATCTTGACGCCTCACCGAGGACCAGGGAGGCCAGGCCTGTGACCGTTCGGCGTCAGAGGGGTGCAGTTGCTTGTCCTCACTCCAGCCCGTCGAGTCGCTCCGCTGCCCGGGCGAGCGCCGTCTCGTCGCCGTCAACGAGATAGCGACCGACCTCACGGGCCACTGCGACGAGTGACTCCGACTCCTCCAGCGGGACATCGCCATCCAGCGCGCGCGCCCGCTTGACGTGGCCTCGGAGGCGACCGAGCGTATCGGCGGCCGCAGTATCTGGGTATTCCTCGAGGTACGTTCGCAGTTCGTCACGGTACGACTCGACGGCCGTCGCATAGGCGAGCCCGCGCGAATCGCGCAGCGACTCAGGAACGGCGGCAGGATTCGGCCGATTACCGTCGTCGGCTCCGCGCAGCAGCGAGAGGAAGTAGTACTCCTCTTCGTCATCAACGCGGGTCGCCCGGCCGACGGCGTCTGCGACGCTCCGGAGCTCCGCCGCCGCGAGGTAGGTGTCAGAGAGCGGCTGGAGCCGGCCCCCGTCGATGAAGCCGTGGCCTCGCGTGAACGATCGCGTGACCTCAACGGCCCGCTCTGCAACCTCGCGTAGCGGGCGCTCATCCACAGCCTCCCGAACTTCGGTGAGATCGAGCCGCGCATCCGTAGCGGTGTGGAGCTTGCGCTCGTCGTCAACGCCGACGCTGCGCAGGCTCCCGCAGGCAGGACACTCGACGCTGCCGGTGTCGTAGTAGGACCACCGCTCGCCGCAGGACTGACATTCGCGGGTGCCGCGGACTTTCATAGCGGTCAGTGGGGTTCGAGCGGCCAAAACCGTCGGGGTTCGCTCGCAGTCTCGTCTGCCTGACCGTAGGAGTTTAAGTTACTCCGGTGGTCACATGGGCATATGTCGGACGCTCCGACAGCCCACGAGGATAGAGTAAGTCGCCGCGAGGCGGCTGGCCGAGAAATTCGACGGTGAAGTCACCGTCACCCGCGACGGAGGGGAACTGTTCTTGTGTGTCGACGGGTCAACACACCCACTTGACGAGGAAACGGCGGCGGCACTGCGCGAGCAACTGGGCGACGCCCTGACCGGTACCCGCGAGTACGTGTATACGAGCGGCGAGCGGCGTGCTGATGGCAAATACGTGGTTGCTCGTCGCGGCGCCGAGTCGGCTGGCAACCGGAAGGTGTTCGAGTCGTTCGCGGCGCTGGCCCAGCTTTATGAGCGGTTGCCGGCGCAGTTCACCGCCGAGGATATCGCCGAGCCGGGATTGACCGACGGTCGCCGGCACCTAGTGTTACGCCACTTCGTTGAGCATCCAGCCTTCGACTGTGAGTTGACCAGACGGCAGCCGTTGACGGTGCGGAAGCTCTAAGCGGCTCGCGGGCCGCACCGCCCGCATGACGTTCTCCATTGTTGCGCGCGACCCGAATCAGCGTGCCCTTGGCGTGGCCGTCCAGTCAAAATTCGTGAGCGTTGGCTCAGTCGTACCATTCGTTTCGGCCGACGCCGGCGCCGTCGCAACTCAGTCGTTCGCCAATGTCGAGTACGGGCCAGAGGGGCTCGAATTGTTGCGCCGTGGCTACGACGCACAGGCGGTTGTGGACACGCTAACAAACGGGGACCCCGAGGCGGCTTCTCGACAGGTGGGGATTGTCGGCAGAGATGGCTCTATCGCGGCCCACACTGGTGCGGAGTGTTTCGATGTTGCCGGCGACCTGCAGGGGGAAACATACACCGTCCAAGGGAACATTCTTGAAAATGAGGCGACACTATCAGCGATGGCGGACGCCTACGAGGCGACTGAGGGTGGTCTTCCTGAGCGGCTGCTTGCAGCGCTACACGCCGGCAACGAGGCTGGGGGCGACTCTCGCGGCGAACAATCGGCCGCGTTGTACGTTGCCAAACCAGAGGGCGGCTACGACGGCGGTAACGACCGCTGGATCGATGTCCGAGTCGACGACCATGAGTCGCCTATCGCCGAACTGGAGCGTGTCTTCAAACTCTATGACGTGACGTTGCTTGAGCGAGAGCCGCCAGCGGAGACCCGCGAACTGTCCGGACCGACCGCCGAGGCGGTGACGGAGACGCTTGCAACTCTCGACTTCTACGAAGGGGCCTCGAGCGAGACGTTCGGGGAGGCAGAACGCGAGGCCCTCGAAGCATTCCGCGGGATGAACAACTTCGAGAATCATTCGCTCTCGGTGCTTGAGGACGCGCTCGTCCGCGGCTGGGACGACGCCGAGGGGACAGGTGAGTCGCGGCTTGTCGACGCCGTCTGGCACGGACTCTCGCGGCTCGACCGGCGTTGATGAGGACCCTTGGGGAGGTTTTTCCGACCGCCGGCCGAACGGGGAATATGCGCGACGAGGCCGAAATTCGCGAGCAATACGAGTTTCTGCAAGAGCAGCTCGACAGTGAAGAAATGAACCACGAGGGAGTCCGCCAGATGTTCACCTACTATAAGCGCGCGCTCGGCTGGGTCCTCGAGGAGGAATATATCTGACTCGCGGCGTCAATCGCTACCTCTGGCGGTAGGTTTATGATTATCAGTCACGTGGCATCGGGTGACGCTTCGCTTTGGAGGGCCGAAGCGTCAGCGGGGACCAATTCAGGGCGGCGAGCGCTCGGCCGAGTTTTCTTCGGCCCGAGCGCTTTCCACTCGTTTCAGAGAACTACTGCGCATAACTGGATAGCTACGCTACTGTTAACTGCGTGATAGGAACTACTTGCGAGCATCGCCTGCTCCCGTGGACCCCAGTCGGTGGCCCCGAGACGGCTGTTGGACGGGCCAGTCAGTGTGTAACGGGTCCGATATATTTATTCGCGATAACGTCGAATGGTATAATACATGTACGATCTCACCGGGTTCCAGCGCGACCTGATGTACGTCATCGCGGGCCGAGACGAACCCCACGGGTTGGCAATTAAAGAAGAATTAGAGGAATACTACGAGAAGGAAATCCACCACGGGCGACTCTACCCCAATCTCGACACTCTTGTGGACAAGGGACTCGTTGACAAGGGTGAGCGTGATCGGCGGACGAATTTCTATACGCTGACCCGCCGCGGTCGCCGTGAGATAGAAGCGCGCCGCGAGTGGGAGAACCAGTACATCGACGCGGAGTGAGATGCGGAGTCGGCTCGCGACTGCTGTCGTCGGGCTTATCGTTTCTCTTGTTATCTCCGGGGCTGTCTACTACTATACCGGGTCGTTGTTTATCTTCCTCGTCGTCCCATTTGTTCCTCTCCTGTTCCGCGGTTTCCGAGATGGAAAGCAGGTACCGAAGATTCGGGAGTGTCCGCAGTGTGGCTTCCAGACACAGGCAGAGTACGACTACTGTCCTCATGACGGGACTCCCCTGAAGACTCAGCGGTAGGACGAGGGAATCTCCGTGGTCGATTCGTCGCCACCTGCAACCGTCTCCACAGATCCCTCGACATGTTGCTCAACTGGCTCCGCAGGTGGGTCACCCATCGCCGCCGGGTCGACGGCGAACGGGCGAAGTTCTGTTCCGGCGATGAGTTCCGGCAGTACCAACCGCGCAAACTGGACCACTACGACGAGGAGTAACGGACCGAGGAACAGTCCGTACCAGCCGAACAGCAGCGGGCCGAAGATGTACGCAAACATCACCAGCCCGATATGAAGCGACCGACCAGCGACATATGGACGGAGCATAAGGTCGGGAATCGTGTCCATGATAACGAAGGAGACGACCAGAAACGTGATTGGGAGTGCGTAGGCAGGGTTGGGGCTGGTGTAGGCGACGCTAAACAGATACACAGACACAGGGACATAGACGAGCTTCATCCCAACAACGGGGATGAGTGACGCCGCGCCCGCGAGCAGACCGACAAGCGCGGGGTAGGGGATGTCTGGCCCAGCGATAGTGAGGAGGTTCAACAGCGTATAGAGAATAGCGCCAATGCCGGCCGTGACTACCGCGTTGAAGATGTTGCCTGAGAACACCTTGTAGAGGTCGCGGTCAACCGCACGTGCGTATCTGTCGAGAACGCCCGCATCGTCAGCAAATCGTCCCATACTCCAGCGGCCAAGCCGCGGACCGTCTCGCAGAAGGTAGAAAGCGACCGTAAGCATCACGAATAGATGGAGCAGGCCGGTCCCGACAAACCCGGCGTAGCCGAGGCCCGTCGTCAGCAGCTCTCGGAGCGTGGCGACGAGGTTCGGATCGCTTAGAAGTGCCTCCGGTGTCGTCCCATTGAGCGTGGCCGTGGCGTTAAGATATGGCTCCAGCGACCGCTCGAATGGCCCGAGGTCGACAGTCCCCAGCTGCCGAGAGACGCGGTCAAGCTCTCGGAGACCGACGACAGCCGCGTAGCCGACAAGCAACAACAACGGCAACACGAGCACGAGCAGGGACAGAGCCGCGGCTAACGACCGCGAACGCGTGTGTCTGGCCAGCCGGCGGAACACGGGCCGGCTGGCATAATAAAGGAAGAGACCAACGACGAGCGTCCCAACGAACGAATAGGTGACAAAGACGAGTATGCCGGCGAGCACGGCGGCCAGGCCCCACCAAGCCGTCCGTCCGTGCCCGCCTGCTCTAGTGTCCATGTCCCCCGATACGCCGGGCTGCTCTTAAAGCCAGCCGCGGGCTGCCCGCTCGTATTATATAGTTCTATTGTGTGGCCTATAGTACGATGATTGACGTCCTCGACCGGCAGGTGGCGCTGCTGGTGCTGGCGGCCGCGCTGGGGCTGTTCCTCGGGCTCGAGCGGGAGTGGTCCGAGAAGTCCGCAGGCGTGCGGACACTCGCCCTGTTCAGCCTGCTTGGAGCGCTGGCTATCATCGTTGAAAGCGATATCCTACTGGGTGCCGGCGCGCTACTGGTCGTGCTACAGGGAACTCTTCTGTCGGTCCAAGGACTATTCGGCGGGCGCGAGGGGCTCTCCCTGACGACTGGCGCGAGCATGCTCGTCGCCTATGGTGTGGGCGTGCTCGTTGGATCGGGACTGGTCCTCGAGGGGGTGACCGTCGCCGTTGTCTCGTCGCTACTGCTCGTCTTGAAGCGGGAGTTACACGCGCTGGCCGGGTCACTCTCGCGGGCAGAGGTGCGGTCGGCCTCCGAGTTTGCTGTCCTCGCGTTCGTCGTCTTTCCACTGTTACCCACCCAAGAGGTGTCGGTTGCGCTGCTGGGTGTCGACCTCGCTGTGGAGCCGCGGGTCGTGTGGCTGCTCGTCGTCACGGTCGCGGCAGTCGGCATCTGCAATTACGGCGTCGTCACCCGGTACGGAGGTCGTGGGGTCGCTGTAACGGGGTTCTTCGGTGGCTTCGTCTCCTCAACGGCCGTCGTCGGGACGATGCTCGACCACGTCCGCCAACACCCGGCCGCGGCCTCCTATGCCGTGGCGGCCGTCCTGCTGGCGAACGCGGCGATGGCAGCCCGCAACCTCGCGCTGGCCGTCGGCTTCACCCTCTCGACGGGACCACTTACTGGTGTCATCATTCCGCTGGGGATAGTCGTGCTCGGGAGCGTCGCCGTTGCCGCCTATACCGCCGACTGGACCGAACAGGTCGAGGTCCCCTTGGAGACGCCGTTTCGGCTCCGCTATGCGCTCGGCTTCGGTGCAGTGTTTCTCCTGCTGGTCGTCGCCGGGGGCGTCGCCAATACGCAGTTCGGCACAGTCGGCCTGCTCGTCACTGCGGCGCTCGCGGGGCTGGTCTCGTCCGCCGGCGGGACTACCTCCGCTGTTGTCCTTTATCGGTCAGGAGCCATCTCGGCAGAGACAGCGACCCTTGCCGTCCTGCTCACAACGGCGACAAGCATCGGGGTGAAGGTGGCGCTGACCGCCGGCGCGACCGATCGGGGGTTCTTCCGGCGAGTCGCCGCCTACTCGACAGGGTTAGTTGTGCTTGCCGGCGCGGCGACGTTTGTGGCTGTCTGAGTGACCGCCTTCCGCCCCTGAAGAGCCGGGATTCCCCTCGCGTGGATAACCCAGGTCGGGACCGGTGCCCGCTGGGGGCTAGATTCCCACAGAGCGTGGTACTCCGGTTTGCGGGATCCGCTTCGGCCCACGTACGGTGGGTCGTGGTTGTCCTGCCAGTTATCAGGATGCCCGCTCACGGAACCCCGTTGCCGTGTCGCCACGGCAGCGTGGGTCTGGCGTCATGTTCCTGCCGGCGAGGAGACTGATAGGAGTGCAGCCGAGTGTGGTGCGGCGGTTTGGTGCGCCGTGCTGTCACTCACACCCACCCCTTGAAGAGTTGGGCCTTCGCCCGGTACGTGTCAGAACTGATAACGGGTGTCGTCGTCGAGGTCTGGGTACTGGGAGGCACCGGTCATCTCGTCGTAGCTCATCCCCGAAAGGAACTCGTCGTACGTGCAGTCGTACCCTGACCGGAGGTGGAAGTCAAGGTTTCCCGTCTCGACAGCCCGGCGGAACAGTTCGTGGACTGCCCGGCGGACGAGTTCGTCCGTCTCTTCCGGACCATAGGCAGCCGTCAGCATCGCGAGTTCGTTACGCGTCTCAGCGTCCAATGAGACCGATAGTTCCTCGTCGAGGCCGCGGGCCGCATCATCCACGTCGGTCTGCAGGTGGTTGAGGCTCATATTCACACATTCACGCGACAACAGATAGCCGTTGTCGCTTCAGTCGTCACGACTAAACGCTGGTCGGCCGAACCGCGGACGATGAGCGAGGTCGACGACTGGCCAGCCAACGCTGGGGGGGATGTCGACGTGGAGCTACTCCGCGAACAGCTGGTAGCGTGGTATGAGCGAGATCACCGCTCGTTCCCGTGGCGTGAGACGACCGACCCTTACCGGATTCTGGTGAGTGAGGTGATGAGCCAGCAGACGCAGCTGGGCCGGGTCGAGTCGGCTTACCGAGACTTTCTCGAGGAGTGGCCCGACGTGGAGTCGCTTGCAGCGGCCGACCGCGCGGACGTGGTCGGCTTCTGGACGGACCATGCACTGGGCTACAACAACCGCGCAAAGTACCTCCACCAGGCAGCTGGGCAGGTCGTCGACGAATACGACGGCACCTTCCCCGAGTCACCCGCGGAACTCCAGGAGCTGATGGGCGTCGGACCGTACACCGCGAACGCCGTCGCCTCCTTCGCGTTCAACAACGGCGGCGCTGTCGTCGACACGAACGTCAAGCGGGTGCTCTACCGCGCGCTGGACGTCCCGGACAGCGACGATGCCTTCGAGCAGGTCGCGACCGAGTTGCTACCGGGCGGAGAATCCCGCGTCTGGAACAACGCGATGATGGAACTGGGCGGCGTCGCCTGCGGGAAGACCCCTGCCTGTGAAGAGGCCGCCTGTCCGTGGCGGGAGTGGTGCCACGCCTACCAGACAGGCGACTTCACCGCGCCGGACGTTCCCAATCAGCCAGACTTCGAGGGGTCGCGCCGGCAGATGCGTGGACGCGTCGTGCGGACGCTCCGCCAACACGGTCCGCTCACGCTCGACGACCTCGGCCCGCGAATCCGTGTCGACTACGCCCCCGACGGGGAATATGGCCGCGAGTGGCTGACCGGCCTGCTCGCCGATCTCGCAGACGACGGGCTTGTAGAGTACGACGACGAGGAAGCGCGGCTCGCCGCGTAACGCATTACCTATGTCCGTCTGTCCCCGACGGTCGGTATGGACACTGTTCGCGTTGCCGCACTCGTTGGGAGCCTCCGCGAGGACAGCTACACGCGGCTCGCCTGCCGGCGCGCGCTTGCTGCCGCCGACGAGTACGACCGGGCAGAGACGGATCTTATCGACCTCCGACGGCTTGATCTGCCGGTCTACGACAGCGACCGCGATGAGCCGGGCGACACCGGTGAACTGCTCGACCGTGTCGAGCGCGCCGACAGTATTCTGCTCGGGTCGCCCAACTACCACGGTTCCTACTCGTCGCCACTGAAGAACGCGCTCGACTACTGTGGCTTCGACGAGTTCGAGAATACTACCGTTGGTTTGCTGGTCGTCGCCGGGGGCTCATTTCCGACGAGCGCACTTGACCATCTCCGGATCGTCGCCCGTGCGGTCAACGCGTGGGTACTCCCTCACCAAGTCGCGGTCCCGAATGTCTCCTCCCGGTTCGAGGACGGCGAACTCGCCGATGAAAGGTACGCGGAACGGGTCGATACGCTCGGCCGACGGCTCGTTGAGTACGCCAATATCGAGCCGGACCCGCCGACGCTGGAGTCGGAGAGCAACCTCGGCGCCGACGACTGAGGACGGCAGCGCCCAGCGACTTTCGGAACGGTGAAGCCGCGCGCGCCTCTACCAGAGACCAGTGACGACGTGGGTCGAGAATCCGCAGGGGGGCCGCCAGCGAGGGGTGCGCGGACTCACGCGGGCGTGGATCGAGGTGCTGGTCCGGCCGCGACGGTTCTTTCGGAACGGAGTCGCGCCCGGTGATCAGGCGCCCGGACTTATCTTCGCCGTGAGCGTCGCGCTTGTCCACGTCGCAACCCGGTTCGCACTGGTGCCTGCCTCCCGACCTACCTTCTTCGCGAGCGGGGCTGCTTCCGTTGCCGTCGGCTTGCTTGTAGTGGGACTGGTAATCGCGCCGGTGACGCTCCATCTGGTCGCCGCGCTTGAGGTGATTCTGTTGATGGCACTTGTTCGGAATCGAGCCGGCGTCTCCGAGACGGTACAGGTCCTCGCGTACGCGACGGCGCCGATGGCGCTGGCTGGGGTTGGCGTCCCGCCAGGGCTCTCAGAGAGTTCGACCCTGTCAGCAGCGGTCGCGGTGTGGCAACTTCTACTGGCCGCGTGGGGCAGCGGGCTTCTGGCCTACGGGATAGCGACAGTCCACGAGACGTCACTTGTCCGGGCGGGTGTGGCGGTAGCCCTGCCAGCTGTCCTGGTCTTCGGTTATCTCTACGGCGGGGCAGCTGCTGTCGAGATGCTCGCGGCCATATGAAAACGTAGTTACCGCCCGCGGGCGAAGTACCGGTGTGACGAACACGCAGGTCACGCTCATCCAGATCGACAACTACGGTCCATGGACGGTGACACCGGAGCCTCGCCGCGAGGTGGACCTGCAAACACTCCAATCACGGCTCTACGCTGACCTTTCGCAGCTGTTCGGTAACCGCGAAGGGTACGTGTTTTTCTCCCGGTTCGACAATATGATAGCGGTGACCAACGGCCTCGACGCTGACGACCACGCGCTCATTCAGGAGTCCGTCGCCAACCGATATCCCGTGACGGTGTCGCTCGGTATAGAGGCCGACGCGAGTCCCGCCGCGGCGTTGGGAACCGCGTCAACCCAGCTCCAGGAGGCCGGCTCCGCACAGGACGCCGCCCGCACCGAGATACTGCGAGGTGACCCGATTCCGGAGCCTGCTCGGACCGGTGAGGACGTCCAGATCGCGCACTTCGACGTGAACGACGCGACAGGCAAGTACACCGACCAACTCAACGAGTTCGACTCGTTCATCCGTATCGAACAGGGGTACGCCAGCCTCATGCAGCACATGCGTAAGGCCCACGAAGCACTCTCCTTCTTCGTCGGCGGTGACAATGTTATCGCCATCTGTCCGGCGATGGACGAGGAGGACTATCGAGAGGCCATCGACCACGTCCGTGAGGACGTTGAGGTGGAACTCAAGGTGGGTGTGGGCCGAGCCCGGACCGCACAAGCCGCCGGTATGGACGCCAAACACGCCCTTGAGACCTGCCGGCATGAAGAGACCGCGGTAGAATTTCGAACGCAGTAGCTCACTCACCCCGCCGCCGTGTACCCCGAAGGTGTGAGGCTACTTTTATGTGGAGAGCGACTCTACACATAGTTGGTATGTCAAAAAAGTTCAACCGGCGAACGGTTATCAAGAGTGCCGGAGTCGCTGGCATGATTGGCCTCGCTGGCTGCAGCGGCACTAGCGGTGGCGGCAACGGCGACGCCACGGGAACGGAAGGCGGAATGACCAGTACGGAGTCCGAAATGGGCCGGACGCTCAAGCAGGGCGTGCTGCTCCCACTGACCGGCGATCTCGGCTCGCTCGGAAAGCCCATCCGCGACGGGGCCATCCTCCCAGCCGCACAGCTGGAAGGTGAAACCAGCTACACCATCGACATCCGGGAGGAAGACACCGAGACGAACCCGCAGGCGGGTATCTCGGCGGCCAATTCCCTGATCAACAACGGGTATCCGGCGATCACCGGCCCGGCATCCTCGGGGGTCAACCTGCAGGTGACCCGGAATGCGATGATTCCCAACCAGACCGTGGGTTGCTCGCCATCCTCGACGTCGCCGGCAGTGACCGACCTGGATGACGACGACTACATTTTCCGGACCGCACCCTCGGACGCACTTCAGGGGCAGGTCATCGCACAAGTGGGCAACGAGCGCATCGGTGCCGACGACGCGGCAACGATGTACGTCAATAATTCCTATGGGCAGGCGCTGTCCCAGTCGTTCGCTAGTTCGTTCGAAGAGCAGGGCGGCTCGGTCAAACAGCAGGTCGCCTTCCAGAAGGAGCAGTCCTCCTACAGCTCGCAGCTCGAGGAGGCGCTCAACGACAGCCCGCAGATGCTGGTCGTGATTGGCTATCCGGCGTCAGGCGTCCAGCTGTTCCGTGACTACTACAACGACTTCGACAATGGGACCCCTATTGTCGTCACGGACGGGCTCATCTCGAACGACCTGCCAGACAACGTAGACAACGATATGCAGAATGTCACCGGCACGGCGCCGAAGGCGTCTGGCCCCGGCCGCGACGCGTTCGACCAGCTGTACAATCAGGAATACGGCCGATCGCCCGGAGTGTTCAACGCTCACGCCTACGACGCGACCGCGGTCAGCCTCCTTGCCAATATCTACGGCGGTGAGAACAGCGGAACGGCGGTCCGGGACAACATGCGCCGGGCTGCGAATCCGGAAGGCGAGGAGTTCGGTCCCGACAGCCTCGTCGAGGCTATCGAGGCGGCCGCGGCCGGCGACGACGTCAACTACCAAGGCGCCTCTTCGGCGGTTGATTTCGACGACAACGGCGACATGAAAGCCGTCTCGTACTCCATCTACGAGGTGCAGGACCGCGACTTCAACGCAGTCGATACGGTCCAGTTCGGCGGCTAACTCAGCCGCCGAGGAAGTCCCGCCGGACCTGCTGGTCTTCGAGGAGGGCATCGCCCTCGTCCATGTAGCGGTTCCGGCCTTGGACAAGCACGTACCCGCGGTCACAGCGGCGTAGCGCCTCTTTCGCGTTCTGTTCGACCATTAGCACCGCTGTCCCCGCGTCGTTGATGCGATCGATACGGTCGAACATCTCGTCGACCAGATCCGGTGCCAGCCCTGCCGATGGCTCGTCAAGCAGGAGCAGATCAGGGTCCAGCATCAGCGCCCGCCCCATAGCGACCATCTGTTGTTGGCCCCCCGACATCGATCCGGCTGCCTGGGTGGCTCGCTCCTCGAGGATTGGGAAGTAGTCAAAGACTGCCTCGATGCGGTCGCTCGGCACCTCATCGAGGATGTATGCACCCATCTCAAGGTTCTCCATCACCGACAGGCCGTCGAAGATGTTCTCGTTTTGCGGGACGTAGCCGATTCCTTCGTGGATGATGTCTTCAGGGTTCATCCCCGCGATGTCGGTACCGGCGAACTCGATGCTCCCGCCCATATACTCGGTGAGGCCGAAGACGCTCTTCATGAGCGTCGACTTTCCGGCGCCGTTTGGCCCGACGATGGTGACGTACTCGCCGTCAGCGACATCCAGATCGACATCCTCCAGAATCTGGAGGTCTCCGTACCCGGCATCGAGGTCCCGCACCTCGAGAATCCCGTCGTTACGGGTTACCGGATGGCGGTTCTCCGTCTCCGCGCTCATACATCCTCACCCAGATACGCCTCGACAACCTGCTCGTTCGCGCGGATATCGGCGGGCGTTCCCTCTGCGAGTAACTTCCCCTGGTGCATCACAATCACGTGTTCGCAGTTCTGCATGATGAGGTCCATATCGTGTTCGACGAGGAGGAAGGTGTACCCCTCCTCCGTCAGCTGGTGGATGCGGTCGAGCAACTTCTCCTCGAGAGTCGGGTTGACACCGGCGAATGGCTCGTCCAGCAACAGCATGTCGGGGTCGGTCATCAGGGCGCGAGCCAGTTCCAGCAGTTTCCGCTGGCCCCCCGAGAGGTTCCCCGCTTGTTCGCGGGCGAGATGGTCGATCTCGAAGAACTCCAAGGTGTCCCACACTTCCTCGCGGAGCCGTTCCTCGTCACGCTTCACGTCGTTCCGGAGCCCCGGTGCAACGGCATTCACGAGCCGTTCGCCT
Source organism: Halosegnis sp. (assembly GCF_042216475.1). NCBI lineage: Archaea > Methanobacteriati > Methanobacteriota > Halobacteria > Halobacteriales > Natronomonadaceae > Halosegnis > Halosegnis sp. The sequence goes on from NZ_JBDGTV010000013.1 coordinate 190,901, forward strand.
TTCTGGCCCTGTGGAGCAAGCATCAGGTTCTCGAGAACAGTCATATCCTCCAGTTCGCGGGCGATTTGGAACGTCCGCACCAGTCCGCGGTTTGCGATTTCGTGGGTGCGCAATCCAGTGATCTCCTCGCCATTAAACAGGACGGTCCCGCCGTCCGCGTCATGTACACCGGTGATGCAGTTGAACGTCGTCGACTTTCCGGCGCCGTTGGGACCAATCAACCCCGTCAGCGACCCTGCCTCAACGTCGAACCCGACGCCGTCGACAGCGGTGATGCCGCCGAACCGTTTTTCCAGGTTCTGGACGCGAAGAGGAAGTCCGCGCGGGACTTCTTTTGCCGCCTCTTCGATAGCCGAGTCGGCACTCTCGGGGTCGACATCATCTACGTCGACATCATCCGGCACGTTGGTTTCGACCGGCGCGTCCGCGGCCCCTTGCTCACTCATTCTGCTCACCTCCGGGTGTCCCAGCGCCGGCATCGTCGGAATTCGACTGCTGGCCGCCGTCGGCGGCTGGCGTCGCTCCCCCGGGCCGGTCCGGCCGTTCCCCAAGGTCGATCGTGGAGGCAATCTCGGTCCGGTGACCGAGCAGCCCCTCCGAGCGGTTCTGCATCAAGTAGACGAGGACGGTCCCGAGGAAGATGAACTTCAGGTTAGGCATATTGGCGACAGTGTAGCCGAGCCATGCTGCAGGGTCGAGAGAACTTACCGCGAGCCAGAAGTTGTTGGGTTCCGGGAGGCCGCCGAGCGTCGCCTGTGCGGCTGCATCGAGCAGGCGGGCGAACTGACGTGGCCCCTCCAGCAGCAGGCTGGCGAATACCGCTCCGCCGATGACGCTACCGGTGTTTGAGCCGGCGCCTCCAACGATGAGCGCCGTGAACACGTAGAAGGTGATGAGCGGCTTGAATGTGTTCGGGTTGACGAAGCCGCGTGTTCCCTGCCAGAGGATGCCTGCCAGCCCCATCAATGCCGACCCGAGCATGAACACCTTGATTTTGAACACACGGGTGTCCTTGCCGAGCGACTGGGCGGCTGTCTCGTCCTCGCGGATAGCCTTCAACACACGCCCAAATGGAGAGTTGCCCACCCGCCGCACCAGTACATAGTAGCTCGTAAGCACGACGAGGAGGATGAAAGCGGTGTATGTGGCACTCTCGACGACCGGCGGAGTGACACCCAGCGACCGACCGGCCGCAAGCAGAGGTTGACCCACGGCGGCCAACGGGCCGTCGAAGAGAAAGCCCATCGGCGAGTTGAGCGGGGTACTGATGCCCCGTCCGCCGCCTGTGCCGAACGAGAGGCCAAACAGGGTCACGACGTTGTAACCGCTCGCGCTGGGGTCGGTCACGGTCCCGGAGAAGGTGTCTGCTTTCAGTGTGAGCCGGATAATCTCCGAGAAGCCAACCGTGACGATAGCGAAGTAGTCGGCGTCGAGTTGGAGCGCAGGCAACGCCGCAATTCCGCCCACGAGCGCAGCGGCGATGGTGCCGCCTACGATGGCGACCGGAATCGGGAGCCCGAGTCCCGGTGGCAGCCCGCTCGGGTCGCCAGCGAGGATCGACGTGGCGTAGACACCCACCGCCATGAACCCCGCAACCCCGATGTTGAACAGGCCAGTATACCCCCAGTGGAGATTCAACGCGAGTGCGAGAAGAGCGTAGACAGCGGATAAATACAGAATCGACTGAAGTGTCTGAAACGTGGCGTTGACGACGGCCGACCCAGCGAGTGTTGCCTGCACGGCGCCAATAAGCCCGTAGATAACCGCGATAGCCACGAGCAGCACCGCGATGAGCCGTGTATCGTCGTTTTTGAGCGTGTCAGGGACGGCCGCCCACGCGCGGGTCGTGACGCTCATGCCGTGGTCACCCCGCCGAAGAGCCCGGCCGGCCGGTATAGTAACACGAGAATCATGACCGCAAAGGCTGCCACCCGCGGGAACCCGGAGGGGAGCCACACGAGCGCAATCTTCGAGGCAATGCCGATGATGATGCCTCCGCCGATGGCGCCGTATACGGAGCCGATGCCGCCAAGGATGACTCCGGAGAAGATGAACAACAGCAGCCGCCAGCCAAAGTTATACGAGAGGACTCCCCGCTCGAGGATGATTAGGAAGCCAGCGACGCCGGCGAGTCCGCCACCGATAACCCACGTCGCGCGGACGACCCGCTCGGTCGGGATACCGGTGACCTGTGCGAGCGCCTTGTTGTCGGACATGGCACGCATGGCCGTGCCGAGTTTGGTCCGCTGCAGCAGGAGATGGACGCCAAGCATCAACAGGACAGCAGCGACAATCAGCGACACCTCGTGTAGGTTCAGCGTATACGTCCCGTCGACGATGCTGAATTCGAAGGAGGGGAGCGAGGACGCGTCGGTCGCAGTGACGCCACGGGTGCTTGTCGACCAGACGAAAACAATCGCGTACCGCAGCGCCAGCGCAACCCCAATCGACGCGATCAGCAGTGAGATCCCCTCTTCGTTGCGCATCGGCTTGTAGACGATTCGGTCGAGGGCCAACACAAGAGCGACAGAGGCAAGGGCCGATACCACCATCCCCACGAGGACTGCGACCGGGGTCTGGACGACCGACACAAGGGATGGGACATTCAACAGCAGAATGTCACCGAACGTCGCGTCGATTCCGAGCGTGACGAGGGCGACGATATAGGCAGCAGCCCATCCGGAGAACGCGCCGGCGGTCAGATAATCGCCGTGCGCAAAGTTAGCGAAGTTGAGGATGCTGTACGTCATCGAGAGGCCAACGCCCGCGAGCCCGATGATGAGCCCGAGAATAAGGCCGTCAAGAACGAAGCCGACGACGTTCGAAACGGGGACGTCGCCGCCGAGCAGCTGGATGCCCGCAACCCCCGTCGAAACCCCCGCCAGCTTTGCGGCCAGGTCAATCAGCAGGTAGACGGCGGCAACGGCCAGCAGCGCCACGCTTGGCTTGCGAACGTAGTCCCGGAGGCCGTCGATTCCGAGTGATTCAGTGGCTCCCATGCGTACGATTCACGAGATAACCGCCGGCGGGCGAAGTAAAATGCCTGTCGCTCCGTGACACGGCTTGACCGCGGAACGCAACGCATTTGCGACATCCCCGGGAGCACTACACATGCCACGGACACTCGACGACCTCGACGCCGAGGGGGCGGCAGTCGGGGTCCGGGTCGATATCAACAGCCCGCTAGCGGGCGACGGCTCGTTGGCCGACGATGCACGGCTGCGTGCCCACGTCGACACATTGGCGGAGTTATGTGACCGGGGTGCACGTACCGTCGTCCTCGCTCATCAAGGTCGACCCGGCGGTGACGAATTCGAGCCGCTCGCGACCCACGCTAACCGGCTCGATGACCTACTCTCCGCGTCAGTCGGCTACTGTGATGCCACCTTCTCAGCACAGGCCCGCGAGCGTATTCGCGAGCTCTCACCGGGGAGCGCGCTCGTCCTGGAGAACACCCGCTTCTACAGCGAAGAGTACATGGAGTGGCAGCCATCCGCGGCCGCCGACACCCATCTGGTCGCGAAGTTGTCGCCCACACTCGACGCATACGTGAACGATGCCTTCGCGGCGGCTCACCGCGCCCAGCCATCGCTCATTGGCTTTCCGAGCAAATTACCAAGCTACGCTGGCCGAGTGATGGAGCAAGAACTCAAAGTGCTTGGCGGCATCGACGAGTCGCCTACCCCGCGGGTATACGTCCTTGGTGGCGCGAAAGTGACTGACTCCATCGACGTCGCCCGGTCGGTGCTTGAGCGCGGGCTCGCAGACGCCGTTCTTGTGGCCGGCATCGTCGGTAACGCGTTCCTCCTCGCAGACGGGGTCACCCTCGGGGCTGCCTCAGCAGAAGTGGTCAACGACCGCTCAACGGAGGCGGTGAAGCGCGCCGGTGATCTACTCGACGAGTTTGGCCACCGAATCTACCTCCCCCGTGACGTCGCCGTCGAGCGAGATGGCGAGCGCGTCGAACTCGGGATGGGCGACCTACCAGCGACAGAGCCGGCGATGGATATCGGCGCGCGTACCGTGGCTGCCTACGCCGACGTCCTCGAGGATGCTGGCACTGCCGTCCTCAACGGCCCGGCGGGCGTGTTTGAGGAGGAGGCGTTCGCCTATGGCACCCGCGAACTGTATGAGGCGGCCACGCGTACCCGACACAGTATCGTTGGTGGCGGTGACACCGCGGCGGCGCTGCGACGGCTCGGCGTCGAAGGGTTCACGCACGTCTCGACGGGCGGCGGCGCCGCGCTCCGGATGCTCACCGGCGATACGCTGCCGGCCGTCGAGGCGCTGGACTCGTGACCGACATCGAACGGGCGACGGCTGCCGACGTGGACGCGCTTGTCGACCTCTGGGTGCAGTTGGCTGCCAGTCAGCGCGCCCATGGCTCTCATCTCAGCCCGGCTGACAATCGCGCGCACATCCGCGAATCACTGTCACGGCGGCTCGTTACCGGCGGGGTTTCCCTCGCGCGCCTGCCGGAGTCGGCTGATGACTGGGAGGCCCACCCAGAGGGTGTTGTTGGCTTTGTCAGCTTTCACCCCGAAACGGGCGTCTATGAGCAGGACACCAACCGAGGAGTCATCGAGAACCTCTATGTGGTCCCAGAGCGGCGCGGCGAGGGCATCGGCAGCAATCTGCTCGCGGCTGCGGAAGACGCTCTCGCCGAAGCCGGGGCTGAGGCAGTCACGCTCGACGCGATGGCAGCCAATGAGCGGGCGCGTCAATTTTACCGGCGTCACGGCTATGAGCCACACCGGGTTGAGTTCGAGCGGCGACTCCAACGCGAAACGGATACAAACACGGACCGCGGATAGCAATATGCGCCAAGGGAGCTTGGGTGGTCCAAGCACCCGATTTGTAATCGGGAGTTCGAGGGTTCAAATCCCTCCCTTGGCTTCTGTCTGGCCGTTCAAAGCCACCGTCTGCCCCTGATTCTCCTCGTTCTATCGGCTCTGCAAGAGACCGAGTATTTAAATCGGCGGTGACGGTAGCGAACGTAATGGACGGTCGACTCGCCGACAGGGCATCGGGATTTGTCGCGGCGGTCGGCATCGCCCTCTTGCTCCTCGCCGTCGGCCACCACGTCACAGAGCTTGCGGCGGTAGACGACCCAGTCGGTCCCGCGGTCTCGCTCCTCCTTGACGGGCTCCCGGCGCTCGCGCTCGTATACGCCGGTTACCGGCTCTCTGGGACCGATCTCTCGGCCGGTGATCGCTGGCAGATTGGGCGGTGGTGTCTGCTCGGCGGCGTGCTGTTCGCGACCATCATGGGTGTCTCCCTCGTGGTTCGGGCCGCTGAGGGTCGAATCGTGAGCGAGCCGCTGTTGCCGCTCCTGATAGCGGCGGAGGCCGGCAGCATCGCTGGAGTCGTTGCGGGCTACCAGACCGCCCGCGCCCGCGGTGAGGCCCGCCGACAGCAGGAGGTTCGAGAGGCCCTGGAGTTCGTCAACGGTCTCATCAGACACGACCTGCGGAACGACTTGACGGTTATACAGGGGTACGCCGACCTGCTTTCGGCTGACGCCGACATCGACGGGGGCGGCGGGGGCCGCAATCCAGCGACAACCATCGCCGAAAAGAGCGAGGAGGCGCTCTCCCGTCTCGAGACGGCAGAGGCTGTTGCGAAGACGCTCGCCGGCGACCCGGCCGTGGAGCGGGTCAACCTTGCGGCCATCGCCAATGAGGTGACAGCTAGGCTCGCGGAGACCCAGGAGGCAACGGTGGAGACGGATATCCCTGAGGCCGCGCCTGTCCGTGCCAACGCCGGTCTGCGGTCAGTCGTTGACAACCTCGTTGAGAACGCACTCGAGCATAACGACGCCGGCGACCCGTGGTGCGTGTCGCCGTTGAGCGCGAGAACGGAACTGTTCGGTTGACCGTTGAGGATAACGGACCAGGCATCCCGGCCGAGGAGCAGGCCCGCGTCCGCGACGATCTGGACGCGACGGGACAGGGGGGACTCGCCATTGCCGCGACACTCATCGAGAGCTACGGTGGGCACATTCGCATCACGGACAGGGAGCCGCGTGGCTCTGTCGTGACGGTCGAGTTGCCGCAGGCGAGCGAGACCGCAGAACCGACAGGGCTCCACAACCACTAAGCACGGGACGCGCCGACGCTCTGGTAATGGACTGGACGGAAAAATACCGGCCGTCGACACTTGCCGAGGTGCGGGGCAACGACAAGGCCCGCGACCAGTTGCGCGAGTGGGCCGAGACCTGGGACGACCACCGCGAAGCGGTGATCCTCTACGGCTCGCCAGGCGTCGGCAAGACGAGCGCGGCCCACGCACTCGCGAGCGATATGGGCTGGCCGGTCATTGAGCTAAACGCCTCCGACCAACGGACTGGAGACGTTATCGACCGGGTCGCGGGCGAGGCCGCCCGCTCAAGTACGCTCACCCAGGCGGCCGAGGGTGAGCCCGGCCGGCGGCTCGTCATCATGGACGAGGCCGATAATATCCACGGCACATACGACCGAGGGGGCGCCCGCGCGGTCACCCGTATCGCGAAGGAGGCAAGCCAGCCAGTCGTGCTCATAGCCAACGACTTCTACGAGATGTCCCGGGGTTTGCGGAACGCTTGCCAGACTATCGAATTTCGCGATGTCTCTGCGCGCTCGATTCTCCCTGTATTGCGCGACCTCTGCCGGAAAGAGTCCATAGAGTTCGACGAGGAGGCGCTGAAGCGTATCGCCGACCGTAACGACGGAGATCTCCGAGGTGCGGTAAAGGACCTGCAGGCCATCGCGGACGGGCGGGATGCCATCGGTATTGAGGATGTCACCGGCGGCGAGCGCGACCGGACGAAGGATATCTTCGCCTTCCTCGATGCAGTGTTAAAAGAGGAGTCTCCCGAGGATGCGCTACAGGTCACCTACGATGTCGACGAGACGCCGGACGACCTGCTGTTGTGGCTGGAAGACAAGGCACCGAAGGTGTTTGAGGGCGAGGAACTGGCCCGCGCGTACGCCCGCCTTGCGCGGGCCGACCGCTGGCTGGGTCGCGTGCGCGCAACTCAGGAATACACGTACTGGCGATACGCAACTGACAACCTCGCGGCCGGCGTCGCGGCCGCTCGCGAGAAGACCCGCGGCGGCTGGACTCGGTACGGCGGTCACCCCTACCGCTCGTCGAAGGACGCTACCCGCGACGAAGTGGCAAGCCGCATCGCCGAAGTAGCAGGCGTCTCGACGGCGACGGCGCGTCGCGATGTCGTTCCATTTCTCGCCGCGATGACTCACCACTGCACGAACCGCGAACTCACCGTGCGAATGGCCGCCCGCTACGAGTTTGGCACTGAGGAAGTGGCGTTCGTCACTGGCTCGGGAGAGTCGACGAACAAGGTGCAGGACATTGTGGCAGACGCCGAGGAGCTGCGCGCTGAGCAGGCAGAAGCCCACGGTGGCGACGTCTTTGGGCGGCTGGAGGCGGAGGCTCGCGAGCAGACGGCTGATTCGACGGACGCGGAGACAACTGACACGGACCGAGAGCCGGAGCCCGAACAAGAGGCAGAAACGGACGACGAAGCCCAGTCCGGGCTCGGCGAGTTCATGTGACTACAACAGTCGAGAGAGGAACCGCTTGCCCCGCTCCGTCTGCGGACTCTCGAAGAACGCCTCTGGGGGCGCCTGCTCGACCACGCGTCCGTCAGACATGAGCACGATGCGGTCGCCCACCTCGCGGGCGAACCCCATCTCGTGGGTGACGACGAGCATCGTCATTCCCTCTGTCGCCAGATCGCCCATCACATCGAGTACTTCACCGACCAGCTCCGGGTCGAGCGCGCTTGTTACCTCGTCGAACAGCATCACTTGCGGGTCCATCGCGAGTGCGCGGGCGATGGCAACCCGCTGCTGCTGACCGCCCGACAGTTCGTCCGGGTAGGAATCCGCCTGCGCGTCGAGGCCGACCCGGTCGAGCAGGTCACGCGCCTGCCGTCTCGCCTCTGTCTCTGGAACACCCTTCACTTTGTGAGGGCCGACGGCGACGTTGCCCGCGGCGGTCATGTGGGGGAACAGGTTGAACGACTGGAACACCATCCCGACCTGCTGACGGAGTTCGTTCACGTTTGCGTCTGGCCCGGAGATTGGCTCGCCGTCGATACGAATCTCGCCGCCCTGAATCTCCTCAAGCCGGTTTGCACACCTGAGTAGTGTCGACTTGCCGGACCCTGACGGACCGACGACGACCACGACCTCCCGGTTCGCCACCGAGAGATCGACCTCTTTGAGGACATGGGTCTCGCCGAAGTACTTGTCCACACGCTCGTATTCGACGAGTGCGCGGCTCACCGTGTCTCACCCCGAGAGAGCCGTTCGCGGACTGCAGCACTGGCACGACCCAGCCGGCCGCCGTCTCCGCTCCAGTCGGCCCGCGACTCAAGCGCGTTCACTAGCTGGCTCATCGACATCGTGATTGCCAGGTAGAACAGACACACCCACACCAGTGGCGTCCATGGATCAAGCTGGTTCGAATTGATATTCCGGAAAACGCTCATTATTTCCGGGACAGCAATGACGGTGAGCAGCGACGTGTCCTTCACGAGGATAATCTGATCGTTGCCGATGGCCGCGAGCGCGTTGCGCCACGCCTGCGGCAACACAACCTCCCGAAGCGCCATCACCCGCGACATGCCGAGTGACCGGGCTGCCTCCATCTGGCCGTCCGCAACGGCCGCGATGCCGCCGCGAATGGCCTCGCCAACGTAGGCACCGTGGTTAAGCGTCAGCCCGATAATCGCCGCGGGAACGGCCCAATTCTCGAACGGGAACGCGCCAGTGGGCCACAGTCGTGGAATCCCGAAGAAGATGACGAACAACTGGAACAGCAAGGGGGTGCCGCGAAAGAATTCGACGTATCCCTTGGCGATGCGGCTCGTCAGCGGTGACGTTGAGATGCGACCCAGTCCGACGAGAACGCCGAGCGTCACCGACAGGAGGCTCGCAACGACGACAATCTGGACGACAAGGAAAAACGCCTCGACGAACCGGGGGAAGACGGCTTCGAGCAGGCCGAAATCGACCTGTGTCGAGACGATCCAAGTCACCATCCCGCCGACGAGGAGAAGGAAGCCGGCTGCGAGCAATTCGCCGGCCCGGCGCACCAGTGTGTCGCGCATCAGAAGTCCGCCGCCGGTGCCCTCCTCGGCGGTCTCGGAGTCAGCGTACCCGTCTGCCATGCGGGTATCAACCCGACGGCGGCGCTTGAAACTGTCGTAGCCGCGCGGTCAGCCGAAGTACTTGTCGTAAATCTTGTCGTACGTGCCGTCCTCGCGGATGGTCGCGAGTGCCTCGTTGACCTGCTTGCGGAACTCGTCGTCGTCCTGTCGGAACGCAATACCATACTCTTCGACGGTGAGCGTGAGGTACGGTGGCGCGTCCTTCCCTTGGGCTGCAGCCTCGCCTTCTCCTTCGAGGAAGACGACCTCCTCCCGCTCCTTGGCGAATCGTGCGCTGACAGTGTTGTCGTTGATGACAGCGTCAACCTGATTGTTCAACAGCGCGTCGAACGCGCCCGTAATCTGGTCGTAACTCTTGATGGTGAGTTCGCCGTCGAACTCCTCTTTGAGCGCCTCGGCGGCCCCTTCGCCGGTCGTGCCTTTCTGGACACCGATGTTCTGCCCGCGGAGGTCCTCCTTTGCGGTGATGCCGCTGTCTTTCAATATCAGCACGGTCTGGTAGGCGGTGAAATACGGGTCCGAAAAGTCGACCTTTTGAGCGCGTTCCTCATTGATGGTCATCGCACTCATGATGACCCGGAAGTTCCTATTGTTGAGAGACGGGATGATGCCGTCGAAGCTGGTCTTCTCGAATTCCGGCGTAAGGCCGAGCTGGTCGCCGAACACCGCGTTGGCAATCTCGACATCGAAGCCGACGAGCTCTCCCTCTTCCGTGCGATACTCGAACGGTTGGTAGGGGATATCCGACCCGATTGTGACAGTGTCCTCCGAGCCGCCGCCACCCAGTCCGGTGCAACCGGCTAGCGCGGCGATGCTACTGGCACCGATACCAGCGAGATATGTCCGACGGTTCAGGTTTGTGTCGCGCGTCATACCTCACCTGGTAGGCTCGAAAATTTGAACGTTTCGAAGCCGAAATTCCGGCCATTCGGCCGACGAACCCGCCTGCAATCACCAAACTGTCGACCTGCCGCGGGAGTCAGTCGTCCTGTGCGTCGACGACGGCGACGCTCGCCAGATTGACGATATCCTTCACCTCGTCACCCCGCTGAAGCACGTGCACCGGCTTGTCCATCCCCACCAGCATCGGCCCGATCGCTTCCGCACCCCCCAGCCGCTGGAGCAGCTTGTACGCGATGTTGCCTGCCTCCAGATTCGGAAACACCAGCACGTTCGCCGGCCCCTCCAGCGTCGAGAACTCGTAGTCCTCCGTCAGGAGCTCCTCAACGACGGCGGTATCTGCCTGCATCTCCCCGTCGACGGGGAAGTCCACGTCGGAATCAGCCCGCAGACTGGCGGCGGCGGCCCGCGGCTTCCGTGTTCCCTCGTTATCGACAGTGCCGAAATCCGAATACGAGAGTAGAGCCGCCCGTGGCTCCACGTTGAACCGCCGGGCCAGCTTCGCCGTCTGCTTGGTCACCTCTTCCAGCACCTCCGGGTCAGGGTCCTGGTTGACCGTCGTGTCTGCACAGAAGACCACCCGGTCTTTGAACGTCAGCATGTACACCCCCGCCGCGTACTGCGCGTCCGCCGCAGTGCCGATGACCTGCAGCGGTGCGCGCAGCGCCTCAGGGTAGTGGTGCATCAGCCCGGTGAGCATCGCGTCAGCGTCGCCCATTTCCACCATTACGCTCCCGAGGTGGTTGCCGTCGGTGACGAGTTCGTCCGCCTCCCGGCGGGTGATACCCTTCCGCTGACGCAGTTCGTGGAGCCGCTCGGCGTATGGTGCGAGGTTTGCTTCACTGGGATCGACCACTTCGGGCGCAAAGTCCAGGCCAAGCCGATCTGCGGTCCGCCGGATTCCTTCGCGGTCACCCACCAGTACCGGCTCCGCGATGCCCTGCTCGGTCAGTTGGTAGGCCGCACGAATCATTTTCTCGTCGTTCCCCTCCGCGAGCACGACCCGCTTGGGGTCGGACTTCGCCTTGTTGAGGACGACACGCATCATCTCACGACCCTTCCCCAGCCGCGCCTCAAGCTGCTCGGCATACCGTGAAAGGTCCAGGTCGACCCGGGCACACCCCGACTCGATAGCCGCCTCTGCGACAGCCGGCGCCACCTCGAACAGCACGCGAGGGTCTAACGGCTTCGGGATTACGTAGTCCGGGCCGTACTGTAGCGGCTCGTCGCCGTACGCTTTCACCACCGCGTCCGGCACGTCCTGTCTGGTGAGCTTCGCGAGCGCCTCTGCCGCAGCTCGCTTCATTTCTTCGTTGATCTCGGTTGCCCGGACGTCTAACGCCCCCCGGAAGATGAACGGGAACCCCAGTACGTTGTTCACCTGGTTGGGGTAGTCTGAGCGGCCCGTCGCCATGATGACAGTGTCCTCGCGGGCTTCCTTCGCCTCTTCATAGCCAATCTCCGGATCGGGGTTTGCCATCGCGAAGATGATGGGGTTCTCAGCCATTGACCGTACCATCTCCGGCGAGACGATTCCACCGACCGACAGCCCCACGAACACGTCTGCGCCCGCCATCGCGTCCGCGAGTCCGTCGGCGTCCGTCTTGTTGGCGAACTCCCGCTTGTATTCGTTGACGTCCTCACGATCCGGCGTAATCGGTCCGGAGGAGTCACACATCACGATATTCTCGCGGCGGGCACCCAGTGAAACGTAGAACCGTGCCGTCGCCAGTGCCGACGCGCCTGCACCCGAAAAGACAATCTCCAGCTCAGAAAGCTCCTTATCGGCAATGTCACAGGCGTTGAGCAGGGCCGCCCCGGAGATGATAGCGGTCCCGTGCTGGTCGTCGTGGAACACGGGGATATCCATCTCCTCACGCAGCCGCTCTTCCACCTCGAAGCAGGCGGGCGCCGAAATATCTTCAAGATTTATACCACCGAACGTTGGCTCCATCGCCCGCACGCTCGTGATTATCTCGTCAGGCTCCGCCTGATCGAGTTCTATATCGAAGACATCGATATCGGCGAATCGCTTGAACAGGACGCCCTTCCCCTCCATCACGGGCTTGGACGCCTGCGCGCCAATGTCGCCGAGGCCGAGCACCGCCGACCCGTTCGAGACGACGCCGACGAGGTTTCCCTTCGTCGTGTAGCGGTAGGCGTCGGCAGGGTTCTCCGCGATGTCGCGACACGGCGCGGCGACGCCGGGAGAGTACGCCAGCGAGAGATCACGCTGGGTGTTCGTCGGCTTCGTCGTCGAAATCTCCACCTTACCCGGGGGGTCCGACGCGTGATACTCCAGCGCGTCTTCTTCTAATCCCATGCCGGAGGACGGCACGGCAGCCTCAAAAACCTACCCGAAACGGCGTTCGTCGCTTGTCGAATTAACAGAAGCGCGTCCGTTAAGTCCAGCCGGTTCCGAACCAAGGTATGAAGTTTCGGAGAGTCGCCGCGGGCACCGTACTACTCGCGGGGGTGACGATGCTGCTCGGTGTATTTACGGCCGCCGAGGGAGCGGGCCTCACGTGCGCCCAGCGGTGGCCGCTGTGTGACGGGCCGCTCGGCGGTCTCCTCCCTGCCGATTACCTGAGTTTCGTGGAGTGGATTCACCGTGTCGTCGCTGGCACCACGGGGTTGGTGGTTCTCGGGGCCACCGCCGCCGCCCGGCTAACGGGCCAACCCCGGCGGATTCAAGTAGCATTAGGAGTGGCGCTGGTCATCCTCCCGGTGCAGGTGGTGCTTGGCATGCTGACAGTGACGACGTACGAGTGGCTCGTCCTCGTGGCCCACTTCACGACGGCGACGGCCATCTTCGGGCTGGTGAGCCTCGCCGCGGCGTGGAGCTACGGGCGGCACGTCAGCTCGGTTGGCGGTCGCTACGCGGCGCTCGCGGGGGGATTACTCGCTGTCCCGGCGGCCGTCGTCTCGCCGCGCTTGCTGTTCTCGTTCGGCTCGGCGGTGCAGGTTGGCTACTACGCGCTGCTGCTCACGGCCTTCGCCGCACTGCTGGCTGCGACAGCATGGCTCTCAACAGGCCGGAGCCAACACCTGTCGGGCGTCGCCGCAACGCTCGTAGCCGGCCTGCTTGTCCTCGGCCGACAGAACTACGGCCAGTCTGTCGCCTTCGCGACGGTTGCTGTGCTTGCGGTTGTCGCGGCCTGTGGTCTACTCGCCGGGTCGACTCGCGAGAGAGGCATCGCTGAGCGGTTCCGACCAGAGGGTCAGACTCGCGACTAATTGGCCTGTTTCGGAACGTACCCACCCGGCCGGCGTGAAAAGTGGCCGGCCGGGCGGGCGGGTGCGTCCCCGAACCACCACGACACCCATCACCCCCCAGCAACGGGTGTCAAACGGTCTGTAGCCGTCCGGTGGCATAGTATACTCTACGTTGGAATGGTTTAGCCCCTTCTCTTTGTACCTAGAGTGTGTTTATGTGGGTGGGACCGACGCCGCGTTTATGTCGCCGCCGCCCGACCGGACTGTATGAGCGAGACGCTCTCAGCAGAAGAACTTGAGGCACGACTTCCCGATGGCTGGCACGGCGACCGCGAACAGATTGCCCGGACGTTTGAGTTCGACTCTTATCTTGAGGGCGTCGGCTTTGCCGCCGCCGCGGGTGGCCTTGCCGAAGAGGCGTTCCACCATCCCAGCATGACTGTCGAGTGGCGTGAGGTCGAGGTGCGGCTAACGACGCACGACGCAGGTGGTGTCACCCAGAAGGACATCGATCTCGCGACGCGACTGAACGAACTCGCGGACTGAATGGAGGGGGCGTACGTCTTCCGAGCACAGTTCCGGGTCGAACCAACGGACGAGGATGTATCACTATCGCCCAATAGGTTCGAGACGATACTCCGCAAGCGCGCCTCCACCGGGCAAGGATGGATGGCTATTCTTCCGCGACAACTGCTGGCGTGGCGAAGCCAATGACCCCACACATCTCCGGCAACGCGCCGAGAAGACACTCGGAGTTACTGTCGAATCTATCGAGTTTCGCGAGCTCGCCTGCGACCGTGACTACCACGAGCAACTCAAGTCGGCCATCGCTGCAGACCTCAACCGATTCCGTGCGGAGGACGCGACGACTGCACTCAGGAACTACCTCGGCAACAGTATCCGAATTACCGACGACAGTCAGGCGAACACGTCCTGATACTCGTTGCGGTTGACCTCCTCCCACCCCTGAAGGGGTGGGATTCCCGAACGTTGGGATATTAGGGTTTGCAGTCCACCACCTCGGCCTGCGGTTGGAATCCGCAGGTGAGGTCGTACAGGTGGACTGCTGGCTGTGCCAACCAGCCGGTACTCCTATCCCCACCCGAACCGGGTGCAGACTCGGAGTTACTTTCCTCGTTGATGTTGAGACGGATGTTCTCCGCCCCGTTCACGTCGGCGTTGAACGCCGCATCACACGACTCGCACACGTACAGGCCGCGTTCGACGCGCTGACTGCCGTCTTCACGACCGCACACGGAACACGTCTTGCTCGTGTCCTCCTCGGAGACTTCCACGACCTCGATGCCCTCGACCTTCGCCTTGTACTCGAGGATCGAGGTGAAGCGGTCGAACGCCCACCCGTGCAGGTCGAGGTTGCCGTGCGTGCCCCAGTTCTTCGAGTCGCTGTTCCCGTCCTCGCGGACGCCTTCGAGCTTGCCGACGTTGATGCGGCCAACGCCCTTCTCGATACATCGCTCTACGATGTCTTTGGCGAGGGCGTGGAAGAAGTGAGTGCGGCGCTCCGACCACTTCCGATGCAACCGAGTCGCCCGCTCACCACCCGAGTCATCGCACTTGGCGATCTCCTTCGGGAAGTAGTACCCGTCCTGTTTCAGGCGGTTACCGGGGTACAGGTCGGCGTCCTCGGTGCTGTAGGCGACCGCGGCGAAGTTGCTGATGCCGAGGTCAACACCTGCCGTCTCGGTGCCGGGAGCGGTGGGTGTCTCGATCTCGTCTTTGCAGACGAGGTGTAGCTCCCATCGTTCCTTCTGCTGGTCGTAGACGGCCCTGACCTGTTGGAGGTTCTCGACTTCGACGCCGGGACGCGTCTCGTACTCGACGAGGATGTAGTCGCGGTCGCGCGGGTGGTCTTTGTGGTTCGCACCTTTGGAGAGGCGGACGCGGTTGTGCTTTGGGTCGTGGCGGATGCCGTTCTGCTTCCACGTCACCGTTGAACGCGGGTGTTCCTCGTGGACGCGTCGGCCCTCGTCGTCGTGGTAGTTCTTTTTGCGGTAGCCGGGTGGATTCGCCCGATCATCGGTTTTCCGTTTCTCGTACCAGGAGTTGAAGGCTTCAGCGAGTTCCTCCAGAACCCGCTGACTGGACTGGCTGTGCA